>CAUDCB010000043.1 GCA_958447915.1 uncultured Collinsella sp. | reverse complement strand
CCTCCTGTGCGGGCAGCCGTTGCAGCACCTCGGCCACGCGGAGAGCCTGGGGCAGGCCCCCGAGAGGTCCGCGGGCGCGGGCTCGCCGTAGCGCGAGCGCGGCGCGGTGACGTAGCGGTGCGCCGCGACCTCCCTGGTCACGGTCGAGGGCGACCTGCCGAGCTCCGCGGCGATCTCGCGGTGTTGCGGTTGCGGTCGAGCATCCTCTCGACCGTGTTCCTCTCGTGCCTCGTGAGCCTCCCGTACGACCTTCCGGACGGCTTGGGTCTGGACATGCCGGCCTCCCTCCATCGCGGGCCGGGGGATTCCGGCCCCTCTGGGGTTGCCTACCCGGATTCGCGCCTCAGGACTCAGCGCAACGCGTTGCGCTGAGTCCTGAGGCTGTTGCAATGAAAATGAGAATCAAGGGAGGTGCAGTGACAGAAAAAATTTATCTTAACAGGGTTGCTTTTGGGAATTTGATATGCTATACTATAAAAATCCAAGCAAAGGAGTTTATCAATATGCGGCAAGGTATTCTTAAATAAAATTTGATAATGGGAACAAAGACAAACGTCCTCAAGGAGAGGGCTTGGTTTTTGTACCCAATTTAAGAATACTTTTGCCTTTTCATTTCATATCGTGATAGACAACGGCCAGCCTTGGCCGCAGTTTTCATGTGTGTCCTACCTATCATCCCCAGCGGTAAAAGTATTTGTCGCTGGGGATTTTTGCGCCCTTCTGGGCCTTGTATGGAGGACAATCATATGAAAATCATCAATATTGGCATTCTTGCTCATGTAGACGCAGGTAAGACGACCTTGACGGAGAGCCTGTTATATACCAGCGGAGCAATCGAGGCGCTCGAGCCGTGGGAACAGCGCGAGATCATGCGCTTGGTCGGTAAGTTCTCCCATGTTCTTAACGAAGAGTGCGAGGTATTTAAACGGCAAGTGGCCGCCGAGAACGAGGCTGACGATAAGGGCGAAGGGGAGACATGCGACTCTTAATGAGATTTATGAGGCCGTATCGCGGGCTGATTGCGGTGACGCTGTTTGTACTGCTGATAGATAACGTCGGCACGCTGCTGGTGCCTACAATGTTGGCGAATATGGTCAATACTGGTATCACGACGGGTGATATCGACTACATCTTGCGCAACGGCGTGTATATGTTCATCGCGACCGGCATGGCCAGTGGCGGCGCGGTGCTGGGCTGCTATCTTTCGGCCCGTCTGGCGGCCAATGTGGCCTGCGACATTCGCAACGCCATCTACGATAAGTCGCTCGAGCTGTCCGCCAGCGACTTTGAGCGCTTTGGTACGGGTTCGATGATCACGCGCTCTCTCAACGACATCAACGTGATCCAGCAAGCGATCCTGCAGACGATTCAGCTGGTGTTACCGGTACCGTTCTTGGCCGTGGCGGGCATCATCTTTGCCTGGTTTATCGATCCTGCCATGGGCACGCTGTTGGGCGTGGTCGTTGCGATCGTGCTGGTGGCGGCGGTCTTTACCGTTGCCAACGCCGCGCCGATCTTTATGCGCCTGCAGAGCTTTATCGACCGCATGAACGTGGTGCTGCGCGAGAACATCGTGGGCGTGCGCGTCATCCGCGCATTTAACAAGGAGCGCCACGAGGAGCAGCGCCTGGACGAGGTGTTTAGCGATTACGCAGCCAATGCCATCAAGGTCAACCACCTGTTTGTGGGTCTCGACAGCTCCAGCTTCTTTTTGATGAATATCGCCGAGGTGGCGGTGCTGTGGGTGGGCGGCAACCGCGTGGGCGTCCATGCCATGCAAATCGGCAGCATCTCGGCCGTGCTGGAGTACGCGATCCTGATCCTGTTCTTTGTGATGATGGCGCAGATGGTGGTGCTGACGCTTCCGCGTGCCGCGGCGTGCCTCAGCCGTGCACAGCAGGTGCTCGAAATCGAGCCGAGCATCGTGGACGGTAAGGCTACGCTGGGCGACGGGACACCTGAGTCCGCAGATGGGGCCGACACGGTGGCCGTGTTCGACCACATGTCGTTCCGTTTTGACGATGCCGACGAGGACACCCTGTACAACCTGAGTTTTGCCTGCCGCCGCGGACAGACGACCGCGATCGTGGGCTCGACGGGCTCGGGCAAGTCAACGGTGGCCAAGCTCTTGCTTCGCTTCCACGATGCCACGAAGGGCGCCATTCGCCTAAACGGCGTCGATCTGCGCGACCTTTCGCAAGACGATATCCGCGGGCGTATCGCCTATGTGCCGCAGAAGGCATGGCTGTTCTCGGGTACGGTGGCGAGCAACCTGCGCTTTGGCAACGAAGACGCGACCGAGGCTGACATGCTCCATGCGCTGGAGGTTGCCCAGAGCACCTTTGTGCTCGACCAGCCCCAGGGGCTCGATACGCCGGTGGCCCAGGGCGGCACGAACTTCTCGGGTGGTCAGCGCCAGCGCCTGGCGATTGCCCGCGCACTCATGAAGCACGCTGATCTGTATATCTTCGACGACAGTTTTTCGGCCCTGGACTTTAAGACCGATGCGGCACTGCGCCATGCGCTGCAGGACGAGACGTGCGATGCCGCGGTGCTCATCATCGCCCAGCGCATCTCGACTATTTTGCATGCCGATCAGATTGTGGTGCTCAAAGACGGTGAAGTCGTGGGCCTAGGCACGCACGACGAGCTCATGGAAACCTGCGAGGTGTACCGCGCTATCGCGGAATCGCAGATGAAGGGAGGTGAGTAGCATGACCGAGGAGCTCAAGAAGTGGAGCATCGCCGATGACGCCGCGGCTGCAGAGACAGTCGAGGAGACGGGCGCCACGCCCGACCTGGAGGAAGACGCCAAGGCAGCGGCGGAGCGCGAGGCTCGCCGCCAGGCACTCTACGAGGAAAACGAGCGCGCCGAGGACGAGCGCGCCCGCGCCGAGGCGGAGCGCATGCGCGACGTTGACGACGAGGACGAGGACGAGACGCCCCGCGACACCTGGGCGACGGTGTGCCGCCTGTGGAGCGAGGCCGCCGGCGACCATTGGCGCTTCTATATCGTGTTCGCGAGTATCGTGTTCTATGCCATCTTTAACACCGCGGCGCCGGCTTACAGCGCCCGCGTGATCGATGAGCTGTGGGGGCACATGAAGCTGGCGTTTGCCAACAACACCACCTTCAGCATTGCCTGGGAGAACTGCGGCAGGACCATCTTTATCTACTTTATGATCTGGACCGCCGCTGCCTCGTTCTACGCACTCCAGAGCTTTTTGATGTCGAGCGTTGCCGAGCGCCTCAACCTGCGCCTGCGCAACCGCATCGCACAAAAGCTCAACCGTCTGCCGCTTGCCTACTTTGACGCGCATCGTCCCGGCGAGGTCGTCAGCCGTGCGACCAACGACTTGGACAAGATGTCCGAGAGCATGCAACGCGGCCTGCTGCAGCTTCTGGTGTCGATCGGTACCGTGGTGGGCGCCGTGAGCGTGATGTTCGTGTTTAGCGTGCCGCTCACGCTCGTCTTTTTGTTCTTTACGGCGCTTTCGCTGCTGGTGACGAAGGTCGTGTCGCGCCGCACGCATGATGTGACGGGCGAGCGCCAGGAGTGGGTGTCCAAGATTACGAGCGCGGTCGAGGAGGGCTACTCGGGCCGTCTGGTGATCCGTGCGTTTAACCGCGAGCGCAAGAGCTCTGCCGAGGTGCACGAGGCTTCGAAGGAGCTGGCGCGCGTGAGCACCAAGGCCGACTTTATGATTAACGCCGTCGGCCCCGCGGTGCGCTTTATCGGCCGTTTGGCGCAGATCGTGATCGCGCTGGTGGGCTGCAGCATGCTGGTTGCCGGGCATATGACCGTCGGCGTGTTCCAGGCGTTCTTCCAGTTTATCTACGAGGCGTCCGAGCCCATGACGGAGCTGTCGTTTACCTTTAACTCGCTGCAGAGCGCACTGGCGAGCGCAGAGCGTGTGTTCGATCTGCTCGACGAGCCCGAGATGGAGGCCGATCCGTTGCCGGTGGCCGCCGCCAGGCTGCCGGGCAAAGTGGAAGGCCGTGTCGCTTTTGAGCATGTGCGCTTTGGCTATGCGCCCGACAAGCCGCTTATGCGAGACGTGTCGTTTACCGCCGAGCCGGGTCAGAAGATCGCCGTGGTGGGAACCACGGGCGCGGGTAAGACCACGCTCATCAACCTGCTCATGCGCTTTTACGAGATCGACGGCGGCCGCATTACCCTCGACGGCGTGGACACGAGCCGCATGAACCGCGGCGAGCTGCGCCAGCAGTTTGGCATGGTGTTGCAGGACGCCTGGCTATTTGATGGCACCATTGCCGAGAACATCGCCTACGGCTGTCCCGAGGCGACGCGCGAGGAGATTGTCGCGGCCGCACGTGCCGCACGGGTCGACTTTTTTGTGCGCACTATGCCGCAGGGCTACGACACGCGTGTGGCTAACGATGCCGAGAGCATCAGCCAGGGCCAACGTCAGCTGCTGACCATCGCGCGCGTGCTGCTCAACAACCCGGCGATCCTCATCCTGGACGAGGCGACGTCGAGCGTGGACACGCGCACCGAGCTCGCCATCGGCCGCGCCATGGACGCGCTCATGCGCGGGCGCACGAGCTTTGTGATCGCGCACCGTCTGTCGACGATCGTCGATGCCGACCTCATCCTGGTCATGGATCACGGCAATATCATCGAGCAGGGTACGCACAAGGAGCTGCTGGCTGCCGAGGGCGCTTACGCCGACCTCTACCTGAGCCAGTTCGCATAAGGTGACAAAGGGACAGTCCCGCATGTCACATCAAAAAGAAGGCGCGCCGGGGGCGGATTCCCTGGCGCGCCTTTTGTGCTGGCGTTCATGCTGTGGCGGTTGCCCGCGGCCCTAACGCTCGTCCACGAGCTTGGCGACGAGGGCTTTGAGCTCAGCCACCTCTCGCTCGAGTTCCTTGACGCGACGGGCGTTTTCGGTGATGCCCTGACGGTTGAGGGCGCTCTGCTCGGCGGCATCATCGGGCATGTACTCGCGATGCTGCTTGGCGTCGAAGCTCTCCTCGAACACGCGGCAGCCGTTGCGCTTGATGATGCGCCCGGGCACGCCCACGACGGTGCAGTTGTCGGGCACGTCCTTGACGACGACCGAGTTGCCGCCGATCTTGACGTTGTTGCCGATGCGAATGTTGCCGAGCACCTTGGCGCCCGTGCCCACGGTGACGTTGTTGCCCAGGGTGGGGTGGCGCTTGCCGGTCTCGTTGCCGGTGCCGCCAAGCGTGACGCCCTGGTAGAGCACGCAGTTGTCGCCCACGATGGTGGTCTCGCCGATGACGACGCCCATGGCGTGGTCGATAAAGAAATGTTTGCCGATCTGTGCGGCAGGGTGAATCTCGACGCCGGTGATATGGCGGGTGAGCTGCGAGAGCACACGGGCGAGCGATTGGTGGCCGTGCTCCCAGAGCCAATGCTCGGGCACGTGGTTCCACTTGGCGTGAAGACCGGGGTACGAAAGGAAAATGACCAGACCATTTTGCGCGGCGGGGTCCTGCGCCTGGACGGTCTTGATGTCCTCGCGAATGGTATTTATAAAGCTCACTGGCCGCCCTCCCTTAGCGCCATGGCAATGCGATTCAATAAAGTATAGCGATTCGCTAGGGATTAGGAAGAGCAATCTTGGCGGCTTTGCGCGACAGGTGTCAGTTATGCAAACTTGCTGGTAATGGAGTCATGCTTTTGTGGGGTTGCGCACGAGGGGGCGTCGCAACCGTATACTGGTCAACTTGGACGTATCCGCGCCCACAACTGAGAGGTTTTACTTCATGGGTTTCATTAATTTTATCGCCGAGCTGCTCAAAGACCCGCGCACCGCGATTGCCAGCTGGATCGCCGCCGGCCCGCTTATGGCCTACGGCTGCGTGTTCCTGATCATCTTTATCGAGACGGGTGTGGTGTTCTTCCCGTTCCTTCCCGGCGATTCGCTGCTGTTTGCCTCGGGCTTCTTTGCCCATAACGGCGGCTTTAACATCGTGGCGCTTCTGGCTACCGCATGGGCCGCAGCCATCCTGGGCGATCAGTGCAACTTTATGATCGGTCACTTCTTTGGCAAAAAGATTATCGCTTCGGGCAAGGTCAAGGCCATGACGCCCGAGCGTATTAAAAAGTCCGAGGACTTCTTGGACAAGTGGGGTCACCTGGCCATCTTCCTGGGTCGCTTCTTCCCGTTTATCCGCACCTTTGTGCCCTTCATCGCCGGTATGGGCGGCATGCATTGGCGCAATTTTGTCATCTATAACGTGCTGGGCGGCATTACCTGGTCGACGGTCTTTACGCTGCTGGGCTATTTCTTTGGCGGCATCCCCTTTGTGCAGGAGCACTTTGAGCTGCTGATTATCGGCATCGTCGCCGTGTCGATTATCCCGACCGTGGTCGGCCTGGTTAAGGCAAAGCTCGGTAAAAAGAACGCCTAGTCCGAGCTTGTTTTCGGATGTTAATTCCAAGGCCCGTCATCGGATTCGATGGCGGGCCTTTTGTGTTGAAGGCAAATGAAAATACTTTACTTAGTTAAAGAAAAGCGTTTTATCCAAGGCGTGCGGGGAGTACAATCACCTGCATGCGAATCGACGCGCCATCGGCTTTGATGCTGCCCGCGTGTCCTGCCCGGCTCTACGCTCCGGGTATGCGACGTTGCGACGCGGCCTGCTTCGGTCCTTGCGTGCGGGTTCGCGAGTATGCAACCGCGTATGTAAGGAGCGACATATGACTGTCGAGAAGAAAGATATCGATTGGGGTAGCCTCGGCTTTGGCTACATGAAGACCGATTACAGCTACGAGGCTCATTGGAAGGATGGCGAGTGGGACGAGGGCGGCCTGACCACCGACCACACCCTGCACGTCTCCGAGTGCGGCGGTATCTTCCACTACTGCCAGGAGGTCTTTGAGGGCCTGAAGGCCTACACCGCCGAGGACGGCAGCATCGTCTGCTTCCGTCCCGACATGAACGCCGAGCGTATGTACAACTCCGCCCAGCGTCTGGAGATGCCCCCGTTCCCCAAGGATAAGTTTGTCGAGGCCGTCAAGCAGGTCGTCTCTGCCAACGCCGCATGGGTTCCGCCCTTCGGTTCCGGCGCAACCCTGTACGTGCGTCCATTTATGATTGGCTCCGGTGATGTGATCGGCGTGGCTCCCGCTCCTGAGTACACGTTCCGTATTCTCGTGACCCCGGTCGGTCCGTACTTTAAGGGCGGCCTCAAGCCTGTCAAGCTGCGCGTTTCCGAGTACGACCGCGCCGCACCGCACGGCACCGGCAACATCAAGGCCGGCCTCAACTACGCCATGTCCCTGAGGCCCACGATGGAGGCTCACCGCGAGGGCTATGCCGAGAACCTGTATCTCGACTCCGAGTCCCGCACCTATGTCGAGGAGACCGGTGGCGCCAACATCCTGTTCGTGAAGGAAGATGGCACGCTTGTTGTCCCGCAGTCGCACACCGACTCCATTCTTCCCTCCATCACCCGCCGTTCGCTCGTTCAGGTTGCTCAGGACCTGGGCATGACCGTCGACCAGCGTCCCGTCGAGTGGGCCGAGGTTAAGGCCGGCACCTTTGTTGAGTGCGGTCTGTGCGGCACCGCTGCCGTTATCTCCCCGGTCGGCGAGATCGACAACAAGGTCTACGGTGCCGACGAGACTGTGACCTTCCCGGCTGGCTACACCGAGATCGGTCCTGTAATGAAGAGGCTCCGCGAGACCCTGACGGGCATCCAGTCTGGTGCTGTTGAGGATAAGCACAACTGGGTTTACACCGTCGCGTAAGCTGTCTTAGCTGTCCGGGCCGAGGGCGACCTTCCTTTCCGGCGCGTCCTCGGGCCTGCGTTACCTCGGCGCTGCCGTTACGGGCAAAATAGATCTGAAAAAAGATGGCGCGCGGCCTTTTAGGCCGCGCTTTTGTTTTGCTTCGTGCCATGTGGGGGCGGTGGCGACGTGCATTTTTGCGAGTATTCTGCAATCGAAGGCCCCTGCATACCGACGTTCGGGCAAAAATCCGTGCTCGTCGATGCTTTTCGCGAATAATAGGCGGGGTTATGGGCCGACAGCACTTGATTTGCAGGGATATTCGCGGTCTTTGGCCTTCGTCATGGCGCCCGATGCTCTTGGTTATGTTGAATACTCCCAAAAATGCACGGCGCTTAGAGGGGGACCTACGCGAAAAAGGAAACCGCTCCGTCGAAGTATGCATTCGACGGAGCGGTTTATGCATATAGCCGATTCAGGATGCGTTGCCAACTTGTTAGAACTTGACGGTCGGTGCCTGGCGGGCGGCCTCGGCTGCCTCAAAGCCCTGGCGCTCCTTAAACTGGAAGATGCCGGCAAAGATAACGGCAGGGAACGTCTGGATGGCGTTGTTGTAGCTAAGCACGCAGTCGTTGTAGCTCTGGCGCGCGTAGCTCACCTTGTTCTCGGTGTCCTCGAGCGTGGCCTGGAGCTGCGTAAAGTTGGTGTTCGCCTTAAGATCGGGGTAAGCCTCGGCCACGGCGAAGAGCTGGCGCAGGGCGCCGGTCAGCACGTTGTCGGCTTCCATCTTGGCTTCGGGCGTGGTGGCGCTCACGGCGGCGTTGCGCGCGTTGACCACGGCGGCAAGCGTGTCCTGCTCGTGTTTAGCGTAGCCCTTGACGGTCTCGACTAGGTTAGGGATCAGGTCGTTGCGGCGCTGCAGCTGCGTGTCGATGTTCTGCCAGGCGTTATCAATGCGATTGCGCTTGGTGACCATGTTGTTGTAGATGCCAGCGATGGCGCAGACAATCACAACGACAACAACGATACCGATGATGACGGGAATCATGGTGTCTCCGTTTCGAATGGCCGCGGCGTTTTCCGCCGGCTGCCGTTGGTGTAACGCTACTAGTATACCCGCAACCTTTGGCGATACCGAACTTTCCGGTAAGCGTTATGTTTCCACCAAGGTGAGGCCATTCGCCAAGGGTGGGCGATACAGGTGTAAGATATGCGACAGATTAGTGAGCGCTGTCTTTTCCTTGAGGAGGGCGATACGTATGGACCTTCGCATCAAGAAAACCTATCGGGCCCTGTTCGAGGCCTTTACTGAGCTGCTCGAAGAGCATCGGTTTGAGGACGTGACGGTTGCCATGCTGTGCGACCGCGCTATGATTCGTCGGACGACGTTCTACAAGCACTTCCGCGACAAAAACGATTACTTTGCCTTCTATATCGATGAACTCATGTCGGGCCTACCGCAAAAGCGAGCCGATGCGGATGGCGCGGAGGGCGCCGAGGACGTGCGAGCGCTTCGCCACGAAGTGTTCGCTGATGCCATGGATCTGATTCTGGCGCATGAGCAGCTCATGGATAACATTTTGGCGAGCAGTATGTCGGGTATGCTGACCAGCATGATTTGCGACCGCATCGCGCGCTCCATACGCGGGCGCGTGATGAGCGCGCTTGACGAGGATGCGCTCGCGCCCGTATCGCTCGAGACAACGTCTGAGTTTGTCGCCGGCGGCATTATTCGGCTCTTTACCATGTGGTGGGAATCGGGCCACGTACTAGAGCGCCGATCCGAAATCGCCGACGTGGTCGATGCGCTGTTCGAGCGGACTATGACGCCGGTGAGTCACTAAGAGTGGCGGAGAGAGGGGGATTCGAACCCCCGGAACGCTCTCGCGCTCAACGGTTTTCAAGACCGCCGCATTCAACCGCTCTGCCATCTCTCCGTGAGTCGTAATGATAGCATCGTTTTGGATTTGCAACAGGGGAGGCGAACGATGACGAGCACCGGAATCGATGAGAAGTTCATGCGTGAGGCGCTGTCGGAGGCGCGTGCCGCCGCGGCGGTGGGCGAGGTGCCGATCGGTGCCGTAGTGGTGCGCGCGGGTGAGATTGTCGCGCGGGCGCATAATCGCCGCGAGCTCGACCAGGATCCTTCGGCGCATGCCGAGTTTGCGGCCCTATGCGCCGCCGCTCAGTCGCTTGGACGCTGGCGCCTTTCCGATTGTACGGTCTACGTGACGCTCGAGCCCTGCTGCATGTGCGCGGGGCTTATGGTTAATGCGCGCGTGGGGCGCTGCGTGTACGGCGCGGCCGATGCTAAGGCGGGCGCTCTGGGGTCGCTATACGATTTGAATGCCGACTCGCGCCTGAATCATCGGTTTAACGTGACGGCCGGCGTGCTGGCAGACGAGTGTCGTGAGGTGTTGAGCAGCTATTTTAGTGGGCTGCGTGGCACCGATGGTGCTGGCTGCGGTTGTGGGGCCGATCTTGAGGCGCATACCGCTCATGCCGAGGCGCTCGCGTGTGTTGAAGATACTGCCGTTGAGGCGGTCGATTTTGGTGCCGCGTGCCGCCGGCCCCGCCGTGTGCTGCTGGCGATTGATTCCTTTAAAGGCAGTGTGTCGAGCTCGCAGGCGGAGTCGGCAGTTGCCGAAGGTATGCGCCGTGTGTGGCCCGATGCCGAGGTGCGCGCATTGCCGCTGGCAGATGGTGGCGAGGGAACGCTCGATGCTGTTGCCGCGTGTGGCGGTGAGGTCGTGGCATGTGAAGTCGCAGGCCCCTTGGGCGATCGCGTATCTGCTCGGATGTTGGTGGATGGCGAGCGCGAGTCGGCTGTAATTGAGATGGCCGAGGCGGCGGGTATTGGGTATTCGCCCTGCACAGAGCCGGCGGCGTTGGCCGCTACGACCTATGGCGTGGGCGAGCTGATGCTTCGTGCGGTTCGCGCGGGGGCGAGGACTCTATATATAGGACTGGGCGGCAGCGCCACCAACGACGGTGGTGCCGGCATGTTGCAGGCGCTGGGCGCGCGTCTTGTCGATGAGTGTGGCTGCAATATCGCCCCTGGTCTCGCGGGCCTTGAACACGCGTCGAGTATCGATTTGGCACCGGCGCTTCGGGCATTGAATGGCGCGCGCGTCGTGGTGCTTTCCGATGTCGAGAATCCGCTCGTGGGGCGTCGCGGCGCGCTTGCGGTGTTCGGCGGACAAAAGGGCCTGCCGGCGGATGACGCTGAGGTGCTGCGCAGGTGCGACAGCTGGATGGTCGGCTACGGTCGCCTGCTCGATGCGGCAATTGCCGAGGCACGGGCTCAGGGGTTGTTGCGCACACCCGAGGGCGCACGGACATTTGGCTCAGTGCTCGGCGTGCCCGGTGCCGGTGCCGCCGGCGGCCTGGGTGCCGCGCTGCTGGCGCTCGGTGCGGAGCTATGCTCGGGCGTTGAGACGGTGCTCGACCTCGTTGGGTTTGACGAGCGCGTACGCGATGTCGACCTGGTCATAACGGGCGAGGGCAATATGGACGAGCAATCCGCTGCCGGCAAGGCGCCGGTGGGCGTGGCCCGTCGTGCGAAACGCTATGGCAAGCCGGTTGTTGCCGTCGTGGGCGGTCGCACGGATAACTTGGATGTAGTGTATGAGCGAGGTGTCGATCTAGTGTTGCCGGTCTGTCGCAGGCCCATGCCTCTTGACCAGGCGCTCGCCCCCCAGGAAGCCACAACCAACCTCATCTGCGCCGGTGAAGCAGCCGCTCAAGCCTACGACCTCGGCCGTGTCTAAAACCTATCTCTCTATAAGTTGCGGTGAAATACGGAGTGTTTTTGCCTTTAAGGGGCCAATTCAGTCCGTATTCCACCGCAACTTCGTGAATGGTCATCCGAGGCTGGCCGCCTTGTGCCTTGGGTCGGACCGTCCGCCACAAAATGCGGCCATCTACTACGTTTAACCGGCCGCCCTCGACCATCTCGGAATTTGCAAAAATGAAACCGCAGGTAGAGAGCTTGCCGGTTTTCGAAAAAGCCGGCTATGGTTGACCCCTGCGGCCTAAACGTAGTAGATAGGCCACTTTCGTGGCACAGCGTCAGACCAGTCTTTTTGGAACGGGGCGATTTTGACTACTTGCCGATCCGATTGCCCGAGTAGTCAAAAAAGCCTCGTCCCAAATTAGCTACCTTGCCCCATCGGGCGGGAGCGGGTAAGATATATCGAGCGCCTAGCGCGTTCGATGGGTTCGGATGACGACATGTTCCGAATCTGGTCAGGTCCGGAAGGAAGCAGCCATAAGGAGCCTCTGTCGGGCATCCGAATCCATCGAGCGCACGGGCTTTCTTTTTGCGCGGTTTTACCAAACCGCGCAATGCTCGACGCTGCGCGCCACCCAGAGCGACAATTTGTCATTCAAAAGGCAAGGCATGACCAGAAGGTCTATGCCTTGCCTTTTTCATGCCAACTTGTTCGCTCTGGGTGGCGCTCGCCGGCTTTGCCAAAACATAGGCGGCCACGTGGTCCGGGCGTGATGGAGTGGTGTCTCGCTGGTCCTCGGCTTTGCCTGCGGAATCGCTCGACTACCAAACGCCCTGCCGGCACTCGCGGGTAGCCGACCAAAACCGCCTGAAGGGTCACATTTATCTGATAATTGAATCCCTGGCGTTATGTCGCTTGCTAACTGCGCCAAAACAGTGACGGTTTTTACCACCGCTCAAGACTCTTCTGTAACGAGTTGCTTACGCATCTTCAGGGTTCGCCGTACTATCATGAATCAGATTGAAGATAGTTGATGATAGGTAGCGCCTTTTTATGATTGTGCTGCTCTGGCTGTTTGGTGGCCATTTTCGCCGGTGTATGGTGATTGGCCCTGCGTGCAAGCTGATCGAAGTGATCTTTGACCTGCTAACGCCGCTGGTGATTGCCCAGATGATCGATAAGGGCATCGGCGCGCACGATGTGAACGCCGTCGTCCACTACGGCATGGTGCTCGCCGCCATGGCCGTGATTGGCATCTCGTTTACGCTCGTCTGCCAAAAGATGGCGGCGCTCACCTCGCAGGGCATGGGTACTGACATTCGCGGCGCGCTCTACCAGCACATCAACAAGCTGAGCTATGCTGAGCTCGATCGCTTTGGCACGCCGTCGCTCATCACGCGCATCACCAACGACGTCAACCAGGTGCAGCTCGCCGTGGCGCTGGGCGTGCGTATGCTCATCCGCTGGCCTTTCCTGGCGGTGGGCTCCATGGTCGCGGCCCTCGCTATCGACCTTAAGCTCGGCATGATTTTTTTGATTTGCACGCCCGCCATCGGCCTGGTGTTTTGGTTTGTCATGGCGCGCTGCATCCCGTACTACAAGCAGCTGCAGGCAAAGCTCGATCGCATCGCA
>CAUDCB010000042.1 GCA_958447915.1 uncultured Collinsella sp. | reverse complement strand
AAATAAACCTGTCCCTAATTGGCAGGTTTTGACACTTCAGAGGCGGGCGATGCTACAATCTGGCTTGTACTTGAAACGCATCAAAGGGGCCGCTATGGCAAAGGTAAAAATCAGCGACGTCGCGCGCGAGGCCGGGGTTTCGTTGGGCACGGTTTCCAACGCGCTCAACCATCCCGAAAAGCTGCGCCCCGAGACCCTCAAGCTCATTAACGAGACCATCAATCGCCTTGGCTACCTGCCCAACCAAAGCGCTCGTCAGCTCGCGGGCGGCGCCACCAAGTCCTTTGGCCTGGTGCTCCCCCGTCTCGACCACGGTTTTTCGCTCCAAATTGCCAGCGGCGCCCATAACGAGGCCCGCAAGCACGGTTACGACCTACTCATCGCCAACGCCGATAACGACGATATTCTCCAGGACCATTACCTGCGCTATTTTATGGGCACGCAGATGTCCGGCGTCATGGTTCAGCCCATGGCGTCCCCCGACTGGCACCCGGCCATGACCAAGATGCCCGTGCCAATCGTCCACCTGGACATCCATTGCTCCGAGCCCGGCTACTACGTAGCGGCCGACAACGAGGCACAGGGGCGCATTATCGCCGAGCTCGCCATCGCCCGCGGCACACACCATATCACCGTTGTGGGCAGAGCGGCATTCATGCAGCTCACCCTACGCGTACTTGGCATTCACAAGGCCCTTGCCCTGCACCCCGATATCAAGATCGAAGTCATCGACGCCGGCGAATGGAATACCGCTGCCGACGGTTACAGCATCGGCGCCCAGATTGCCGAGCGCCCTGCCGACGAACGCCCCGATTTTGTCGTCGGCCTGACCGACGTGTTGGCCTCGGGCGTTATCTCGGCATTGGTCGACAAAGGCATCTCCGTCCCCGAGCAGGTCCGCGTGGCCGGCTGCGACGGTAACCCGCTCGCCTGGAGCGGGTCGGTCCCACTGACCACGGTAGCGCCTCCGGGCTACGAGATTGGCCGCAAGGGTGTCCAACTGCTGATGGAGCAAATCGAGAACAAGGTCCCGACAAAGACCAAGCATATCCACGTCGGCTCTGCAGCACGCACCGTCACCGCAGTCACCGCCGCCGAGGATATCAACCGCCAAGAACTCGTGCGGCCGTTCCTACTGGAGCGCTCCAGCACCCAGGCAAGCACCCAGACCGATGCCATGGCCATCAACCTAGGCGCGTATCTATAGCACGCCCGCAAGCATGCTAAGTCGCCGCTTAAGCAAAAGGGGCCCGACCATTGCCGGGCCCCTTTTGCTTAAGCGCAAACGCGGGCAATTGCTCGTTTCAACGCCGCAATTGTCTAGCGCACGGCCTTGACTGCCGCCGCCAGGTCGAACAACGTGTCGAGCACGGCCTCGCAGCCATCCACTACGTCCTGCGGCAGCGGCACGATATCGGGCACGGCAAAGACATGGCAACCCGCCGTGATGCCCGAGACGCAGCCGTTGCGCGAATCCTCGACCACGGCGCACTCCTCGGGGGCAAAGCCCGCGCGCTCGCAGGCGAGCAGATACATCTCGGGGTCGGGCTTGCCGTGCACGACATCCTCGCCACAGGTCACCGTTTCAAACTTGTCAAAGAGGCCGACCATCTTAAGGTTGCGCTCGGCCGTAGCGAGGCGCGACGACGTCGCTAGACCCACGTGATAGCCCGCAGCCAGCAGCTCGTCTATGCACTCGGCGGCGCCGGCCTTAAGCTCCAGTTCGGTCTTGACCATCTCATCGCGAATCTCCTTGTGGCGGGCATAGACCGCCTCGGTGGTTTCGTGGCTGCCGTAATGCTTATCAAGGATGTCCATGACATCGGGTAGGGTGCGACCGATAAACTGATGGATCAGCGCTTCATCAATCGCGACCCCCAGCTCGGCAGCGCCCGCCTTCCATGCCTTAATGCCCAAACGCTCGGTATCGACCAGCGTTCCGTCCATGTCAAAAATTACAGCCTTGATCATATCGGCCCCCTCACCGGATTGTATTACTGACACTCTACCGCACTTTACAAACTTGTATATAACGTATATAGCATATTGCACTTTCGTTACATAGATAGAAGTCTTATGACAAGCAGCTCGGTAGGATTATAGTTTTCGACCGAGCACATATTGGTAAGGAACGTTTTATGCTTTCAGACACTACCGCACCTGCAAAGGAGCTTCAGGACAAACTCGCAGCGCTCGAGCAGTTGCTACTGGCATACGGACGCGTCGCCATCGGCTTTTCCGGCGGCGTCGACAGCAGCTTTTTGGCCGCGGTCTGCGCCCGCATCATGCCTGCCGATACGCTTCTCGTTCACCTCACCACGCCGCTCATCGGCACGCCCGAACAGACCTCGTTTGAGCTTTCCGTTGACGGACAAACCAATGAGGGGCCGCATTTTAAGCTCCCCGTGCTCAATCTTTCGGTCGATCAGCTGCAGCTCCCCCAAGTAGCCTGCAACGATGCCAATCGCTGCTACCACTGCAAGCACGCCGGCTTTACCGCTATCGTCAACCACGCCAAGTCGCTCGGCTTTCTCACCGTCATCGATGGCAGCAATGCGAGCGATCGCGGTGACTACCGCCCTGGCATGCGCGCGGCAGAAGAGCTCGGCGTACGCTCCCCTCTTATGGAGGTCGGCTTTACCAAGAACGAAGAGCGCGAGCTGCTGCGCGTATGGGGCTATCCCGTTTGGAACCTGCCGGCGGGAGCCTGTCTTGCCACGCGCGTCCCCACGGGCGAGGAGCTTACGCGCGAGAAGGTCGATTTAATCCGCGCCTGCGAGGACTACCTGCACGATCTTGGCCTGGCGCAGGTTCGCGCGCGCTTGGTCGGCGGCTGCATGCATATCGAGGCCGCGCCCGCAGATGTCGCCAAGATCGCCGCCTTCGGCGGTGCTACCGTCGACGGCGAGGGCAAGACCCCGTTGCCCGCCGCCATCGAATCCGCGCTGTGCGAGCTGGGCTGCGCCCACATCTCCCCCGAGGTCACCCCCTACATCCACGGCAACATGAATCTTTAGGTTACGCCGTTTAACCTACCAAAAAGGGACAGGTTTATTTTGGCAGGTTTTATCTGGGAAAATATCGCGGGGCAACCGTCTCTCTAGCATCCATCTATCTTTGAGAGACACTAGAGAGGCGACTCAGCCACATCTACCTCTTCCGATAGCGGCGGTTGCGGCTCGTCGATGAACCCATTACTTCAATGAGTCCTTTATCCGCCATTTTTGGCAGATGGTAACGGACGGACGAAAACTGGCATTCCGTCTCTCTAAACAAGGCGCTCATCTCTCTAACTTTAGAGAGATGAGCACCTTCTTTAGAGAGAAATTTAGAGAGATGTATCGAATTCACCGCTAGATTACCTAAGGCCATCTCTCTAACCGAGCTTCCCATTAGAGAGACATTTAGAGAGACGAGCGTAATCTCTCTAACCATGGGCGCCGCTCATTAAAGCGTACACATCCCAACCGCACCCTAAGTTGCGGTGAAACGGCTCCCGTTTTACCTACCAAAAAGGGACAGGTTTATTTTGGCAGGTTTTATCTGGGGAAACGCAGACAGGGCCGCGACGCCTATAGCGTCGCGGCCCTTTTCCTTGGAGAAGGATCGATTAATGGAACGGAGAGCCCGTTCTAGCCCTCGAGCCCGGCGTTGATGAGCTCGGCAATCTCGACAGGATCGGTGCTTTCGCGCACCCTGTCACGGAAGCCAGCATCCATCAGCATCACGGCAGCCTTGGAGAGCAGACGCAGGTGCGTGGTTCCCGCTTCGCCGGCAGGCACGTACAGCGCGAGCGCAACATCGACGGGCACCCCATCGAAGCTCGGCCATTCAACGGGCTCGGCCAGTTTAAGCACGGCAACGCCCGGCGTGTGGATGGCATCGCTTTTGGCATGCGGAACGGCAAACCCGGCGACGAGGCCAGTCTCGGCCTCGTTTTCGCGAGCAATGAACGCGGCTTCAACAGCGGACGCGTCATCGGCAAAGCCAAGCTCAACAGCCTGCTCGGACAAATAATGCAGCGCGTCCTCGCGTGAGGCCGATGCATGTCCAATCGTCACCTGGTTGGCAGATACAAATCCCATGTAGAACCCTCCTTACAACACGGACCTGACCGCGGCTTCGATGCCGTCGGCGTCCAAACCGTACTTATGCAGCAAATCAACCGCAGGGCCGGACTCACCGTACACATCGCGCACGCCGACGCGACGCATCGGCACTGGATGCTGCTCCGCGAGCACTGAGGCAACGGCCTCGCCAAGCCCGCCGATAATCGAATGCTCCTCGGCGGTGACCACGCGACCGGTCTTCTTTGCGCTGGCGACCACCAGGCGCTCGTCGAGCGGTTTAATGGTATGCATATTGATGACCTCGGCGTCGATGCCATCGGCAGCGAGCGCCTCGGCAGCCTCAAGCGCCTCGGCGACCATAAGGCCACAAGCGATGATGGTCACATCGGACCCCTCACGCACGACCACGCCGCGACCAATCTTGAACTCATAGTCCTCGCGGTCGTTGATGACCGGTGTTGCCAGGCGGCCGAAGCGCATGTAAACCGGGCCCTCAAACTCATAGGCGGCGCGCACGCAAGCACGAGCCTCGATGTCATCGGCGGGAACGATTACCGTCATATCTGGGATCGTGCGCATGAGCGCGATGTCCTCGCAGCACTGATGCGTGGCGCCGTCTTCACCGACCGATATACCCGCATGCGTGGCGCCGATTTTGACGTTGAGGTGCGGATAGCCGATGGAATTACGCACTTGCTCGTACGCGCGGCCGGCGGCGAACATGGCAAAGGTGCTCGCAAAGGCGACGTGGCCCGTGGTCGCAATGCCGGCGGCGAGCCCCATCAAGTTGCTCTCGGCAATGCCGGCATCGTAGAAGCGCTCGGGGTGCGCAGCCTTAAACTTACCGGTCTGCGTGGCGGCGGCCAGGTCGGCATCGAGAACCACAAAGTCATCGCGCTCATTGCCCAGCTCGACAAGTGCCTCGCCATAGCTAACGCGCGTGGCGACTTTCTTGACGTCTGCCATTAGAGCTCCTCCCCTGCTGCTGCGAGCTCGGCCATGGCCTGCTCAAACTGTTCATCGTTGGGCGCCTTGCCATGCCAGCCCACCTGGTTTTCCATAAAGGAGACGCCCTTGCCCTTCACCGTCTCGGCGATAATAGCCACGGGCGAGTCGCTCACTTTGCGAGCCTCGGCAAAGGCGGCGGCAATCTGCGCCATGTCGTTACCGTCGGCGAGCTCGATCACATGCCACTTAAAGGCGCGGAACTTGTCGGCAAGCGGCATAGCCGAGTTAACTGCGTCGATACTGCCGTCAATTTGCAGGCCATTGTGATCGACGATAGCGACGAGGTTATCCAAGTCGTGGTTGCCGGCAAACATGGCCGCCTCCCACACCTGGCCTTCCTCGCACTCACCGTCGCCCAGCAACGTGTAGACACGGTAGCCGTCGTCCCAGTGCTTAGCGGCAAGCGCCATTCCAACCGCGGCGGAGATACCCTGGCCGAGCGATCCGGTGGACATATCGATGCCCGGGGTGTCGTTCATGTTGGGATGGCCCTGCAGGCGACTGCCAATATGGCGGAGCGTCTCGAGCTCTTCGCCGGGAAAATAGCCGCGATTTGCCAACACCGAATACAGGCCCGGCGCCGCGTGACCCTTGGAGAGCACAAAGCGATCGCGATCGGCCTTGTGAGGGTCGGCAGGATCGATATTCATTTCCTCAAAGTACAGATACGTCATGATGTCGGCAGCACCGAGCGATCCACCCGGGTGTCCCGACTTGGCCGCGTGAACCGCAGTCACGACACCCTTCCTGACCTCATTGGCGACCTTCGCCAGCTCCTGGTTGGTCATACGAATTCCTCTCTTGAGAACAACCCCGGCACCGGATGACGCGATGCCGGGGCAATCCACTCGTTAAGCCTGAGCGACGACCTTCTGCCAGTCAGCCTCGAACGAGGCAAGGCCCTGGTCGGTCAGCGGATGATGCAGGCATTTCTTAAGAGCAGCCATGGGGACGGTCGCAATATCGGCACCGAGCAGTGCCGCCTGGGTCACGTGATTAGGCGTGCGGACGGATGCAGTGATGATCTCGACGGTGTCATCGACGTTCTTACCAGTCCAGTCATAGTTCTTGATGCAGGTCACAACGTTGTCGAGCTGCGAGATACCGTCCTCGGCGATGTCATCGAAGCGTCCCACAAACGGACTGATGTAGCGAGCGCCGGCGTTGGCGGCCATCAAGGCCTGGGTCGGCGAGAAGACGAGCGTCATGTTGACGCGCACGCCTGCGTCGGCCAGGGCGCGGCAGGCGGCGAGGCCGGCCTCGCAGACGGGGAGCTTGACCACAATGTTGGGGGCGAGGGCGGCAAGACGCTTGCCCTCCTCGATCATGCCCTCGGCCGTGGTGGCGGTAGACTCGGCAGACACGGGCAGACCTTCGCAGAGCTCGGCAATCTTGAGCATATGGGGCTCAAAGTCGGCGAGCTTACCGCCGGTCTTGGCATACAGGGACGGATTGGTGGTAACACCGGCCAGGCAGCCCCAGCTCTTTGCCTCGGCGATCTCGTCAAGGTTGGCGGTATCGATAAAGAACTTCATGGTACAAACTCCTTCGAAGGAATCCAAAACTCAAAAAATAGGACAAAGGGGATGTCCCTTTGTCCTATGTGCCGGGCCCGCAGCTGGGACATGCTCCAGGCCCGGCGTCGTGTAGGAAAAGCTACTTAGTCCTCGAGAGCCTTCTCGATGCGGCTCGTGACGCCCTTGAGGTTAAGGCCGACGACGTACTGCTTGATCGGGCGCTTGATGTGCTCGATCACAAAGCGCTTGCCGTCGATGTCCTGGGCAGCGAGGTTGCGATAGAGCTTCTCGACCTGCTCCTTGACCTCGGGATCGTTAAAGGCGTAGTGGCCGGAGACATCCAGAATCTTCAGGCTGAGCTCGTCGTCGGCCAGAATGTCGTCAACCTGCAGGTTGACATCGTCGCCGGTCATCCACTTGCGCCAGCGCTCGGTCTTGATAGCCTTGACCAGCAGCGTGTGATACAGGTCGGAGGGATCGTCGCACAGGCCGTTGTCGACCAGAATCTGCTCGGTAGCGCAGAGCTTGAGGTAAGCGCGAGTCTCCTCGGTGCCATACTGAGGGGCGACATTGGAAGCGGTCACGTGAGCCGGGATGTGCTCGAGCAGCGTCGCGTCATCCAGGTAGTCGGCGTTGTGCTCCTTCAGGCCCACGCCGTAGCGCTTAGCCATGTCGGCGAGCTCACGGGCATTCTTAAAGTTGTAATGACCGACCTGCTCGGTCCAACGGGTGAGCGTACCGGTCTGGCCGACGATAAAGGTGGGCATGGGGCAGCCGCGCTTCTCGAGCTCGGGCTGCAGCTGAGAAATGAACTCCTCGTACTTGTCGGTGGAGGTCAGGCCGCCATTGGTCTCCTCGGTACCGACCTCATAGGCAACCTCGGGCAGGTTATGCTCGCGACGGTACTGCTCAAGATAGTCGATAAGATCGATCGTGCGGCGAAGCACCACGTCGAGCGGAATAACCTTGCCAATCTGATAGGGGTCCTTGGTGGGGTCGACCATCAGCAGGTCAAAGCCTGCCTCCATGTCGGCGACGAAGGACTTGCGGGCGAGCTCCATGGCCTCGTCCTCGGGCAGGTGGGCGTTACGCTCCTCGTCGCGCTGCCACGGACCGCCGTGATCGCGGCACAGGTAGTACGGGCCGGTGTAACCCACCTCGTCGGCGACCTTCTTGATGTCGGCGGCAAAGCGCGTCTGGTCCCAACCGTTGACGTAGCCGGCGCCCATCTCGTCCATATCGACCTGGTTGCGGCTGGCGATAAACATGGGCGGGAAATCCTCGTCCTTGGCAAGCTCGAACACGGCCTGAATCAGGTTGGGGCTCATGGGGCCAATGCCGACCATGGTTGCGTGATCGCCGCTATCCTGCAGCTTGAGCATGCCCTGAACGGCCTGGCGGATGGTGAGGTTGGACATTTTGTTCTCCTTCTCCAGAGGATTTTTGACAAAAGTTCCCTGGGACCCAGATGCGGGCCCTATCAGTACGGATGGATTTGTTGTGTAGGGGCGGTTGTGCGGAGTCAAATCCATCCCTCCGCACAACCGGAGTCCTTAAAGGTTTACTTGGCCTGCTTATCGAGCGTGGGCTTCATGGCAATCAGGATTGCAGCGGCGACCACGGAGCCAATCACGATGTCCAGGCAGAACAGCGCGACGTTGTTGGTGGCAAGGGCGACGATAAAGCCACCGTGCGGGACGTAGCAGTCGATACCCTGGAAGGCGGCGAGTGCCGCACCCACGGCAGATCCGATGCAGATACCGGGCAGGGTGTGGCCAAGGTCCTTGACCGCGAAGGGGATAGCGCCCTCGGTGATGCCGATGCAGCCCATGAACAGTGCGGAGATACCCATCTGGCGATCGGCGTCATCGAACTTGTTCTTGGCAATGAGCGCTGCAAGACCGCAGGCAATCGGGGGAATGGCGACGGCGACGCGGAACATACCGTTGGGGCCATAGATGCCGGAGGCCATGATGGCCATAGTAAAGGTCGAAGCGGTCTTATTGATGGGGCCACCCATATCGAAGGCGGTCATAACACCAATGACCAGGCCCAGGACGACGGCGGAGCCGCCCTGCAGGCTACCGAGCACGCTGGTGAGCCAATCCATCACAAAGCCAAGCGGCGTGGCCAGGATGTAGATGTAGGCCATGCCCAGGACGAGCGAGGTCAGAATCGGGATGATCAGGATCGGCATGATGGTCTGGATGGTGTTGTTGACCTTCCAGGTCTTCATCCAGCGGACAAAGTAACCGCAGATGACAGCCATGATCATGGCGCCCAAGAAGCCGGTCGAAACGCTGTTGCCACTCGGGGTGACGACGGCGTTGTTGACCAAGTAGCCCAGGACGAAGCCAGGGGCAAGCGCGGGCTTGCCGGCCATCGAGTAGGCGATGTATGCCGCAAGCACTGGAATCATCATAGAGATGCCGGCCATGCCGATGGTGTTAAGGCTCACCATCAACGGGTTGGTGACCTCCATACCGCTAGCACCGGCAGTACCGGATGCCAACGAGAAGGCGAGGAACACGCCACCGATAACGACAATAGGGATAAAATAGGAAACGCCGGTATTGAATGCATTGAGCAGCGTCTTACCCGGATCGGCAAAGATAGACTGCTTGGACGCCGGTGTCGGGGCCTGCGGGGCAGCGGAGACGGCCTTCTTCTCTGCCTTGGCCTCAGCCTTGGGCGCGTCAACGGCACCGCCCGTCGCCTTGATGATCTCAACAGCCTGGTCGATGATCTTGACTGGATCGGCGATCACATCGGAAGTACCGACCTTGAGGAACTTGCCCTCGGCCATCTTCTGCTCAAAACGGTCCTCGTTCTCGACACCCACATCGACGGACTCCAGGACCAGGTCGGCGGAGTCCACGTCTTCCTGCGTGAGCTCATTCTCGATACCCAGGCCACCCTGAGCCTCGACCTTGCACTCGATGCCACGGGCGGCGCATTCATCCTGAATCGCCTTCTGGGCCATATACGTGTGGGCGATACCCACGGTACAGGCGGCAACGCCTACGATCTTCATTGCTTCCCTCTTTTCATAGAGTTGCGTGCGCAAGACACCGTTTGCGGAGGCCTCCGGAGCATCCCCTGCCGTTTGGACTTGCTGTCTTTTCGACAAGACCAATATAGGTGCTCGTTTTTCTTAATGCCAGCTTATTTCGGTAAACGCGCAGGTCAGAGCGTTGGTTATGCGATTTAGTTATGCGTTTAACCAAAAATGAATCCTGCGATTTTGCCCTCGATTTCAAAAGTCAAGAAGTATTTGATTTTCTCGGTAGACGGCAGATGCGCATGCCGGTCACAAATTTCGACCCCACCCGTATGCCGCATTTGTTGCATACTCATATGAAAGGAAAAAGCCGCTCACCGAAGCGTATCCCTCGCCAAGACTCAAAGTCATCATGTTGGAAAATGCTCATCTGTCGGAAGGAGTCGCTGTGGCAAAACAGCGCGTTACGATCGCAGACGTCGCTCGAGAGGCGGGAACCTCGACGGCAAGCGTCTCGTATTACCTCAACGACAAACGAGAAAAGCTTAGCGAGAAGACGCAGAACAAAATCGCGCGCGTCATTAAGGAACTCGGATACGTTCCCAACGCCCAAGCGCAGACGCTCACCGGCAAGCAAACCCACGTCATCGCCATCATCATTTTGGATAACACCAACAAATGGGCGGGGCTCGTTCTCAATGGCATGGAGCAGGTCATGCTCCCCGCGGGCTACCAGACGGTCGTTTGTACGAGCAACTTTAACCCCGAGACCGAGCTCATGTACGTCGACAAGATGCTCTCGCTGGGCGTCGATGGCTTTATCATCCAGCCCACGGCAAACTTCAAAGCCGTGCACGACCGCATTAGGCGCGCCGGCAAGCCGGTCGTCTTTTTCGATGCGGCCATCTATAGCCCAGGTACCAGCTGGATCAAAACCAACCTTTACGACGGCGTGTACAACGCCACACAGGCGCTCCTCGACGCCGGCTACGAAGATTTCTTTTCCATTGCCGCCAACATGACCGAGATGCGCACCCGCATGGAGCGTTTTCAGGGGTATGCCGAGGCGCTGGCAGCGAACGGACAGCTCTACAAAGCGATTCCCATCGACCACAACAAGCCGTCAATCAACGAGCTTACCGAGTACTTTAAATTCAAGTTCAATCCCGCCAAGCGTACGCTCATCTTTGTCCAAAACCAATGGGCGCTCCCCCGCGTCTACAAGGCGCTTCAGCCCATGGCCCATCTGCTTCCGCAGCAAATCGGCCTTTTGGGACTCAACTGCGAAGACTGGACTAATCTCACCACGCCGACCGTCTCCACCATCATCGAGCCCGTCGACCAGGAAGGTCGCGAAGCAGCCGAGATGCTGCTCGCCCTACTTGACGGCAGCAGCGAACCCGGCGAGCAGCGCATTCTCGAGTGCAAGCTCAACTGGCTCGACTCCACCTCGATCTAGACCGCGGGACAAATTAATCAGTAGCGTCTATCCCAAATCTTAAGTATTTGTTCGATAGAACGGCCCCTGCCGGCACCTGCTAGACTGGTAGATTCCCAACCATCTAGCCAGGAGCCGCAATGTCGCGCAAGTCCGCCTACAAGCAAGTACTTTCCATCGGCACCGCCGTGGTGCTGGGGTTTGCGTTGTTTACGGGATCGCTCGACGGAGCTCCCAAGCTGCTGTCGCCGCAAAGCGATGAGCAAGCGGCGGCTCTGGCCGAAAAACAAAACGAGAGTCCCAGCCGCACCGACGACGAGGCAAACCTGGTTGCCCGGCTCGAATCGGGAACAGCGAGCTCCTCGGACTCTCAAAATAGCCAAAACTCTGGTGATGGCTCCGAATCCACCGCGACCAACACCGGTGACGACGCCTCCGCGGACAGTGTCGCCACCCCCATCGACGAGGTAGAAAACCCTGACCTCAACCGCGCCCGCGGTGTTTATCTCAGCAGCATTCCCGACTACGCCGGCAACCCCTACGTCGCCCTTCGCGCCGACAGCACGCACCCGCTAGGTACACCGTCATTCACGCTCGACGAGTATGAGCGTGCCACCGAAGAGGGCTGCTTTAAGAAATTCTCCAAACTCGACAGCCTGGGCCGCACTCGCAAGGCGCTCGCCTGCGTAGGCCCCGAGTCGCTCGGACAGGGAAAGCGCGGCGATATCTCGCGTATCCATCCTGCCGGTTGGCACCAGCAGCGCTACGACTTTATTCCAGGCCAGAGCCTCTACAACCGCTGCCACCTTATCGCCTGGTCGCTCTGCGGCGAAAACGCCAACCGCAAAAATCTCCTCACCGGCACGCGCTATCTCAACGAGACGGGCATGCTACCGTTCGAAGAGCAGATCCTCGACTACGTCCACGACACGGGCAACCATGTGCTCTACCGCGTCACGCCCATGTACAACGAAGAGGAACTCGTCTGTCGCGGCGTTCGTCTGGAAGCACAATCGATCGAGGACCACGGCAAGACCCTGTGCTTCCACGTGTACTGCTACAACCTGCAGCCGCACGTGCAGATCGACTACGCCACCGGCCGCAACCAAGCATCCGGAGACTAGTGCCGACCGCGCTGCCCGTAACCAAAAAAATGATCCGCAATCCTTCCGTCGCATACGGATCAAATAAGGCCGCCCCGGTTACCCAGGGCGGCCTTTTCGTCAGCACCTACATTGCAGGCAAAACCACACGTTACTTGGCGCGGCCTTCCTCATAGCGCTCGACCAGCTTGGCCTGAACGTCATAAGGCACCTGTTCATAGCCTGCGTGTTTCATGGTAAAGTCGCCCGTGCCGCGCGTGATGGAGCGCAGACGCGTCGAGTAATCCGTCAGCTCGGCCAGCGGCGCCTGGGCAATAACCACGGTATCGCCGCGCTCATCGGTCTCCATGCCCGTCACGCGACCGCGCGAGGCCGAGATGTCGCCCATTACAGCGCCGGCGTAGCTCTCGGGGATAGTCACCGTGATTTCCTCGATGGGCTCCAGCACCACTGGATCGGCATCGGCGCATGCCTTGCGCAGGCCGATACGAGCCGCCGCGCGGAACGCCATCTCGTTGGAGTCGACGCTGTGATACGAGCCGTCGTACACAGCCACGCGAATGCCCGTGAGCGGGTAGCCGGCAATGATGCCGTCCTTCATGGTCTCCTGGACGCCCTTGTCCACGGCGGGGATGAGCGAGCGCGGGATGCGGCCACCCACGACCTCGTCAACAAACTCATAGCCGTCGCTCGTGCCGTCGGGCCCAATGAGCGGCTCAACGCGCAACCAGCAGTCGCCGTACTGACCGGCGCCGCCTGTCTGCTTCTTGTGGCGGCCCTGAGCGCTTGCCGTGCGGCGGATGGTCTCGCGATACGGAATGCGAATCGGAACGCTCTTTGCCGCGACCTTGGTGCGGTCCTCCAAACGGTTGAGCAGAACCGAAACCTGCGCCTCGCCCACCGCCGAGATGATGGTCTGCCCGGTCTCCTAGTCGCGGTCGATGCTCATGGTCGGATCGGCCT
>CAUDCB010000041.1 GCA_958447915.1 uncultured Collinsella sp. | reverse complement strand
CCGGTATCCCGGCTGCCCGCCGCGGCGTGCCGCAGATCGAGGTCACCTTCGACATCGACGCCAACGGCATCGTCAAGGTCTCCGCTAAGGACAAGGGCACCGGCAAGGAGCAGCAGATCACCATTTCCGGCTCCACCGCTCTGTCCGACGACGAAGTCGATCGCATGGTCAAGGACGCCGAGGCTCATGCCGAGGAGGACAAGAAGCAGAAGGAAGAGGTCGAGGTCCGCAACCAGACCGACAGCCTGTGCTACTCCACCGAGCAGACCCTCAACGAGCTGGGCGACAAGGTTTCCGCCGACGTGAAGTCCAAGGCCGAGGCCGCTATCGCCGACGCCAAGAAGGCGCTCGAGGGCTCTGACGTCGAGGCCATCAAGGCCGCCGGCGAGTCCCTGCAGTCTGTGGCCTACGAGCTGGCCCAGGTTGTCTACGCCGACGCTCAGCAGCAGACCGACGGTGCCGCTGGTGCCCAGTCTGCCGACGACGACGTCGTCGACGCCGACTACGAGGTTGTGGACGACGAGGACAAGTAATCATGTCTGCCCGTAAAGCTCGCACGGAGGCGGCTGCCGCTGGCGCCGCCCCCGTTGACTCTGAGGAGAAGGACGTGAAGATTCCCGTAGAGGCCGTCGACGATACCGAGGCCAACGAGGCCGCGGCCGCCGAGGCTGCCGAGAACCAGGTAGAGGATTCCAATAAGGAGGCGACGATGACCGAGGACGAGATGGTGGAAGCTGCTATCCGCGCCGGTGAGGAAGCCGCCGACAACGACTTTAAGCTCAAGTTCGAGCAGGCCCAAAAGGAGCTTGCCGACGTGCGCAATGAGCTCGATGCAGCGGCAGAGGCCCAAAAGGCCGCTGAGGACAAGGCAAAGGACGCCACCGAGCGTACCGCCCGTCTGCAGGCCGACTGGGAGAACTTCCGTCGCCGCACCGCCAATGAACGTATCGCCGAGCGCGAGCGCGCGACCGAGAAGCTTGTCACCGCGCTGTTGCCGGTGGTTGACGATATCGAGCGTGCAATCGACCATGCCCGTAGCCAGGAGCTTTCCGAGGACTTTAAGCAGTTCGTCGATGGCGTTGACGCGGTGCATGCCAAGCTGCTCGATGTGTTTGCTCACGAGGGCGTTGAGCCCATCGACCCCAAGGGCGAGGCGTTCGATCCGCTCGAGCACCAGGCTGTGGGCCGCGTCGAGGACGCATCGCAGTACGACGAGACTGTCAACGACGTGTACCAGAAGGGCTACCGCATGGCGGACCGCATCCTGCGTTCCGCGATGGTGACGGTGACCTACGGTGGCGAGAAGCGCCCCGCACCGGAGCCCGAAGCGGCGCCCGAGGATGCCGCGGCCGATACGGCCGAGAGCACCGAGGAGTAATTGAGAAGGGCCCCGGGGCAACACCCGGGGCCCTTTCTGGCCTAGTGCCATATGAAAGCATGAGCCGCCGTCCGCTGGACGGCGGATGAAACAGGAGAGGAGCTACGATGGCTGCAGGCAAAACCTTCTATGACATCCTGGGCGTATCCAAGAGCGCCTCCGACAAAGAGATCAAGAGCGCGTTTCGCAAGCTCGCGCAAAAATATCACCCCGATGCCGGCGGCGACGAGGCCAAGTTTAAGGAGATTAGCGAGGCCTACGAGACGCTTTCGGACGATAAGAAGCGCAAAGAGTACGACCAGATGCTCATGTTCGGCGGCATGCCGGGCGCAGGCGGCGCGTATGGCGGCGGCTACGGTGCCGGCGCGGGCGCCAGCGGCTGGGGCGACATCTTCGACAGCATCTTTAGCGGCAACGGCGCTTGGGGTAGCGATTGGGGCTCGGGCTTTGCCGGGGCTGCGGGTGCTGCCGGTGCCGGCGCGGGTCGCAGCCGCGCGCGCAAGGGCGGCGACCTGTCGCTGACCGTCGATGTGACGGCCGAGGACGCGTTTCGCGGCGTGACGCACAAGGTCACCTACCGCATTCCCTCGACAGGCGAGCAGCAGACCATCACGGTCTCGGTGCCTGCGGGTGCGGTCGACGGCGGCAAGCTACGCTACAAGCGTCGCGGCGAGTATGGCGTTGCCGGAGGCGAGCGCGGCGACCTGGTCGTGACCACGCATGTGGAGGAGCATCCGCTGTTTAAGCGCAAGGGTGCCGATGTGACCATGGAGGTGCCGATCTCGGTCTATGAGGCGGCGCTCGGCTGCACGGTGGATGTGCCGACGCCCGGCGGTGCGACGGTTCGTCTGAAGGTGCCCGCGGGTACCCAGACGGGCAAGAAGTTCCGCTTTAAGGAGATGGGCGCGCCCGATGTTAAGCACCGTGGCCGCACGGGCGCGCTGCTCGTCGAGATCAAGGTGCAGGTTCCCACGAACCTGTCCGACGATGAGCGCGATGCCATGACCAAGCTGCGCGAGGCCGACACGCGCGACTATCGCGAGAAGGTCAATCGTTACAAGGCGACGTACTAGGGCGGTCGCGGCGCACGCCCACGCCCGCGGGCTTATGATGGACGATAACGAGACGGAAAGGGGTCAGGTAGCATGGCCGAGGACAATAGGAACAAACCGCTGTACATGATCAGCGTGGCGGCCGAGCTGACCGGCATGCACCCGCAGACTCTGCGCGTCTACGAGTCCAAGGGCCTGGTGAATCCTCAGCGCTCGGGCGGTAACACGCGCCTGTATTCGCGTGCCGATATCGAGCGTCTGGAACTCATCAACCAACTGACCGATGAGGGCATCAACCTCGCCGGCGTGGTGCGCATCCTCGATATGAAGGAGCGTGCTGAGGAGCGCGAGCGCGAAAACGAGAAGCTCCGCGCCCGCGTACGCCAGCTCGAGGACGAGCTGCACGAGTATAAGATGCAGAAGAAGATCACCGCCCTGGCCCCGCGCGACGGCTCAGTCAACCCCGAACAGGTCATGCGCAAGCTACTGGGCGCCGGCGGGGACTTGTAGGTTACGCCGTTCTACCGAACGGCGTAACGGCTCGACGCTGCGCGCCGCCCAGAGCGACAATTTGTCATTCAAAAGGCAAGGCATGACCAGAAGGTCTATGCCTTGCCTTTTTCATGCCAACTTGTTCGCTCTGGACGTCGCTCGCTGTCCGTCCTCTACCTGCGGCGTTGCCTTGCTCCGGATGCGGTAGTCATTGGGGACGTTCTTAAATGACTAGTCGAAAGGGACACTCTTGCACCAAATCTGCCGGCCCACACCGGACTCGTCCTATGCTTTACTGAGATAAAGTGAACGTGCAGATTCGTAACCCACTCGCAACCGTTCTATGGCACGATATTGAACGAATGTATGCTATGCGCCCAAATCTTTTGGGCAGAGTGGGAGACAGTATGGTCAAGCTGTACGAGGACGGCATCTACCTGCGCGGTGGCAGCGAGGTTGTGCCTGCGGCTGAGGCTGCCGAGCGTGGTATTACGCAGACGCCCGAGGATGCCAAGCGCGGCACCATCGCGTATTCGATCCTTCAGGCACACAATACGTCCGGCGACCCCGAGGCGCTCAAGATTCGCTTCGATGCCATGGCGAGCCACGACATCACCTTTGTCGGCATCATCCAGACGGCGCGCGCCTCGGGCATGGAGCAGTTCCCGCTGCCTTACGTGCTCACCAACTGCCACAACTCGCTGTGCGCCGTGGGCGGCACCATCAACGAGGACGATCACGTCTTTGGCCTCTCGGCTGCCAAGAAGTACGGCGGCATCTTCGTCCCGCCGCACATCGCCGTCATCCACTCCTTCATGCGTGAGAACTTCGCCGGCTGCGGCAAGATGATCCTGGGCTCCGACTCGCACACCCGCTACGGCGCCCTGGGCACCATGGCCGTGGGCGAGGGCGGCGGCGAGCTGGCAAAGCAACTGCTGCGCGACACTTACGACGTTGCCTATCCCGGCGTAGTCGCCATCTACCTCACGGGCGCCCCGCGTCCCGGCGTTGGCCCGCACGATGTGGCACTTGCCATCATCCGTGCCGTCTTTGCCAAGGGCTACGTCAAGAATAAGGTCATGGAGTTTGTGGGCCCGGGCATCGCGAGCATGACGACCGATTACCGCAACGGCGTCGACGTCATGACCACCGAGACCACCTGCCTGTCGAGCATCTGGGCCACCGACGAGGACACGCACGCATTCCTGACCATGCACGGTCGCGGCGACGACTACCGCGAGCTCAAGCCCGCCGATGTCGCCTACTACGACGGTTGCGTCGAGGTCGACCTGTCGAGCATCAAGCCCATGATCGCCCTGCCGTTCCATCCTTCCAACGGCTTTGAGATCGAAGAGCTCAACGAGAACCTCGAGGACATCCTTCACGAGGTGGAGCTCGAGGCCGCCAAGATCGGCGAGGGCAAGACGCATTTTAGCCTGCTCGACAAGATCGTCGACGGCAAGCTGCATGTGCAGCAGGGCGTCATCGCCGGCTGCTCGGGCGGCAACTACGACTCCGTGGTCCAGGCTGCCCGCGTGCTCAAGGGCGCCAACACCGGCTGCGGCGAGTTCTCGCTGTCGGTCTATCCCACGAGCCAGCCCGTGGCACTCGAGCTTACGCGCCGCGGCTATATCTACGATCTTATGGAGGCCGGCGCGATTGTGCGCACGGCATTCTGCGGCCCGTGCTTCGGCGCCGGCGACACGCCCGCCAACAACGGCCTGTCCATTCGTCACACCACGCGCAACTTCCCCAACCGCGAGGGCTCCAAGCCGGGCAATGGCCAGCTGAGCGCCGTGGCTCTGATGGACGCCCGCTCCATCGCGGCGACGGCTGCCAACGGCGGCGTCCTGACGCCGGCGACCGACCTGCCCGAGGACACCTGGGACGAGGCCTGCGAGTACACCTTTGACGACGCGCCGTACAAAAAGCGCGTGTACTGGGGCTTTGGCAAGGCGGAGCCCGCCGACGAGCTGGTCGAGGGCCCCAACATCAAGCCGTGGCCCGCGATGGAGCCCCTCGGCGACGACATCCTGCTCAAGGTGTGCTCCAAGATCATGGACCCGGTCACCACGACCGACGAGCTCATTCCCTCGGGCGAGACGAGCTCCTTCCGCTCCAACCCGCTGGGCCTGGCCGAGTTTACGCTGAGTCGTCGCGATCCGGCCTACGTGGGCCGCTCCAAGGAGGTCGACGCCGTGGAGAAGCGCCGCGTGGCCGGAGAGGCCGCGGGCGACCTGGCGGCGCTCGATGCCGAGCTTGCAGGCGTGTTTGAGGCACTGGCCGGCTCGGGTGTCGCGGCCGATGCCAAGGCGACCGAGTACGGCTCCATGCTCTATGCCAAGAAGCCAGGTGACGGTTCTGCCCGCGAGCAGGCCGCGAGCTGCCAGCGAGTGATCGGCGGCCTGGCCAACATCGTCCACGAGTACGCCACCAAGCGTTATCGCTCCAACGTGATGAACTGGGGCATGGTGCCCTTTCAGATGGAGGCCGAGCCCAACTTTGAGGCGGGCGATTACGTCTTTGTGCCGGGTATCCGCGCCGCGCTCGACGGCGACCTAAAGGACATCGCCGCCTACGTGGTGCGCGCCGACGGTGCGGTTGAGCAGATTGAGCTCTACATTGCCGATATGACGGCCGAGGAGCGTGCCATCGTCAAGGCCGGCTGCCTGATCAACTACAACAAGTTCAAGGCCGCTGCCGAGTAACGTTGCTGTACGCCCCGGACACACCTTTCCCTCGTGCTCACGCGCTTCGCGAGGGTCGCCCGAGGGAAAGGTGTGGCCGGGGCTACCGCGACGTTCTCGTTGGGTCTTGAGGGACGCTAAAAAAGACTGAGCTTGAAGCCGCCTCTTTTTATTGGGGCGGCTTCTTTTTGTCGAAAACCACCACAAAGGGGACAGGCACCTTTGTGGTGGTGGGGGTGAGCTCAATGTCGGTGTGCACGTTGAGCGACATTCTAATGAGCGGCTCTACAGGATTTCATCTGGGTTGACGGGTTTGGTTGTTTTGGGGATGCCGAGTTTGGATGACGCGAAATCGTCAACATTGTCCTTAATTCCGTCTTTGGTGTAGACAGTGACCATATAGGTGCTGTGTCCGAATTCGCCCTTGTCGCGTGTTGCCCAGGCATCCCAGTAGGCGGCCCCGTTTCGCCCTTTGATTTTTCCGACACGGCGGAGTTCTGTTCGCTTTAATTTCTGGTTGCTATAGATGGTTCGACCGGCCTCCTCGGTGAGTCCGCACTGTCCAAGCATCTTGTCGAGGACTTGGTTCATGTGGCGCTCATCGGTGTTTGGTGCGTAGTCGTAGGCGAGGGTGATGGAGTCGAGTGGCTGGTCGTCGATTAGATAGTTTAGCGCCTGAGGTCCAAGGCAGAAATAGGGGGAGCATCCGTCGATCTGACCGAGCAGTGGCAACTTTGCCTCCCACCGGCCGCTGGGAATTCCATCAACGAAAAACACGCCGCGACAGATAAAGGAGAGCGAGGTGGCACGCGAGCCGGCGTCGACCATTCCGCATAAATCGAAGGGCGAGGTGATACCAAGGGAAAAGGGCGTGATGACGATAAGGAAGAGCATCACGATGGGTATGGCGAGAATGGCGATGACGTTGCGACCGGTGGAATGAGGCGGCTTCATATGCGCTCCTCGAGACAAAGATCTGTTGAGGATAGGCAGAAATGGATATGTTCAGAGAACAATTCAAGTTTAATCTCATGGCGCGAGATGGTCGACCGTTAGCGCCGAAAACCACCACAAAGGTGCCTGTCCCCTTTGTGGTGGTGAGGAGCGCGCGGCTTCTTTTGGTAATAGTGCTGGCTGGCGATATCATTAGTGCAGGTAGCGAAGGTTTGCGTTGCGAGGTGCTTTGCTGTGAGAAGTCCTGTCCGTATTGGATTGATTGTTTTGGCGCTTGCGATTGCCGTGGTTGGCGTGGGCACTGTCGGCATGGCGTTTCTACCTGCTGCGGTGACGGAGCCGGTGGTCAAGCCTGTGACTCAATCTGTCGAACTTCTGACCGGCGACGACAAGCCCGAGACCATTACCGTTGATTTTGATGAGCAGCCGGCTGTGCTGGGTATTAGCAATTATCCGTGTATTCAGCTTGGGGCCATGCGCTATACCACGGATACAAGCCTGATCGATAGGGCGTCCGAGCTACTCAAGGGCAAAACATTTAAGCGTTGGTACGGATATGCGTCCTATCGGGCAAAAGCGAACGACATGGTTGGCGGATGCCACTCTTCCATCGAGCTGGACACTGCAAACGGCGCAAGGTTATGTGATGTCTCGTACGACCCGGGCTACGAGGGCAATGAGGGGCCGGGCATCTACATCATGGACGGCGATGTTGCCTATGTCATGGAGGGCGACCAGACCGAGCTCAACGATTTTATGGGTCAGTGTATCCAAGATGCCTATAAACAGACCTGCTTGCCTGACCCGCAGACTGCACGCGATAGTGGGTCTGCCCGTACATGGCTGTTCGAGGATGAGATGCCCTGGACCGTCGAATCGGGAAGCACGGGTTCGGCGAAGGAGTAGAGACCGCGACCACCACAAAGGTGCCTGTCCTCTTTGTGGTGGTTTTCGGTCTGTCTCGATCTGTAACATCTTGGCCGCTAAAAGTGGGCCTGGTGTTACAGATTTAGATTTTTGATCCGGGTGTTTTCTGTTCGTCTCGATTTGTAACAGATAGAGCTCTATTTGCTGACTAGATGTTACAGATTTAGATAAACGGGTGCCGCTGGTCATTTCATCTCGATCTGTAACATCTAGAGCCATAAACAGCCGCTAGATGTTACAGATTGAGATAGTAAGGGGACGAGGCCGTAGCGGGTGAGCGCACCTGCTCCCTATCACTTAATCACTCAGAAAATCTTATATATAGAGACTTAGATTTGTGTATAAGATCGCGCAAAGCTGGCAACAATACTTCTCGAACAACGTGAAGCCGCCCCGTAGGGCGGCCGCCCCAAGAGAGGTGATTCCATGAGAATCGATAAGCTAGCAATGACGTCGCGCGAGGCGTTGCAGACCGCCATGAGCACGGCTGCCGACGCGCAGGCCGGCGCGGTGGAGCCGATTCACCTGCTGTCCGCTCTGCTCGGTGCCGGTGAGCGCAATATCTCCGTGATCATCGAGCGCATCGGTGCCGACCCGGCTCAGCTCGCACGCTCCACGCAGGATGCCATCGACCACGCGCCCAAGGTTTCGGGCGAGGGTCAGCAGATGGGCCTGTCCAACGAGCTCGTCCGCGTCATCGAGAAGGCCGAGAAGAAGGCCACCAAGATGGGTGACAGCTTTGTGGTGACCGAGCATCTGCTGATGGCGCTTGCCGAGGACAAGGGCGACGCGGGCCGCGTGCTGCGCGACGCCGGCGTTACCAAGGAGCGTATCGAGCAGGTCTACGAGGAGCTGCGCGGCGATGACCGCGTGACGTCTGCCGAGGACAAGACGCAGTTTGAGGCGCTGGAGCAGTACGGTCGCAACATCTGCGACCTCGCCCGCGCCGGCAAGCTCGACCCGGTCATCGGCCGTACCGATGAGATTCGCCGTACCATCCAGGTCCTGTCTCGCCGCACCAAGAACAACCCCGTGCTCATCGGCGAGCCGGGCGTCGGCAAGACGGCCATCGTCGAGGGTATCGCCCAGCGTATCGTGGCCGGCGACGTGCCGAGTACGCTGCGCGATCGCGACCTCATCGAGCTCGACATGAGCGCGCTGGTCGCTGGCGCCAAGTATCGCGGCGAGTTCGAGGACCGCTTGAAGGCCGTGCTCAAGGAAGTGCAAAAATCGGAAGGTAAGGTCATCCTGTTCATCGATGAGCTGCACACCATCGTGGGCGCGGGTGCCACCGAGGGCTCCATGGACGCCGGCAACATCCTCAAGCCTGCGCTCGCCCGTGGCGACCTGCATGCGATCGGCGCGACCACGCTCGACGAGTACCGTAAGTACATCGAGAAGGACGCGGCGCTCGCCCGTCGTTTCCAGACCGTAATGGTGAGCGAGCCTACCGTCGAGGACACCATCTCGATTCTGCGTGGCCTCAAGGAGAAGTACGAGATCTTCCACGGCGTGCATATCACCGATAGCGCGCTCGTGGCCGCCGCCGACCTCTCCGATCGCTACATCGCTGACCGCTTCCTGCCCGACAAGGCCATCGACCTGGTCGATGAGGCCGCAAGCCGCCTGCGCATGGAGCTCGACAGCATGCCGGTCGAGATCGACGCCACCACGCGTCAGCTCACCCAGCTGCAGATCGAGGAACAGGCGCTGATGAAGGAGACCGACGACGCCTCCAAGGAGCGTCTGGAGGCCCTGCGCCAAGAGATTGCCGAGGTCCAGGAAAAGCTCAACGTGCAAAAGGCCGGCTGGCTCAACCAAAAGAACGCCATCGACCACGTGCAGGAGCTTAAGGGCCAGCTTGACGAGGCCAAGAGCGAAGAGGAGCGCGCGACGCGCAACGGCGACCTGGGTCGTGCGTCCGAGCTGCGCTTCTCCGTGATTCCGAGCCTGCAGCAGCAGATTCAGGAGTCCGAGGCTGCGCTCGAGGCACAAAAGGAGCAGGACGGCGAGGGCCTCAACGAGCAGGTGACCTCCGACGAGATTGCCGAGGTCGTGAGTGCCTGGACCGGCGTACCCGTGTCCAAGATGATGCAGGGCGAGCTCGACAAGCTCAAGGGCCTGGAGGGCGAGCTGCATAAGCGCGTCATCGGTCAGGACGAGGCCGTGTCCGCTGTGGCCGCGGCCGTGCGCCGTAGCCGCGCGGGCCTCTCCGATCCGGACAAGCCCATCGGCAGCTTCTTCTTCCTGGGCCCCACCGGCGTAGGCAAGACCGAGCTCGCCAAGGCACTGGCCGAGTGCCTGTTCGATGACGAGCGTGCGCTCGTGCGTATCGACATGTCCGAGTACATGGAGAAGTTCAGCGTCCAGCGTCTGATCGGTGCGCCCCCGGGATACGTGGGCTACGACGAGGGCGGCCAGCTCACCGAGGCCGTGCGCCGTCGTCCGTACTCCGTGATCTTGCTCGACGAGATGGAGAAGGCCCATCCAGATGTCTTTAACGTGCTGTTGCAGGTGCTTGATGACGGCCGTCTGACCGATGGCCAGGGTCGCCAGGTGTCCTTTAAGAACACGATCATTATCATGACGTCTAACGTGGGCTCCAAGGCTATCGCCGAGCTTTCCGGCAAGGACGAGGAGGAGATGCGCCATCAGGTTGACGCGGCCATGGCTCAGACCTTCCGCCCCGAGTTCCTCAACCGTATCGACGATATCGTGGTGTTCCATCCGCTCGGCATGGCGCAGATCGAAAAGATCGTCGACATCCAGCTCGCCGACGTCCGCGCACGTCTGGCCAAGGAGCGCATGACGCTTGCCATCACCCCGGCGGCCAAGCAGATGCTCGCCGTGGGCGGCCTGGACCCGGTCTTTGGCGCCCGTCCGCTCAAGCGTCTGGTGCAGCGCGAGGTCGTGGACGCCATCGCCGCCGCCATCATCGACGGCGCGGTGCGCGAGGGCGATCAGGTGACAGTCGATGTCGACAAGGACGGCGGCTTTACCGTCGTGTGCGACAACACGCCGGCGGCCACCTACGAGGTCCCTGAGGACAAGTAATCGGCGCGGGCGAGGATAATCGCTGCGCAGCGAGAGGCGGCGAGTCGCGTCAAGCGGCCCGCCGCCTTTGTTTTGCGCGCCGTTTTCGACGTCGGATGCATTGTCGCTGCATGCCCCGAGTGCGCCCCGATCTTCGACGGATTGACCGCTGCGCTAAAAGCCTCGCCGCCCCTCACTCACGGAATAATTCCAAAAAGTAGCCATGGCAACCTGCACGAAGTTAGCCTTGTGTAACAATTAGCCATTGCAGCTGGGTGCTATGCCGCCGTTCCATCCAGCTGCCTTTCCGCGTGTAGGGAGGGCGGCTGAAAAGGAGCCATCGAGTACCATGGATGTCGATGAGGCAACGCTGGCTGTTCTCAAGAAGTCCCCGGTCTTTGCGGGCATAGATCCCGCCGAGCTGCCCGGCCAGCTGCGCGCCCTCGGCGCGTACACGCGCTCCTTCTCCAAGGGTGAGGCGGTCTTCCGCAGCGGCGATAAGCTCAAGGCCGTGCCCGTGGTGCTCAAGGGTCGCATCGAGGCGCGTATGCTGGGCAAGGACGGCTCGCGTCAGATTATCTCGCGCTTCGAGGTGGGGGATTCCTTTGCCGAGGCGGTCCCCATGGCGGTGGGGACGGCGCCCGTTGAGGCGATCGCCCTTCAGGGCTCCGTCATCCTCTTTCTTCCCGCCGAGGGGGTCAAGGGCAACGGTGACGGTGCACTACTGCGGCTGTACGCCAACGTGATGGGCGAGATGTCCAAGAAGGTCAAGACGCTCACGGCTAAGCTCGCGCTGCTCTCCGAACCGCGCCTTCGCAAACGCATCGCGCTGTACCTGCGGCGCCTGCCGGAGGACAAGGACGGTTACGTGATTATTCCCTATAGCCGCAAGGCCTTGGCGGAGTACCTCGCGGTGAACGATAAGGCGCTGCTGCGCGAGCTCCGCCGCATGATCGAGGAGGGCGTTATCGAGGGCGAGGGTCGGCGCCTTAAGCTGACGAGCCGCGGAGACCTCTAGAAAGCATTCCGAAAAATCTCAAAAAAGTTAGCCAAAGGTAACCCTGGCAACCTTTTTTAAGTTTCTCTTATGAAACAATGCACGCCAAGAGATGAACAGAAGCATGCAGCGTTCAACTCCAAGCTTTACCGCAGTTCCCGATGAAGGGGGAGCACTATGAAGAAGGATTATTCGCGTCGAGATTTTCTGAAAGTGACGGGTGCTGCTGCGCTGGTCGCAGCGGCGGCAGGTTGTGGCCTGGCGACGGAGCCCACGAGCGCGTTTGCCGATGCGAGCACAGATGGCACGTACACGGTCACTGCGAACGTGTACGTTGATAAGGCAGACACGCCTATCGGAAAGAACGCCTATGTCACTAACAGCGGCAACCCTCCGCGCAATAAGCCTACGAGTCCCGTGTATAACAATGCAACACTTGTAATAAAAGACGGGAAAAAACTGCTGACGGTCCCCATCGTTAACGATACGTTTGGCATTTTATCTATCGCTGATACCTCGACGGATGGTGTTGTCTCGGTGGTCGGTACAACTGAAACGGCATGGAAGGCCCCGTTCCCATGGACCACACCTTATGCGAACCGGATCGCAACCATCACCTTTGATGTGACGAACTTTGCAGCGGGTACCTCGGTCGCAACGTTTTCCCCGTCGAAGGAGTTTGCGACGTTCCCGCTGTACAGGGGCGATAAAGCTTGGAACCTGCATCTTGTCGCAGATTTGAGTGCGGCACAGTAAGAGCTTTTGCACGAATTTTGGGGCGCAAGGCTAAAGGCCTCGGCTCAGCTTCGTTAGAGCCGGGGTCTTTTGGAGTAAGGGAGAGGAAATGGATAACAGGGCTACGCGATTGCTCCGCTATGGTTTGAGGCAGGCGGTGATACTCGTTGCCGCCCTCTCGATGGTGGGCTCCCAGCTGCCGATGACGGCGTTTGCCGAGGTGGCCCAGGAGGCCCAGGTTGCCTCTGAGCGGGCAAATTCCGACCAAGGCGTCACGGTCACGGATTCCGAGGCTGCGGGTACCACCGATAATACCGATACTGATTTGTCGGAGAATCATCCGGATGCCGATGCGACGCAGCAAGTTCAGACGGACAAGCAAGAGACCGATGAGAAAGCTGCTGCGGCAGAAGACGTTCCCTCGGCGGCGAAGGGGGAGCAGGAGAAGCAGGGTGCTTCGAGCGATGCGGAGAAAATGCAGGATTCCCAGTCTGCTGAGGAGGAGTCTGCAGCCGCCTCCCTCCTTGCCGCGTCTGATGAGGCTGACCCCGAGTCCTCGCGCATCTACTCGTCCGTGGACAAGCTCGCGCCGGGAACGTATAGCGTTCTGGCGAACATCTCCATGCGTGACCCCATTCCCGGCATGAATCTGCGAGCCTATGCCACAAATCCTCTTAATCCGGAAAGCATTAACGGTGCCGGCGGTATCCCCAATGTTCCCGTAAAAACTCGTAATGCCACGCTTGTCGTTGCTGCGGACGGCACGGTAACCGTTGTCGTCACCCTGCCCAACCCGGTTTTCACCTTTCAGAAGCTTGGTACGAGCGATGGGGCGAAGATTACGAATGTAACCACGAAGCCAATCGAGAAGAAGGACAACGACGACGACTACAACAAGAAGGTTGCCGATGCACGCCGTACAACGCGCATCGAACA
>CAUDCB010000040.1 GCA_958447915.1 uncultured Collinsella sp. | reverse complement strand
CCCGGGCGGCATGCTCACCTACGGTATTCCCAGCTTTAAGCTGCAGAAGGACGTTATCGAGGCCGAGGTCGAGGTCATTCGCCTGATGGGTGCCGAGTTCCGTTATGGCGTGGAGGTCGGTCGCGACGTGACGCTCGACGAGCTGCGCGCGCAGGGCTTTAAGGCCTTCTACGTGGCTATTGGCTGCCAGGGCGGTCGCCTTGCCGGTATTCCGGGCGAGGACGCCGAGGATGTGACCGTGGCCGTCGACTTCTTGCGCGAGGTCAACAGCGGCAAGATCGACGCGCTGCCCGGCCGCACCATCGTGGTGGGCGGCGGCAACGTGGCCATCGACGTCGCGCGCAACGCCTGCCGCCTGGGCTCCGAGCACGTTGAGATGTTCTGCCTGGAGAGCGAGGCCCAGATGCCCGCCAGCGAGGAAGAGCGTCGCGAGGCCATCGAGGACGGCGCGCACATCAGCTGCGGTTGGGGCCCCAAGGAGGTTCACCTGGACGAGGCCGGTCGCGTATGTGGCATCACCTTTAAGCGCGGCACGCGCGTCTTTGACGACGAGGGCCGTTTTGCGCCCGAGTACGACGAGAACGACCTGCGTCGTGTTGACGCCGATCGTGTCGTCATGTCGATTGGCCAGTCCATTGTGTGGGGCGACCTGCTGGCTGGCTCCAAGGTGGAGCTCGGCCGCGGCCAGGGTGCCCTTGCCGATCCGCAGACCTATCAGACCGCTGAGCCCGACATCTTTGTGGGCGGCGACGTCTACACTGGCCCCAGCTTTGCCATCGATGCCATTGCCACCGGTCACGAGGCCGCGGTGTCCATCCATCGCTTTGTGCAGCCGGGCTCTACGCTCACCATCGGCCGTAACCAGCGCCGCTACACTGCGCTCGACCGCGACGATGTCGTGATCGAGAGTTACGACAACGCGAGCCGCGAGGTTGCTCACGTGGACCGCGAGCGCGAGAAGGCCGCGCCGTTTAGCGAGTACGTCGAGACCTTTACCGAGGAGCAGGTACGCACCGAGACCGCCCGTTGCCTGGGTTGCGGTGCCTCGATCGTCGACCCCAACAAGTGCATCGGCTGCGGCCTGTGCACCACCAAGTGCGCGTTTGACGCCATCCATCTGGATCGCGACCGCCCCGAGTGCTCCACGATGGTCAAATACGAGCAAAAGCTCCCCAGCCTGGGCAAGTACGCACTCAAGCGTGCCATCAAAATCAAGTTTGGTCGCAAGTAAGTGGCCATAAAGGGAACGGCGGAAGGAAATAATAGTGCACGAGCTCGGGATTGTTTATCACATCATTCGCGATGTTGAGAATGTGGCGCGCGCCAATGGCGTGCGTCGCGTTTCGAGCGTGACGTTGCTGCTGGGCGAGGTCTCGGGCGTCGTTCCCGACTTGCTGCTCGACGCTTGGCGCTGGGCGGCGGATAAAAAGCCTATCACGCAGGGCGCGGAGCTTATCGTGGAGCCCGTCGAGGCCGTGACGCACTGCGAGGCGTGCGGCTGCGACTACGCGACGGTCGAGCACGGCAAGACCTGCCCCCATTGCGGCAGCGGCGAGACATACCTGTTGCAGGGCCAGGAGGTCATGATCAAGCAGATCGAGACCCCCGACGAGGACCCGGCAGACGCTGCTCCTGGCGATCTCTCCGACGCCCCCGATGCCGTCGACGCCGCCAACCCCCTCCACATCGCCTAACTTAGACATTGGGGACGTTCTTAAACGACCAGTCGAAAAAGAACGTCCCTAACGACTGGTCATTTAAGAACGTCCCCAACGACTTTTTTGCTAGAGCATATTTCTTACCATTAGTCAAGCACCATCTGTTTAAACGAAATAGCCTCAACCCGAGCACATTTGTGTCTGTTTAAAACCGGCAATAAAGAACAGCGTGCTCAATTCGGTCATGTAAATAGATCAGTTATCAATCCTCAGCAGTAAATCAGCCAAAATGTTGGAATGTAATCAGGTTGTAATAAATCAAGACGTTTAAACAAATAATGCTACCTTTTGCAGTTTTTCATATAATTCTGCTGTATTTGCAGCTATACTCTTTTTTGTCGTGTAGGAATTACGTAGACAAAAAGGAGGTTATGTGATGGTAAGTATTGTTCTTGCTAGCCATGGTGACTTGGCGGCTGGAATCAAGCAGACGGGCTCGATGGTCTTTGGCGATCAGCCGTCTGTAGCCGTGGTCTCGCTCGAGCCGAGCATGGGCCCCGACGGCTTCCGCGCCAAGGTCGAGGAGGCAATCGCTTCCTTCGAGGACCAGGAGCAGGTGCTCTTCCTCGTTGATCTGTGGGGCGGCACGCCCTTCAACCAGATCAGCGGTCTCATCGAGGGCCATGATTCCTGGGCTATCGTCACCGGTGTCAACCTGCCTATGCTCATCGAGGCATATTCGCAGCGCTTTGACGCAAAGAACACTGCACATGCGATCGCAAAACATCTCGTGACTGAGGCTAAGGCCGGCGTGCGCGTCAAGCCCGAGTCTCTGGAGCCCGAGGAGAAGAAGCCGGCTGCGGCCGCTGCTGCTCCTGCAGGCGCCATCCCTCCGGGAACGGTCATCGGCGACGGGCACATTAAGATCGCCCACGTCCGTATCGACACCCGTCTGCTTCATGGTCAGGTGGCCACCACGTGGACCAAGCAGATCAACCCCAACCGCATCATCGTGGTTTCCGACGGCGTTGCTCACGACGAGCTCCGCAAGACCATGATCGAGCAGGCTGCCCCTCCGGGAGTCCATGCTAACGTCGTGCCCATCAAGAAGATGGCCGAGGTCGTCAAGGACACGCGCTTTGGTGACACCAAGGCCATGCTGCTCTTTGAGAACCCGCAGGATCTGCTCAAGGCCATCGAGGCCGGCGTCGACATCAAGGAAGTCAACATCGGTTCCATGGCTCACTCCAAGGGCAAGGTCGTCGTCACCAACGCTGTCGCTATGGGCGATGACGATGTCAAGACCCTCGAGGCCCTCAAGGCCAAGGGCGTCAAGTTCGAGGTCCGCAAGGTTCCTTCGGATTCCTCCGAGGATCTCGACGCCATGTTGAAGAAAGCTAAGGCCGAACTGGCCGCTCAAGCATAGTAAAGGAGGGTCCGATACATGTCCGCGCTTACTATTCTTCTAATCGCGATTATCGCGCTGCTTGCCGGTATGGAAGGCATTCTGGATCAGTTCCAGTTCCATCAGCCGCTCGTTGCGTGCACGCTTATCGGTCTCGTAACCGGTCACCTTCAGGAGGGCATCCTCCTGGGCGGCTCGCTTCAGATGATGGCTCTTGGTTGGGCTAACGTCGGCGCCGCTGTTGCGCCTGACGCCGCTCTGGCCTCGGTCGCTTCTTCGATTATCATGGTGCTCGCCCTCAACGGTGGCGCCACCGATTCGGCTAAGGCAGTTACCGCCGCCATCGCCGTCGCCGTGCCTCTGTCCGTCGCCGGCCTGTTCCTGACCATGATCTGCCGTACCCTGGCCACCGCTATGGTCCACGGCATGGACGCCTGCGCCGAGAAGGGCGACTTCGCCGGCATCGAGCGCTGGCAGTACGCCGGCATCCTCATGCAGGGTGTTCGTATCGCCATCCCGGCAGTGCTGCTGTGCATCATCCCGGCCGAGGCCGTTACCAACGCGCTTAACGCTATGCCCGACTGGCTGTCCGGCGGCATGGCTGTCGGCGGCGGCATGGTCGCTTCCGTCGGTTACGCCATGGTCATCAACATGATGGCCACCAAGGAGACCTGGCCGTTCTTCATCCTCGGCTTTGTCCTGGCTGCCATCCCTCAGCTCACGCTGATTGCCCTGGGCCTCATCGGCATCTCCCTTGCCCTCATCTACCTTGGCCTTAAGGACCTGGCCAAGCAGGGTGGCGGCATGGGCGGTGGTTCCGGCGACCCGCTCGGCGACATTCTGAACGATTACGAGTAGGAAGGGAGTGATACATATGGCAGAGAACAAGATTCAGCTTTCTAAGTCCGATCGTCAGAAGGTTTGCTTCCGTCATCAGTTCCTTCAGGGCTCGTGGAACTACGAGCGCATGCAGAACGGTGGCTGGTGCTACGCAATGATCCCTGCGATCAAGAAGCTCTACACCAGCAAGGACGACCAGATTGCCGCGCTTAAGCGCCACCTGGAGTTCTATAACACGCACCCCTATGTTTCCTCCCCCGTCATGGGCGTTACCCTCGCCCTCGAGGAGGAGCGCGCCAACGGTGCCCCGATCGACGACGTCGCCATCCAGGGCGTCAAGGTCGGTATGATGGGCCCGCTCGCCGGCGTCGGCGACCCCGCCTTCTGGTTCACCCTTCGCCCGATCTTGGGTGCTCTGGGTGCTTCCCTGGCTCTGTCCGGCAGCATTGCCGGTCCGCTGCTGTTCTTCTTCGCGTGGAACATTATTCGTTACGCCTTCGAGTGGTACACGCAGGAGTTTGGCTACAAGGTCGGCTCTTCCATCGCCAAGGACCTCTCCGGCGGTCTGATGGGCAAGGTTACCGAGGGTGCTTCCATCCTGGGTATGTTCATCATCGGCGCCCTGGTCGAGCGTTGGGTGTCCATCTCCTTCACCCCGGTCGTCTCCAAGGTCACGCAGTCCGCTGGCGCCTATATCGACTGGGCCAACCTGCCCGCCGGTTCTGAGGGCATCAAGCAGGCACTGACGATGTACAGCTCTGTCGGTGCCAACGCACTCGACCCGGTGAAGGTCACCACGCTTCAGGCCAACCTCGATCAGCTCATCCCCGGCCTTGCCGCCGTGTGCCTGACCCTTCTGGTCTGCAAGCTCCTCAAGAAGAAGGTCAGCCCGATCGTCATCATCCTGGCTCTCTTCGCCGTCGGCATCATCGGTCGCGTCTGCGGCTTCATGTAAGCACGTTTCGGTTTAAGACCGAGAGTTGCTAGGCAAGGGCTTTTGAGCCATTGAAACGGACCGCACCCGGTGGGTACACTGGATGCGGTCCGATTGTTTTTATTGGAGGGCGAGGCGCGTATGGCGCAATCTCAGAACAGCACGGTCGATCTGGCAACGCCGGCAACCTGCCTGATGGGGCTTACCAGCCACGGTAACGTAATGGTGGGCAATAAGGCGTTTGAGTACTATAACGAGCGCAATCCCGAGGACTTTATTCAGATCCCGTGGGACGAGGTCGACTATATCGCCGCCGAGGTTTTGCGCGGTACCAAGAAGATCACGCGTTTTGCGATCTTTACCAAAGAGAACGGCCACTTTACGTTTTCGACGCGCAATGACAAGGAAACGCTACGCGCGGTGCGTAAGTACATTGACGAGGACAAGCTCGTGCGTTCGCCCGATTTTATCGACGTGACCGCCAAGGGCGCCAAGAGCATCCCCTCCGTCATCAAAAATCTCTTCCACAAAGGTAACTAGTCATTAAAGAGCGCCCCCCTAAAGTGGGACGCGGTTTCCCATGAGGCTCGATCGGGAAAGTGCATCCCGGTTCGAGTGCCGATTGCGGGATGTAGTTTCCGGAACGGGCCCGTTTGGGAGACCGTGTCCCGTTTCGAGCCGAAATTCTGGGACACAGTTTCCCGTCTCATGGGGAAAGTCTGACCCAGAATTTGCCTGGATAGTGGGGTGCACTTTCCGGAGGGCTGTTCCACCGCAACTTCGAAGAGTGGCTATACGTTGCATTACAGCGGCGTAAATCTGCTACACTAGTACAGCATGCCTCCGTAGCTCAGGGGATAGAGCACCGCTCTCCTAAAGCGGGTGTCGACGGTTCGAATCCGCCCGGGGGCACCAGAGGAATATCGAGCCCGGTACCACCACAGTGCCGGGCTCTTCTGGTCTAAGGGCCGGATTCGGACCGTCGACACCCGCGTCACCAATTTCCCCGCGGGGGGAGTTTTCGAATCCGCCCGGGGGCACCAGAGGAATATCGAGCCCGGTACCACCACGGTGCCGGGCTCTTCTGGTCTAAAGGCATGCCGTAGTTTTCGATGATTCAGCTAAAGCGAAGCGCCCGTTTGCCGGGGGAGCAAACGGGCGCCATTGAGCGAATGTTTTTGCGTCATCAGCCGCTGTGGGCAACGTCTTGATGACTAGTTGGTCGTGCCGGAATCGTCGCCTGAATCAGTACCAGAGCCAGAAATCGAAACCGTCAGCGTGATCGTGCTGTCGGTAGACTGCTTGCCGGTGGGGGAGACGCCCGTAACGGTGGCGTTTTCGTTGCCGCTCACGGGGTTGCCGCTCTGATCGCAGAATGCGATGTTGTAGAACCCGGCGTTGTTGAGCGCGGTGACTGCGGCGGAGATGCTCTTGCCGTACAGGTTGCCCGGAACGCTGGCCTTGCCGGACTTCTTGGCGATGACGACAGTGATCGTGGCGCCGGGCTTCTGCTTGCCGCTGGGGTTCCAGCTAATGACGGTGCCCTCGGTGACAGAATCGTTCTCCTGGTAGCTCACGTTGACGCCAAAACCGGCCACGTCGAGGGCGTTGCGCGCCTGGGCCTCGGTCATGTCGGTCAGATCGGGCACCGAGGTGGTGTCTGGGCCGCTGGAGACCTTGTACGAGATAGTCGTGCCCTCCTCGACCTCCTTGCCGGCAACGGTGCTCTGCTCAAAGACCTGGCCCTCTTCGGCCTCATTGGCTTCCTCAGAAGCGCTGCCCTTCAGGCCCACGCTTGCCAGTGCGGCCTCGGCCTGGTCCTTGGTCAGGCCGACGAGCTGCGGGACCTCAACCTTCTCGGAGGGCTTGGGGCCCTTGGAGATCACCAGGTTCACCCTTGTGCCCTTGGGCTTTTTGGTCTTGCCGTTGGGGGTCTGCTCGGCGACCTTTCCCTCGTCGACATCGTCGTTGTAGCTCTGGTCGACGGTGCCAACCTCAAGGCCGGCTTCCTTGATCTGCTCAATAGCGGTTTCCTGGTCCTTGCCCAGCACGTCGGGCACCGTGACCTGTTCGCCACTGAACATGCCCGTGGCAAAGGCTACTACGATGCCAATCACGGCGACGGCGGCAATCACGGCGGCGATGATCTTGTTCTTGTTGGACTTAGGCTTCTCGGCCTCGTAGGAGCCCGTGGAGCCCGAGACAGCACTGCGGGCGGTATTCTGACCGCTCACGCCCGAGACGGGACGAACCATAGCGCGCGTTGAGTCGGAAAGCTCGCGGGTCTTGGTGGCACCCAGGTCGCCGGCGGCACCGATGACGCGCGTGGGCTCCGAGACGTTGACAGCACGGCCGGACAGGTAGCTGTTGAGCACCTGACGCAGCTCGTCGGCTGTCTGGAAGCGGTTTGCCGGGTCCTTCTCCATGCACTTGAGGATGATGCGCTCCAGGTCGGCATCGACGCCGGAGTTGATCTGGCTCGGCGGGATGGGGAGTTCGTTGACCTGCTTGAGCGCGACCGAGATGGCGTCGTCGCCGTCAAAGGGTACGCGGCCGGTGGCGCACTCGTACATGACGACACCCAGCGAGTAGATATCCGAGGTGGGGCCGAGGTCCTGGCCGCGGGTCTGCTCGGGGCTTACATAGTGGGCGGTGCCCAGCACGTTGTTGTCCTGCGTGAGATGACTGTTCTTGGCGCGTGCGATGCCAAAATCCATTACCTTGATGTTGCCGTCGGGCAGCACCATGATGTTTTGCGGCTTAATGTCGCGGTGGATGATCTCGTGCTTGTGTGCGACCGAAAGCGCGGAGCTGATCTGCGAGCCGATCTGCGCGACCTTCTTGGGATCGAGGGCGCCGTGGCTCTTGATGCCGCTCTTAAGGTCGGTACCGCGCAGGTACTCCATGACGATGTAATAGGTGTCGCCGTCCTTGCCCCAGTCGTAGACGCCCACGATATAGGGGGAGGACAGGCCGGCAGCTGCCTGGGCTTCCTGCTTAAAGCGGGCGGCGAAGGTGGCGTCGCCGGCATACTGCGGCAGCATGATCTTGACGGCAACCGTGCGGTCGAGGACCTGATCCTGTGCACGGAAGACGGTCGCCATACCGCCCGTTCCCACCTTATCCTTGAGGAGGTATCTTCCCCCGAGGACCCTCTGTTCCATTCCTGCTCCTAACATAACTATTCGCTCAACGATGTGTGTAGTACCAAATGTGTGGCCGCTGGGGCCGTGTGGCGCGTAGCCGCTAGCTCATCGGCCGCGGCGCGCCCCAAGTATCCGCTTTGATCACGGGCATCACGCTCCCTGTGCGGCGAGCGCCGCGGTCAGGACGATGCCGGCAATCTTGGCCGCCTCGACGTCGTGTTTGTCGAAATCCTCCAGGGCCACCGAGATGGCAACCGTGGGTGAATCGTAAGGTGCAAAGCCAACAAACATAGAGTTGACGTTGGTGCCGCCGGTCTCGGCCGAACCCGTCTTGCCGGCAACCTTGACGCCCGGAATCTGGGTATCGGTGCCGGTACCGGACTGGACGACGGCGAGCATGGCCTGCTTGACCTGGTCGGCCGTGGCAGAGCTGACGGCCTGGCCCAGCGAGCGGGACTGCGTGGTCTTAACAACGGTTCCGTCCGGGGCGAGTATCTGGGACACAAAGAACGGGTCCATGACCACGCCGCTGTTGGCGATAGCTGCAGCGATCACGCAATTCTGCATAACGGTGGTCTGCGGGCCAGGCGTGTGGTCCATGCCGACGGGCTGGCCGGCGCCTGCCCAAGCGATCTCCCACTCGGTCATAAGCGACGGGTCGGCCATGATGGAAGCCGCGGTGGTCAGATCCTGACCGAGCTTTTGACCGTAGCCAAAGGCGTTGGCAAACTGGACGAGCGAGCTGGCGCCGACCTCGTTTGCCACCTGGCCAAAGACGACGTTGGACGACACGGCGAAGGCCTGCTGCAGGCTGATGGTGCCGTAGCTCTCGTTGCCAGAGTTGGTGACCGGCGCGTTGCCAATATCCATGGAGCCGGGCGCCTGGTACGTGCTGGTAAGGCTGGCGGTGCCGGTTTCGAGTGCCGCGGAGAGCGTGACGACCTTAAAGGTCGAGCCCGGGGTGTACAGCGCGTCCATGGCGCGGTCGTACATGGAGCCGTCCTCGCCGCCGCCCGACTGGAGCAGCGCATCGATGTTGGTGTTGTCGTAGGTGGGCGAGCTCGCGCACGCAAGGACCGCACCGGTGCGCGGATCCATGACCACCACGGCGCCCTTAAAGCCCTTGAGCGCCTGCTCGGCAGCCGTCTGGATGCGCGAGTCGATGGTGAGCTTGGCGGTATTGCCCGGCTGGGTCTGCCCCGCGAGCGACGCGATGGCGTTGTTCCAGCTGGAGTAATCCTTGGAGCCGGTGAGCGTATCGTTCATGACGCTCTCGATGCCGGCGGTGCCGTATTGCTGGCTCACGTAGCCCACCACGTGCGCGGCCATGTTGCCGTTGGGGTAGGAACGGGCGTAGGTGCCGTCCTCCTGCTGCAGCGACTCGGCTAGTGTCACGCCGTCGGACGTGATGATGGAGCCACGCTGGATGTACTTGGAGCGGGCGATGGTGTGGTTGTTGGTCGGCATGTCCTGGTAGTCCTTCGCCTTGATGACCTGGACATAGGTGAGGTTGCCGATAAGGATGGCGAACAGCGCCGTAAAGGCAAACACGGCACGAGTCAGCCGGTTGGCAAGTGCCACGCGGCCGAGCACGCCGGACTCAGGCGTGTCGAGCAGGCGACGACGCATGCGAGAACCCGCGGAGTGGTTGCCGTGGCCGTAGGAAGATGCGCTGGCAAAACGTGTGCCGGTCGGGGCGGCGGCGGATGCGACCTGGTCATCGGTGATGGCGGCCATGGTGCCGGTGCCGGTGAGCTCTGCTTCGCGTCCGGTTGCCTCGTCGCCGGCGCGCAGCAGCAGCGCGACGATGATAAAGCTCGCCAGCAGCGAGGAGCCGCCCTGGCTCATAAAGGGCAGGGTGACGCCGGTCAGCGGGATCAGGCGGGTTACGCCGCCAACGATTAAGAATGCCTGGAAGCTGATGGCCGCCGTAAGGCCGGTCGCGCTAAAGGCGGCAAGGTCGGACTTGGCGCGGGCTGCCGTGGTGAGGCCACGCACGGCAAAAAGCATAAACAGGATGAGCACGGCGCCGCCGCCCAAAAGGCCCATTTCCTCGCCGATGGCCGAGAAGATAAAGTCGGACTCGACGACGGGGATGTTGTTTGCCATGCCGTTGCCAATGCCGACGCCAACCAGGCCACCGTCAGCCAGCGAGTAAAGTGACTGTACGATCTGGTAGCCCTGGCCCTGGGCGTCCTTAAACGGATCGACCCAGACCTGAAAGCGCACCTGCACGTGCGACAGGAACTTGTAGGCGCCCACGGCTCCAACGGCCAGCAGCGCAAGGCCGATGATGACGTACGAAAAGCGTCCCGTGGCAACATAGAGCATCAGCAAAAAGATGGTGTAGAACAGGACGGCCGAGCCCAGGTCGCGTTCGAAGACGACGATGAGCAGGCACACGCCCCACACGGCAAACAGCGGCAGCAGCAGGCGGAAGCGCGGAATCTTGAGGCCCAGGACCTTGCGGTTGGAGATGGAGAGCAGCTCGCGGTTCTCGGCCAGATAGCCTGCCAGGAACAGGACGATGAAGACCTTGGCGAACTCGCCGGGCTGGATGGTGAAGCCCGCGATGCGAATCCACAGCTTGGAGCCCGAGATCGTGGTGCCGATAAAGATCGGCAGCATCAGCAGGATGATGCCAATAATGCCAAAGGTGTACTTGTAGCGCATGACCACGTCGAGGTTCTTGACCAGTGCGAGCGTTCCCACCATGAGCGCCACCGAGACAAACAAGATGATGAGCTGCGAGATGGCGAGGTCGGGGGCCAGGCGCGTCACGAATGTGATGCCGATGCCCGAGAGCACAAAGACGATGGGCAGGATGGCGGGGTCGGCGCCGGGCGCCAGGATGCGCACGGCGATATGCGCCGCGGCGAATGCGGCGAACAGGCCGATCGGCACGGCGAGCGTCTCAAAGGAAATCGTGGCACCCGCGGTGAGCACGTACATCGCATAGAGCAGGATGACGGGGAACGCCGAGGCGATGAGCAAGAGCAGTTCGGTGTTACGGCGACTCATAAGCGGCACTCCCTTTCTAATTCTTATCGGAGGCTTCGGCCTCGGCTGACTGTTCGGCGGTTTTCTCGGAATCTGACTCGGAGGTGGATTTCTGATCGGTGTTGTCGCGAATCGTTTGCGCGTCAATCACCTGACGGGTCTGCTCCTCGTCAATCTGATGGCGGTACTTTGAAATGGTATCCTGCGCATCGTCGACACTCGTTTGCGGAATGCCTGCCTTCAGGCGGTTTTGCGTGTCTTCGGGCAGGTCGGACAGCTTGATGCTGGTTTCGCTCTCGAGCCAGTGGAGCTCGACCCCGAGCGTCTTGCCGGGTAGGCCGCGCCAGACGGCGACGTTGCCGTGGTAGGTTCCCAAGTAATAGGAGCCGGTGACGCCCGTGTATGCCCAGATGCCTGCTACCAGCACAAAGACAAGGGCCAAGACGGCGGCGATGGTGACATTGCGGCGTCGGAGGCGTTTTGCCTCGCGCACGACGCCGTCGTCGACCAGGTCGACGACCACTACGGTCACATTGTCGTGGCCGCCGGCGGCGAGCGCCGCGTCCACCAAGTTGTCGACACAGATCTGTGCGGTCGAGGACTGCGTGGCGATGTTCTCGATATCGCTATCGGGAATCATGCTCGAAAGACCGTCGGAGCACAGAATCAGGCGGTCGCCTTCCTCGATGTGCAGGGTAAAGTGGTCGGCATACATGGCGGGATCCGAGCCCAGCGCGCGGGTGATGACCGAGCGGTTGGGGTGGACACGGGCCTCGTCGGCCGTAATCTCGCCGGCATCCACGAGCTCCTCCACGTAGGAGTGGTCGCGGGTCACGCGGATGAGCGTACCCTCGTGGAGCAGGTAGGCGCGCGAGTCGCCCACGTGGGCGATGGCGAGCGTGTCGTTTTCGATGTAGGCGCAGGTGGCCGTGCATCCCATGCCGGGTTTGCCCAGACCGTTGAGGGCGGCCTCGATCACGGCGGCGTTGGCGGCCTCAACGGCTGCGGCCAGGCGCGCGGCGTCGGCGGACTGCGGCGCCGTCTTGGCGATGGTCTCGACGGCGATGGAGGATGCCACCTCGCCGGCGGCGTGTCCTCCCATGCCGTCGCACACGCAAAAGAGCGGCAACTGCACCAGATAGGAGTCCTCATTGTGCGGGCGTACACATCCGACGTCGGAGCGGGCGCCCCACATAAGCTGCGTGGTGGTGCCGGCGTCGTAGGTCGAGTCGGTTTCGATGCGCTCGTCGGTCAGCGGCTCAAAGCTCATGGTCGAGCCGGGATCTTTGAGCTTTGCCTCCACGGCGGCGACATCGATCTCGGCGGTGTCGCCGGGGGAGACGGTGTCGGCATCGTTGCCCGACTCGGCGTCGGAGATGTCCGGAAGGTTGAGATCTTCGGTTACACGGTCGGCGGGATCGCCGTCCTGCTGCGGCTCGACAGCCGTCGGCTCGGGCGTCGAAAAGTGCGACGGCGCGGGCATGCTCTGGGGTTGAGCGGAGGGCTCGGGAGCTGCGGCGGGCGCGGCAACGGGCTGCTCGACTTCGGCAGGCGTTGCGGATGCGGGTACCGCCTCGCTTGTCGGGGCGACGGGGAATACCGGCGCGGCAGGCTCGGGGGCTGCAAACACGGCAGCGCTCTCGTTAATCGCCTCGGCGACGGGCTCGGCAAAGTGAGCCGGTGCGGGCGTTGTCTCCGGTTCCGCGGGCTGCTCGGCAGCGTGCGCGCCGATGGGGGCATCGAGCCGCTCGGTGTCGGCGTCCTCGTCATCGGCGAGTGCCGGATATTCTTGAGTTACATGCGAAAGAGGCAGGGAGAACACGGTGTCCTCGGGCTCCACGGTCGCAGGGCGTGCCGGAGCGGCATGAGCCGGCGCGGCTGCGGGGGCAGTCGGCGTCTCGGGCATGGCTGCGGACTTGTTCTCCTCGTCGATCATCGACGGTTCACCTTCATGACCACGTCGCCAATCTGGACCTCGTCACCCTCGCGCAGCGTTGCGGGCTCCACCAGCTGACGGCCGTTAACGAGCGTGCCGTTCAGCGAGTTGAGGTCTTCGATAATGAGTGCCGGGCCCTGCAGCGAAAAGCGTGCGTGCGAGGCCGAGACAAACGGTTCGTTGATGCAGATGTCCGAGGACGGCGAGCGGCCTACGATGACGGGGCCGAGCATGTCTACATGGATGCCACGGATGCCGCGCGGACCCTTGTCCACATCGATCGTCCAGATAGCGGAGTCACGGCGCTGGCCGCGTACGAGTCCCACGCCGGTTTTCATGACGGCGAACAGGAAGATGTAGAGCAGGGCGACCAGGACGATGCGGCCTGCAAAAAGGACGATAT
>CAUDCB010000039.1 GCA_958447915.1 uncultured Collinsella sp. | reverse complement strand
CATGAACCGTGCGCTCGATATGCTGAAGTTCAAATGCTGGTACTACGAGCAGGCGATTCAAGACGGCAGCGAGGAAAGGCTGAAGGCACTGATTCCCGACGATTTGCCGGAAGAGATCAAAGATGCCTACGAGAACGCCCACGCTCGATAGTGGCGTCTGATGCCCAAGGGAGTTCGGCAAGGAGTCGTTTTGGACAACACAGCAAGGAAAAGGCCTCCGAACCAGAGGGTTCGGAGGCCTTTATTCCCGTTATTTCGCTGGTGGCTTTGCTTTGCGGCGATGTCAAAACAGCATCAGACAATACTCGGCAGTACTAAAACGCGAGTTCAGAACACAGTTCCCGCTATTCCCACTCGATGGCTTCGGTTCTGCCGTCCCGTCATTCCGGTTGCACCCAGTTTTCGGCATCGACACGGAACGCGTGCCGCCGAATGACGCGATGTCGCGTTTCGTCGGCTTCGGGGACAAAAGTCGGGACAACCTCAAAAACTTTTTTCAAACTCAGGGCTTTGAGTTTTTGTTTTTGTCCCAAAGTGCGCGGCGGGTCGCCTTTGGAGGCTCGATGGCGCCGAAAACGCCCGTTTTGAAACTCAACCGCCCTTTTGCCTGCAAGCCGCCAGCTGCAATCGCAAGTGAATTAACGCGGGTGGCTTGCGCGCCATTTGCAAAACCCCAGGTCGCAGGTCTTCGCCATTCGTGAACAAAGTGAGTAGTCTCAGGTGGCTTGCTTATGAGTTGGCGAACGGGCCTTCAGGATTCAGGGCAAACATGCTGGTAGAATAGGATTCTCAAATCAATGACAGGAGACCGAGCATGGCCGAACCCCACGATAGGAAGCCGATCCTCACGATCGAGCAGCAGATAGAGCACCTCAAGCAGAAGGGCGTAGCCTTCGAGCTGTGTTCCGAGGAAGAGGCCGCGGACTACCTGCGCGACAAGTGCAACTTCTTCAAGCTCGCATCCTACCGCAAACTCTTCTCGAAATACGAGGGAGGCCCGCGCGACGGCCGCTACGTAGACCTCGACTTCGGCCAGCTGCGCCTGCTCGCGGCGCTCGACCAGGAGCTGCGCCACGCCCTGCTCGGCATGACGCTCGACATCGAGCATTTCCAGAAGGTGACACTGCTTCGCGAGATGGAGGACCGCGGAGAGGACGGCTACGCCATCGTGGCCGACTACATGGCATCGCTTACCGCTGCAAACAGGGAGTACCGCCTGCGCGAGCTCAAGATGAGCGGCCGCAGCCCCTACAGCTCGAGCCTCTACGCGAAGTACTCCGGCGACATGCCTGCCTGGGCCTTCCTTGAGCTCACCTCGTTCGGCACCCTCATCGACTTCGTGCGCTTCTGCGCCAGGCGATGGGGCGACAGGCGCCTCGAGGCCTCCCACTACGACCTCAAGCGCGTGAAGTCCGTCCGCAACTGCGCCGCGCACGGCTCATGCCTGATCAACTGCTTCGCCGAGAGGGGCGCCGCCCGGGGCTCGGCGTCCAGCGGCGTCTCCCGAAGGGTCGCCGCCGTGGGAATTCCCAAGGCGACCAGGAGGAAGTGGATGGGGAATACGGCCATGCAGGAGGTCGCGACCGTGCTCGTGGCGCACTCCGGCTTGGTACCCGAGGGCTCCTCGCGCTCGCGCGCCGCATCCGAGCTCGCCGAGATGTTCGCCAGGGCCGACGGCGAAACCGAGGCGCTGCCCGACAAGGGGCCCGACGCCGCAGCTCGCTCCGCGCTCGAGTTCCTTCGCAGGTTGACAGAATCGCTCGGGTTGGTAGAATAGCCTGCAGATAGCAAAACCTTCACGGTTTTAGGGGCGGACTTGCGCAAGCGACTCTGCCCTATTTTTATATTCACTCGCTATAGGAGACGGGTGATACCTGGGTCAATGACAGAACTGAGAAGCCCGGAATAATGGAGCCAGTTAGAAACCCTCGGGTTTGCGGGGCGGGATCGTGAGAGCGATTCTGCCCTATTTTTTCCTCCGTCTGCCCCAAACCAAGTAGTTCGAAGATAGCCTGTAGGTGTCCTCGTGGGCGCCTTTTATTTTCAGGGAATCGGCCGCTTCATGAACGAGCGACCGGCTTGACCTAGATCGAACCGCCTTCATCTCCGTCTAGGCGCCGGCAATCAACATCGTAAATCCGCGCGTGCTACAATGCGGGCATCAGAGATGAAAACACAGTCCCCGTCGGGTAGTCGTGGGCGTGCGGGAGTCCGCATCAGTAACCTGCCTCCTTGGTTGTCCCTTCTCTGCATGGTCATCTACATAAAGGAGGAACCAACCATGCAGATCAGCGTGTCGCCCACCCTGACCGTATATCACGACGGCCAATTTTGGGTCGGGCTGGCGGAACACGCCGAGGACAGAACATACGGCGTCGCCCGCATCGTCTTCGGCACGGAACCGTCCGATGAGGAAATCCTGCAATTCGTTACAAGCAAATGGGCGGAGCTCGCGTTCTTCGGTGGCGATCCCGCCGAGACGAGCAAGCCCGCAAAACCCCAAGCGCCGAGCCCGCGAGGCGTCGAAGGCCCTTAAGCAGCCGGCGATGGGCACCAAGGCGCAGCAGGCGCTCGCGAGTCAGCGGGAGGCGATGAAGCAGGAGTCGGCCCAAGCAAGAAGCCAGCGTCGCGCGGGCGAGGCGGAGACGCGCTTCGAGCAGCGAAAGCTGAAGCGCAAGCAGAAGCATCGCGGGCATTGATCGCCTTCTGCAGCGAGACTCATACAGAAGCGGTGTTGGGTTCCGCTTGAAACCAACATCGTTATCTATTGCGGCGTTTCAGTCTATCGTCTTTCTAAGAGCTACTCCTAAAACTCGAATCTCATTTCGGTTTTGGGAGTATCAAGCTCTGCGTCGTAGGCGGCCCAAGAACCAATCTCGAGACGAATCGGCAAAAGGAATTACGCTCCTGCCGGGAGGCTGGACAGCCTACTCGATCGGCTCGGACTGGTGATTGCTAAGCCCAAAAAGCCGGAGTGTGCGGCGTCGCTCGTTTCGCTAAGTCGGCTTGATGGGATGGTGAATCATGGTTCTCCTTGATTGGTAGCTCCCTTGCCTTGGCGACCTTATGCTTGCGATGCGGGATTAAGTTATATTAGACTTACTTTTATTGTTCTGCTAGCAACCGAGGAGGCACCATGGCACGCACCGCCGACGAATACAAGCAGCTTTCCATCAGGGAATTCACGAAGGCCGCGAAGGTGTACGAATCGGGCCATGCTGGCATCTACGAGATGTGCAAGGATGACTATCCGCAGATGCTCGCCGAGCTGGAGCGCGAGCCATTCGCCGACGTTCTCGACGTAGGGTGCGGAACGGGCGCGGTCATTGAGCTGCTGCATGAAAAATACCACGACGCGCACTACGTCGGCCTCGACCTGACGCCCGACATGATTGCCGTTGCGCAGGCGAAAAGCCTAAACGGATGCGAGTTCGTTGTCGGCGACGCAGAGGATTTGCCCTTCCCCGCCAACAGTTTCGACGCCGTCTTGTCTTCGAACAGCTTCCACCACTACCCCAACCCGGAGAAATTCTTCGCTGGCGTCGCGCGCGTGCTGCGCCCCGGCGGCCGCCTCATCCTACGCGACTACACGGCAAACGATTTCGCCGTATGGCTTATGAATACGTTCGAGCTGCCGCTTGCCCGCCTTGCCGGCCACGGCGACGTGCACATATTGAAGCAATCCGAGTTCCGTGCCATGGCCGAAGAAGCCGGCCTTTCCGTGCTGGCCATGGAGGCTCAAAAAGGCTGGCGCGCGCACCTGGTAGCGCGAAAAGAACCGAATTAGAGGCTTGAATTGCGCAGGGCTGCCGGTGATGCGCCCGAAGAAGCCCTGCCGATATCCGGGAAGCCTCCGAGTGTTGTTGCGAGAAGGAACTGCACTGTGGCAGAAAAGGTTAAACTCTCCGGCATGCCGGAAACCACACCACATCCATGGCGCTAGGCCGCAATCCACTCGTGCAATGTTGTCGAGAGCCGCCTGTCCACATCTTTTCTGGTGGCTTCGCATTCGTCCGGATGCTCTTTGGCTGAGCGGAATATGAAGCGCATAACGAATTTCTAGCCCACCGGCAGTGCCATTCTAAGCATAGACTCGAGCAATACGAAATGGGTGCCGTATCGATAGGCGACCGCTTCGTATTCGCACTCATGCGGGCGTCCTTTAAGCCTCTGGTCCATTCGCCTGACATACTTGCCCGCTTCCCAGAAGCTGTCGTCATCCGCGCCAAGCAAAATCAGCTTCCCCTTGATGTGGGGATGCCGAAACGGTTGTTTTCCCTCTTTGGCGCTTGCTTAGCGAAGTGAATCGTAGCCAGCGGCTTTACCGTCATACGTTTCCACAGATCAGAAGGGATGTGCAAGAGCGATGACCGAAAGAATCGTCGCAGGCGGCTTATTCACCCACGAGTTCAACGGCTCCACTTTCAAATGCATGGGGAAATGCGAATGACCTCAATGTGCTCCCGAACTCCGCGCTGACGGAAACGCCGACTCCGTCGAGCGAAGACTTGCTAATATGAGTCACAACACCGTCTCCAAGGCCGATATGCCCAAGATGGCTTCCAACTGGGGGCAGGGTTTGCCGATAGGAACAACATGAAGAAATGCAGTCCCCTTGGAATCCTGCTCGGTGATTCCGTCAGCGTTCTTCTCAAGGCAATCCAGAAGAGCAATCGGATCGCCCATCACGTCAGGTGGCGGAGTTGGCATGGAGGGCAGGTTCTTGTTGGTATCCACCCATTGTACGCTCGTCGTCGTGCACGACCAATCGGACAGCTTCCCGGATTCGATAGTTGCATGCGAGGGGGTTCTTCGAGCTAAGTGCTCTTGAGCATAGCGTTTCACGTGCCGGTGTTCATGAGCGGCAAGGATTGCTTTTTCGGGCTCGATCCGAGGATGCGTGACTACGGTCTCTCTTGCTGTTCAGCTCGCCTAGTCTGCATCTTGGTTCCTCGACTGCGCAGCTTGGTTAAACGCCGAAGGTTCAGCTATCTTCGTCAGCTAGCATGAGAGCAACCCGAAGGGAGGACGCATGAAGATCACAATCGAAGAGCGAGAAGCAGCTCAAGATATAGAAGTCACGATCGTCTGCGTAAGGGTCGATCGCCGCGTGCTTGATATAACGGCTCGGCTGCGCATGCTTGACAGGAAGGTGACGGGCACGGCCGACGGCTGCACGCGCGTGCTGAGCGCAGAAGACGTCCTGTTCATCGAGTCGGTCGACAAGCACACGTTCATTTATACGGCCGACACGGTTCTCGAAACGGGCCTGCGCCTTTACGAGATGGAGGAGCGCCTGGCGGACTGCGACTTCCTGCGCATCGCGAAAGGTTGCATCGTCAACTTCCGCGCGATCACCGCCCTCAAGCCCGACGTCAACGGCAGGATCATCGCCACCTTGGAAAACGGTGAGCAGGTCGTTATCTCGCGCCAGTATGCGCCCGACGTCAAATCGAAGCTCGGTCTGAAGCAGTCGAAACGAAGGAAGGGAGACCGAAATGATTAACAGGGACATTATCGACACCGATAAAAAGACGCCCGCGGAAAACCTCGGACAACTCGTGAAAAGCACCTGTATCGGCTTCACTGTTGCCATGATAGCCTTCTTGGCATTAGGGACTTGTTTCGCTGATGACACCGCCAAGCAGGGCATTAACTATTGCTGGTCGATTCTCGCCGCGTGCGTCACCGTCCCCGCGCTGCAGTTCGTGTTCTTCACGCCCGCGGTGATCAGACAGATGGCGTATCCCGCGCGCCTGGCGCTGTTCGACGTTTGCCTCTACGCAGCCCTCTGTGCATTGGCGTTTGTCTTTGCTTGGGTTCCCGTGAACAACCCCGGGGCGTGGGTTACCTTCACGGTTGTCTATCTCGCCATCCTGGCGGTCCTCACTCTTGCTTTCAACGCCAAGCTGAGCCGCGAGACCCGCGAATTGAACGACAGGCTCGCGGAATACCGCAAGAGCAGGGAGACGGAATAAGGGTATAGCTGAGCATTATCGATGCTGGGCAAATCCTTACTCCCGATCCTCGGATTACCGCCCAGCGCGAGGACCTGATGCCAAGGCCGGCGCAGGGCGATACTCGGCCCCGTTCGCTACCCCAAGCGCTTTCTGCGCGGTCATGCCCTTGTAGCCCCCCGTTCGCGCGCATAAGCGGGTTCATGTGCAGGGGTTGTCGATCCAGGTGCCGATTGCTCGATCAGCTTGATCGGATGGGAGGAAGACGACCTCGTGTTCAGCATAGGCGATGGAGAAACTCCCTACGTATTGCGGTCTACCCAAGCCATCATTCGGTCCTCCTCGGTTTTCGAAACTCGAATTATTTAAAGTTTCGAAACCGGGGAGGCAATATGCACAGGGATGCATCGAGGAGCGATTCCCAGTCGCGCCATGTCAGCAGCGATGCCGGGCGCATTCACGCGTGCTACAATGCGGGCATCAGAGATGAAAACACAGTCCCCGTCGGGTAGTCGTGGGCGTGCGGGAGTCCGCATCAGTAACCTGCCTCCTTGGTTGTCCCTTCTCTGCATGGTCATCTACATAAAGGAGGAACCAACCATGCAGATCAGCGTGTCATCCACCCTGACCGTATATCATGACGGCCAATTCTGGGTCGGGCTGGCGGAGCATGTCGAGGACGGCAGATACGGCGCCGCCCGCATCGTCTTCGGCGCAGAACCGTCCAATGAGGAGATCCTGCGATTCGTTGTCAACAAATGGGCGAAGCTCTCGTTCTTCGGTCACGATTCGACCGAGGCGAGCAAGCCCGCGAAGAACCCCAAGCGACGCGCCCGCGAGGCGGCGAAAGCACTTAAGCAGCCGGCGATGAGCACCAAGGCGCAGCAGGCGCTCGCGAATCAGCGGGAGACGATGAAGCGGGAATCGGCTCAAGCAAGAAGCCAGCGTCGCGCGGATGAGGCGGAGGCGCGCTTCGAGCAGCGAAAACTGAAGCGCAAACAGAAGCATCGCGGTCATTGATACCACCATCAACCCATATATAGCAGCAGGCGTAGCTTCGATTGAAACTACGCCTGCCACCTGGTGCTATAACATTATACAGAACGTATGTTCTATACCCACTCGATGACTAACCCAGTCCGAGCACTACCGATGCGTGTCGCGTCATACCGCCTAAGAGCTGATTCGTTCAGAAAAGGTTCAGGGGGATCGTCGAGTTTATTGCGCCCTCGCGTTTTACAAAAGAGAGTACAAGGCCCTTTAGCTCGAATTATTGCATTTAGAACCCCGCCGCTCATCCATCCTAGCTTGCCCAAACAGCCCTCCCGCGATGTCCATGTCCCAACGGATGGGTACCATTTATCCGGGTGCACCTGGGGCAACGGGCCAGCAGGCCCGCGCAAGGTCGCTCGCATAACACGCAACATCAAACACGACAGAAGAGGCGAACGACAGATGCCGGACCCCGGACGACAGCACCGCGGAAGACGAGCATTCCGACCACAACCGAACAACTCCAGCTACTAGGCAGGCGCCCGCATGGGCGCCTTTTACTTTTCAGGGACATAGCTGCGAGCTAAGGCACGCGGCTCATAGCCGTTTCGTGAAGGCACGACCAGCTCGACCCAGCTCGACCCGTCTCCGCTCCTGCCGTGCTTACCAATCGACATCAGGCGGTTCAATCGTCGCGCAGACGAAAAGGCACACGGTGTCGTGCGGTGTCCTCGCGCGGTGCCGCACGGGAAGATTGGAGGAACCATGGCACGCACAGCCGAATGCGCCGCGCCCGAGGGAAGCCAAGATCGGGACGAATGGATGACGGTGATCGAGATGCAGGAGTACATGAGGGCGAGCCGAAACAAGGCATACGACCTCATCTGGTCGGGAGAGATCGACTCGTACAGGCTCGGAAGGAAGCTCCTGGTGTCGAGGGCGTCAGTGGACGCCTACATCGAGTCGAGGAGCGGCAGGAAATGACGGCGGCGACCGCCCCAGGAGCCGCCCGCGGCCGGGCACGCGAGGGAGCCTCGAGACGAAAGGAGCTCGAGGACGACCATGACCAAGAGCATTAGCAGGAGCCAGGTGAGGCTCATCGCATCGACCAACGCGATATTCGGCGCCGATGAGGCGTGCGCGATGCTGCGCATCAGCCGCGACGCCATGTACCGGCTCACCAAGGACCCCGACGACCCGTTCCCGATCCGCTACATCGGCGGCAAGACTCGCGACGGCATCGTGCTGCACGACGAGCTCGTCGCATGGGTCGAGCAGAACAGCATCGTCGGCTCGCCCAGAAGGGGCTAGCGCCGATGGCGGCCACAGGCCCGAAGGGGCGCGACGGCCCCTCCCCGCGCGAGTTCACGACGGTACGGCACTTCATGATGGCGGACCTGGGCCTCTCCGGCCTTCCCCTGCTCGTCTACGCACGCATCTTCGGTTTCTGCGACGCCGGGTGCGGCTACTTCGAGAGCAAGGGCGGCCTGGCCCGCTTCCTCAACGTGCAGGAGCGCAGCGTCCACCGCGCCATCCGCGACCTGCTCGATCGGGGCCTCATCGAGGAGTGCGGCGTGCACGCCCCGGCACGCGGGCACGCCACCAAGCGGTACCGCATCGTGCGCGAGAGACTGCCGCCCGGAGCGCTGGCAACCCCTGACGGTTCGTCAGGGTTCCCGGCCCGAAAGGGTGACGAAATGACAGGGTTCGCCGAGAGCAAGGATGACGAACCGACAGGGTTCGCAGCCCGAACCCCTGACGAGATGACAGGGAAACCCCTGACGATATGCCACCCAATAAGCAAAAGGGACAACAAGGACTTCAGAAGATAAGGAAGGGGCGCCCGATGGACCGAGCGGGACTCATCACCCTGGAGCAGGCCCGGGCCGCCGGGTTCTCCTTCGACGAGCCGGAGCCGAGGGCGTGCCCGCACTGCGGCGCCGCCCTCGAACCGCTCGGCGCGGCGCTGGCGGGCAGGGTCGCCTGGGTCTCCGCGGCGCCCTGCCCGTGCGAGGGCGCAGCCAGCGAGCGGGAGGCCGAGGCGCGAAGGCGCGCGGCCCTCGCCGCCAAGGAGGAGGCCGCCCGCCGTGAGAAGGCGCTCTCGCGCGCGGGCATTCCCAGGCGCTACTGGGCCGCCGAGGCAGACCGCCCCGAGTTCGCCGAGTACATCGCCTCGTTCGCCGGCAACGGGGGCGCCGGGCTCTACATACACGGGGGCGTCGGCGCCGGCAAGACGCACGCCGCCTCCGCCATGGCCAGGCTGTTCGCCGAGGCCGGCTACGACGTCGCCTTCACGACGGCCAAGGGCATGCTCGAGCGCGTGAAGGCGACGTTCGACGCGGGCGGCACCGAGGCCGCCGTCGCGCGGTACGCCAAGTGCGACGTCCTCGTGCTCGACGACCTCGGCAAGGAGGACGCGACCGAGTGGTCCGTCGGCACCGTGTTCAGCGTGCTCGACGCGCGCTACGAGGACATGCGCCCGACCATCGTCACGTCGAACTACGCGCCCGGCGCGCTGGCGGACAGGCTCGCAAGGCGCGGCGAGCGCGTCACGGCAGAGGCCATCGCGAGCAGGATCTCCCAGACCTGCAGACCCGTCTACCTGGGCGGAAGGGACAGGCGCCGGCGCGGCTAGCTTGTGCGCTTCCCGTGGAGGCGCGGACGGCTCGACCCAGCTCGACCCATCGCGGGCGACCCCGATGCCCGCCGCAATCGAAATCGCTATACACGTCTTGGGCGGCGCCGGCGCGCCAGCACGCACGCCTGCTCCAACTCGCACCGTGCCCCCATCGCGAGGACGCCGCCCGCCAAGCAACAAACGAAAGGCGGAGGGCCCATGGACGGCTTCGAGAGGATAACCGGCCGCGAGCACGACGGGCTCGTGGAGAAGTGCCAGGAGAACGGCTGGCTCAAGGTCGGCGGCTTCGACTGGCAGGACGACCCGTTCCTCGAGGAGTACCCCTACGAGTTCTCCCGCACGGACAGCGTCGACAGGCTCCGCGAGGCGCTGGGCTCGGGCAACTGGGCCATACGCCAGGGGTTCTGCTACCGCGACCTCGCGTTCATCCAGCAGGTGAACGGCGGCGACGAGTGGTGGACGCTCAAGCGCGACGGCGACGCGTGGACCGGCTTCGAGAGCTGGAGCTTCGGCGCCATCGCCCAGGAGCCCGAGCGGTTCGAGCGCGCCATGCGCGACATGTGCGAGGCGACGCCGGAGCAGTGCCGCAGCGGCGAGTGGGCCCATCTGCACGAGAAGGCGCCCGAGTCGCTGGCGCAGCGCGCCGCGTCCGCCCGCGAGGCGAGCCGCGCGCACGCCGGGCAGGAAGCCCGCGCCCCAATGGCGCGCGAGAGGGCCGTCGGGGCCGAATAGGGACGACCGGGGCGCGAAGGCGCCCCTTTTTCATCTCGACTGGAAGGGAGGCGCGGGATGGCGAGCGACTACGGGGACGAGGCGGGCGGCAAGCTGCTCGACTGGATGCTGAGGATCGGCCAGGAGGCCGGCGCCGAGGCAATGGCGCGCAGCGCGAGGGAGCTCTCCGAGCGCCTCGCGGGAATCCGCGGGACCATCGCCGGCGGGCGCGCCGAGGCAATGGCGGCCGAGGGCGTGCCGACCTACGCGAAGCTCAGCCTCGAGGAGCTCTCGGGGCTTCCCGAGTACGCGACGATCAAGGAGGTCGTCTCCGACAAGCTGCGCGCCGCGTCGGTCGAGCACCACATCATCCCCGGCAAGGGCCGCGACTGGCTGCTCTTCAAGGTGGAGGACGCGCCCGAGGTCGATGAGGCCTTCCGACAGCTCGAGCAAGAGACGGGAAAGGCCGCCGAGCGCGCAAGGGAGCGGCTCTCCGAGATAGCCGAGAGGCGCCGGGCGCCCGAGCGGCTGGCGGAGCGCGCCGAGCGGGCGCGCGAGGCGTCGAGGGTCCACAGCCAGGGCATCGGCCGGGACCGCGGCCCGCGCCAGATCGAGGGGCCCGAGAGATGAGGTGGCAGGCGGCGGCCGCGCTGGCCGCGGCGGCGTTCGCCGCGGGAGACTTCGCGGCCGCGGCAATCGCGGCGTCGGGCGCGAACCCGATCCTCGACCCGGAGGCCGCCATGGCGGCGATCCCCGCTGCGCTCCGCGCGGGGCGCGTCTTCTCCGCGGAGGCGCTTCCCCTGTGCGCCGGGACCGCCTGCGCGTGCGGCGCGCTCCTCGCCTGGGCCCGCTCACTGGGGACCAAGGGGGCCCGGCGCGACGGCGAGGAGCACGGTAGCTCCAGGTGGGCCACGCGCAAGGACATCGCGCCCTTCGGCGACCCCAAGGACCCCGACAACAACATCATCCTCACCGACAACGCGCGCATCCGCCTCGTGAGCCGCAGGTTCGACCTCTCCACCGACACCAACGACAACGTGCTCGTGGTTGGAGGACCCGGCACCGGCAAGACGCGCTACTACGTCAAGCCGAACCTCCTGCAGGCCAACGCCAGCTTCTTCGTGACCGACCCGAAGGGCACGCTCATCCGCGAGATGGGCGGCGCGCTGGCGGAGCTCGGCTACGAGATCCGCGCGTTCGACACCATCGACTTCACGCGCTCCATGCGCTTCAACCCCATAGCCTACATACGCGACGAGGCGGGCGTCATCCGCTTCGCCCGCGGCATCGTCGCCAACACCGAGGGCGAGGCCGACCACAAGGGCGACCCCTACTGGGAGAAGGCCGAGCGCCTGGTCTACACCGCGCTCACGGCCTACCTCGTCATGCACTGCGAGCCCGCCGACCGAAACCTCGACGGGCTGCTCACGCTGCTCTCGCTCGCCGACGCACGCGACGACCCGGGCTACATGAGCCCGCTCGACATGGTGTTCCGCGAGCTGGAGACCGGCGAGCGCTACGTGAGGCGCGGCGGCGCCTCGGCGGAGGGCGGTTCGCTGCGCGGCTTCGCCGAGGAGGACGGCGCGTGGGAGTGGGTCAAGGTCCGCGAGCCCGCGCCCCCCGACGACTTCGCGCTCGCGAGCTACCGCGAGTTCCGCGTGGCCGCCGGCGACACCATGAAGTCGATGCTCTCGAGCTGCAACGTCCGCCTGAAGCCGCTGTCCATCCGCGCCGTCCGCGACCTCACCTCCAAAGACGAGCTCGACCTCGCCCACATGGGCGACGAGGGCGCCAAGGTCGCGCTCTTCGCGTCTATGAGCGACACCGACTCGACCTTCGACTTCCTGTTCGCCCTGCTCATGGACACAGCCGTGAGCGCGCTTTGCGCCGAGGCGCTCGAGGCGCACGGCGGCTCGCTGCCCACGACGGTGCACTTCGTCTTCGACGAGTTCGCCAACATCGGGCGCATACCCGACTTCGAGCGGACAATCGCCGTCACCCGCAGCAGGAACATCGCCGTCTCGATGATCGCCCAGTCGCTCTCGCAGCTGAAGGAGACCTACGGCGACAACAACGCCGAGACCATCGTGAACGCCTGCGACACGCTGCTCTACCTGGGCGGCAAGGCGAACGAGACCAACGAGGAGATCAGCAAGATGGCCGGCAAGCAGACGGTGGCGAGCGAGACGCAGAGCGACTCGCGGGGCGCCGGCTGGACCCGGACCGTGAACCGCGGCATCTCCGAGCGCGACCTCATACAGCCCGCCGAGGTGGCGCGCATGCCGCGCGAGGACGCGCTCGTGCTCGTGAACGGCTGCATGCCGCTCATGGACCGGAAGTACCGGCTCGAGCGCCACCCGCGCTCGCGCCTGCTCGAGGAGGTCGCCCGCCAAGGCCCGTTCGACTTCGCAGAGTACCGCAGGCGGAAGGACGGCGCCTCGTGACGGGGCCGCGGAGGGCGCGGGCCTCCCCCGCCGCGGGGGAGGAGCAGCAAGGAACATCGTCAACCGAATGCAAAGGAGAGCAGCATGCTCGCAAACGTCATCAAGCTCGTGTCGGGCTGCGTGACCTTCCTCGGCGGCTTCCTGGTCGTGTGGGGAGCGGTCTCGCTCGGCCTGGCCATCAGGGAGCAGCAGGGCGGCCCGCAGATCGCGACCGCCATATCCACCATCGCCGGCGGCGCGATCATCATCGCCGCGTCGGTCTACTTCGGGCAGCTGGACACGTCCTGGCTGCCGGCATAGGGGGCGTCGCGGATGGCGCTCCGGATACCGGTGCAGAAGGACATCGGAGAGTACGAGGAGAAGATCGTCGGGAAGATGAGCCTGCGCACGCTCTCATGCGTGTCGCTCGGCTTCGGCAGCGCGGTCGGGGCGGCGGCCTTCGTCCACCTGGGCCTGCGCGCAGACGTCGCGGACGCGGCCTTCCCGATCATGCTCTGCAGCATGCCGTTCTGGCTCGCCGGGTTCTGGCGGCCCTTCGGCATGCGCGCCGAGGAGCTGCTGCCGCTTTTGGCGGCCCACGAGCTCTCCCCGCAGCTGCTCGCGTACGAGCCCTGCCTCGCTGGGAGCCTCCCCGAGGGCTCGCCGCGCCCGGGCCGCCCGGGACGTCGCGCGAGGCGCAGGGCAAGGAAGAAAGGAGCCGAGCTCTATGAGCCGAGCAAGAACCAACAAGGAGAATAGGCCGAAGCGCCCGAGCACCCTCGGGCTGCTCCTCGGCGGCACGGGCGGGCGCAAGGACGCCTCGAAGGGCGCGGAGGCCGAGCGGCAGAGGCGCCGCCGGGAGCGCGACCGCTCGAGCGAGATGGCCGCCTACGTCGGCTACGACGCCATGTACAGGGA
>CAUDCB010000038.1 GCA_958447915.1 uncultured Collinsella sp. | reverse complement strand
TCTTTATATGATGCAATCATAGTATCGCCTTACGTTAATAACGTCAAACGTTTCTATAGACTTACATCTCTATTATACCGTACATCTGTTCGTGTTTTCTAGAACAGGTATCCCTCGCCACTTAAGCAAGCAAAAGCAATCGTTTGTAGACATCGAGGCCCTTGAGTAGAATTTCCTCGTCAAAGAGCATGGTATCGGTATGCAGAGCGCTCGTGGCATAGGCGGGACAGCCATCCGAATCGATCGGATTATCTTGTCCCTCCGGCACGCCCGTACCCAGGAGGAAGAACACGCCTGGCAGATGGCGCTGATAGAAAGCGAAGTCCTCGGCAATCAGCAAAGGCTCATCCACGAGTTGCAGCTCGGACAAGACAGGCGCAATGTGGGCGAACAGCTCGGGATCGTTATCGACCGGCGGATAGCCCTCGGCAAAATCGAGGTCATATGTGCAGCCCGTTGCGACGCAGGCATCGTCCAGCACGCGGCGCACGCCCTCGCGCGCGCGGTCGAACATGTCGTCCGTAAACACACGTAGGCTGCCGGCAACATGGGCCTCCCCCGCCACCGCATTGCAGACGGTGCCGGCCTGCAGCAGGCCGAACTTACCAATGCAGGGCTCGTCGACACCCAACTCGTCCATGAGCTCGCGCTCGGAAACCAAGAACTTGGCAGCCGCCAGCGCCGCATCGTGCGACTCCTCGACCGGAACGCCATAGGTCTTAGCGATATGGATGCTCGTGCCATGGATATGAATGTGTGTCTCACTCGAACGCGCCAGCAACGGACCGGAGCAGCTCGCCAACGTGCCGGCGGGCAGATCGGGCCACACGTGGAAGCCGAAGATGCGATCCACCCCGTAGCGCTCGAACACGCCGCTCTCGCACACCGTCTTGGCACCACCAGTCGTCTCCTCGGCCGGCTGAAACACAAAGAGCACATTGCGCTTAATGGCGCCCGGCTGCTCACGGATCGTACGGTCGACAAAGGTTGCCGCCGAAAGCGCCATGGCCATGTGTCCATCGTGCCCGCAAGCATGCATCTTGCCGGGATGGGTCGAAGCGAACGCTGCCCCCGTTGCCTCGGCAATGGGCAGCGCATCCATATCGGCGCGAATCGCCGTGGCATGCGCGGCGCCAACGCCAGCGTCGAAGAAAGCGCAGACGCAGCCGGGGCACGGATGGGTCACATCGCAGGTGAGCGGTGCCAACACGCCCTCGATATAGGCGATCGTCTGCGGAAGATCGAAGTCGAGCTCCGGGATCCTGTGCAAGTCGCGGCGGTAGCGACGGAGTTCTTGGAGCTCGGCCATATTGGTTCCTTTCGTAGGTGCGCGTCGGCTGCTATCTATTGTGCCGCAAGATTGCTACACCCTTATTTCCAGCATATCCCTGCATTTTTTAAACGTTATATACGAATACTCTTGTTTGGTAAAGTGCAACGTGGTAGGGTCGTTACCACTTGATAGAGGCGCGGGCACGAAGAGCCGCGGGCGAGCCGGCAGGCTTTGACCCCGCGGGGAGGCGAAACCCGCCGAACTGGGTTTTTCGGGCACGAACAGCCTGGTGGGCCTGCGGGAAACACCCGCAGGACTGTCTGCAGCAATGCGGGAGCGCTATCCGGACATTGGGTCCACGCTATGCGGATTCGATGCGCAGGTAGCGCCGTCTGGATAGCGAGGTTTACGGGACATGTCATTGACTCCCAACGAGGCATATGCGGCCAAGCAGCCGTTTGTGGACAAGGAGACGCTCGAGCATATCGTCGAGCAGTTCCCCACGCCGTTTCATCTATACGACGAGGCGGGCATCCGCCGCAACATGCAAGAAGTGCGCGACGCCTTTGCATGGAACCCGGGCTTTAAGGAATACTTTGCCGTCAAGGCCAACCCCAACCCGGCACTCATCTCCATTCTCAACGAATACGGCTGCGGCTGCGATTGCTCGAGCTATACCGAGCTCATGATCGCCCGCTCGCTGGGCATCACCGGACACGACATCATGTTCTCGTCCAACGACACACCGGCGGCGGACTTTGAGCTCGCCGACAAGCTGGGTGCCATCGTCAACTTTGACGACATCAGCCACATCGAGTTCTTTGAGCGCGTTGCGGGACCCATCCCCAAGACGGTCAGCTGCCGCTTTAATCCGGGCGGCCTATTCCAGCTCTCCAACGGCATCATGGATAACCCCGGCGACTCCAAATACGGCATGACCACCGAGCAGCTCTTCGAGGCCTTCCGCATGCTCAAGGCCAAGGGCGCCGAGGACTTTGGCATCCACGCATTCCTTGCCAGCAACACCGTCACCAACGACTACTACCCCAAGCTTGCGCGCATCCTCTTTGAGCTTGCCGTGCGCCTGGAGCGTGAAACGGGCGCACATGTCGCCTTTATCAATCTGTCCGGCGGTGTGGGTATCCCCTACCTGCCCGAGCAGCAGGCTAACGACATCCGTGCCATCGGCGAGGGCGTACACGCGGCCTACGACGAGATCTTGGTTCCCGCCGGCATGGGCGATGTGGCGATTTGCACCGAGATGGGTCGCTTTATGATGGGCCCCTACGGCTGCCTGGTGACCAAGGCCATCCACGAAAAGCAGATCTACAAGGACTATATCGGCGTGGACGCAAGCGCCGTCGATCTGATCCGTCCTGCCATGTATGGCGCTTACCACCACATTACGGTGATGGGACAGCCGGGTGGCGCCGACAAGACCGCAGCACCCGTTACGGACACCTACGACATCACGGGCAATCTGTGTGAGAACAATGACAAGTTCGCCATTGATCGCGAGTTGCCGCATATCGACATGGGCGACCTGCTCGTGATCCACGATACCGGCGCGCATGGCTACTCCATGGGCTACAACTACAACGGCCGTCTGCGCTCCGCCGAGGTGCTGCTGCGCCCCGATGGCTCGGCCGACCTCATCCGCCGTGCTGAGCGCCCGGGCGATTACTTTGCCACGCTCGACGTGCTGCCTAGCGGCCGAGAGCTGCTGGCCAAGTCGCGCGCCGAAAGTGCCCGCCGTCGCGCCCAGGACGAGCGTCTGGCCGTCGCCGCTCAGTGGAACAAACGCATCCAGATCGCGGAAGCGAAGGAGAAGAACATGGATATCCGCAACCTCGAGGGTTCGATCGTCGCCCTCGTCACGCCGTTTAAAAAGGACGGAAGCGTCGACTTTGACGCGCTCGAGCGCCTTATCGATTTCCACCTGCAAAATGGCACCGACGCCATCCTCACCCTGGGCACCACCGGAGAGAGTGCCACGATGACCGACGACGAGGACAACTCCGTTGTCGCCGCAGTGGTCAAGCAGGTTGCGGGCCGAGTCCCCGTTATTGCCGGCTCGGGCTCTAACTCCACGCAGACCATGCTCACTAAGTCGCTCACTTACCAGGGCCTGGGCGCCGATGGTCTGCTGCTCATTACCCCCTACTACAACAAGTCTAACGAAGAGGGCATCTACCAGCACTTTAAGACCGTGGCCGACGCCGTGGACATCCCCTGCATTCTGTACAACATCCCCGGCCGCTGTGGCTGCGGCATCAGCGAGCGCAACGTAGAGCGCTTGGCCGCGCACCCCAACATCATGGGCATCAAGGAGGCCTCGGGCAACGTCGCCTACGCGGCCAAGATCGCCCACCTGCTGTCAGACGACTTCCGCATGTACTCGGGCGAGGATGCCCTCACCGTGCCGCTCATGAGCCTAGGCGCTTCGGGTACCATCAGCGTGTGGGCAGACGTTCAGCCGCAGCTCGTGCACGACATGTGCCGTGCCTATCTGGACGGCGACGTGGAGCGCGCCCGCGATATCCAGATTGCCGGTCAGCCGCTCATCAACGCCCTCTTTAGTGAGGTCAACCCCATCCCCGTCAAAGAGGCGCTCGCTCAGATGGGTATGATCGAGGCAAACTACCGTATGCCGCTGTGCCCCATGGCCAACGACACGCGCGCTGCACTTACCGATGCTTTGAAGGGAGCTGGTCTGCTTGATTAAGACCGTCATTATGGGAACGGGCCGCATGGGCTCGCTCATCCGCACTACCGCCGAGGGCATTGTCAACGCCGCTGGAGAGGCCGTTTTTGACATCGTCGCCCAGATCGGCTTCGACTTGTCCGAGCTCGAGAACGCCCCAGCAGCCGACGTCATCATCGACTTCTCGAACGTTGCGACCTTCAATGCTGTCGTCGCCTATGTCGAGCGCACGGGCGCGGCGTTGGTCTCGGGCACCACGGGCTACACGCCCGAGCAGATGGATCGCCTGCGCGAGCTGGGTCAGAACGCCCGCGTCATGCACTCCGGCAATTACTCCATCGGCATCGCGGCCCTGCGTCATCTGGTGGCACAGGCCACGCGTGAGCTGCCCGGCTTTGACTGCGAGATTGTCGAGACGCACCACAACCAAAAGGCCGACGCCCCCAGCGGCACCGCGAAGCTGCTGCTCGACGCCGTCGTCGAAGCCGAGCCCGAGGCAGGTTACCACCCCGTCTATGGCCGCGAGGGCATGTGCGGCACACGCGACCCCAAGGAGATCGGCATGCACTCGCTGCGCGGTGGCACTGTCGCCGGCGTGCACGAGGTGAGTTTCTTTGGCCAGGACGAGGAGGTCACGCTCACACACCGTGCCACGAGCCGCCAGATCTTTGTCAACGGCGCCCCGCCCGCCCCCCAGAAGCAAAACACCCGCGCCACCGCCAACTACACCTTCGACCAGGTCATGTTTGCCTAACCAGGGATCAACCGTATCCACGAAAAGGAGAAACAGCATATGAGTAACGCAGCCGAGATGGATGCACAGGAGATTATCAACTACATCGCCACCGCGCCCAAGAAAACGCCCGTCAAACTGTACGTGCGCGAAAAGCCGGGCATGAAGGTCCAGTGGGGCAATGCGCACGTCTACGGCGGTCATCGCGGCAAGACCGTCTTTGGTAACTGGGATGAGCTTAAGACCATCCTGGTCGCCAATGCCGATTCCATCGACTACTACGACGTAGAGAACGACTGCCGCAACTCCGCCGTGCCCATGCTCGACCTCAAGGGCATCAACGCCCGCATCGAGCCGGGCGCAATCATCCGCGACCGCGTCGAGATCGGCGATCGCGCCGTCATCATGATGGGTGCCATCATCAACATCGGCTCCGTCATCGGCGAAGGCTCCATGATCGATATGGGCGTCGTGCTGGGCGGCCGCGCCACCGTGGGTAAGAACTGCCACATCGGCGCCGGCACCGTGTTGGCAGGCGTCGTAGAGCCCGCCAGCGCCACGCCCGTCATCATCGAGGACGATGTCATGATCGGCGCCAACGCCGTGGTCCTGGAGGGCGTGCACGTAGGCAAGGGCGCCGTCGTTGCCGCCGGCGCCGTGTGCGTCGAGGACGTCCCCGCCGGCGCCGTCGTGGCCGGTGTCCCCGCCCGCGTCATCAAGATGCGCGACGAGAAGACCGACAGCAAGACCGGCCTGGAAGAGGACCTGCGCCAACTGTAATAGTTACGGCGTTTTACCAAACGCCGTAACGACTCGACGCTACAAACGCCCCAGAGCGGCAATCTGACGTTCAATCGTCGGGCATGACCAAAAGGTCAATGCCCTCCTCTTTCACGTCACCTTGCTCGCTCTGGGGCGTTTTCGCTGATTTATGCTCAACCAGTAGCGTAATTAAGCCCCGAGTAAAAAGGGCCGAAGCCCTCATCCGAGGCTTCGGCCTTTGTTTTTTGCAGCGTCCAGGCGCAGTTTATCGATTCTCGATGCTGCCGATGTTTTTGAGCTCGATGGAGATGAGGCCGTTGGGCTCGTTGACGAACTCGATGTACTCGGAGTTCGAGCCCATCTCGGCCGGAAAGCTGATCTCGATGCCCGTATCGGTACGAATCTTGTGGTTGCGCACGGCCGCGCGTTCGACCTGCTTGCGCTCCACGGGCACACGCTCAGGCACCTTCTCCTCAGTCAGTGCCGCGCGCACGCTCTCCTTGATAACCGGTTCGTCCTCAAAGACCTCATCGACGATATCCCAGGGCGGCAGCTCCTCGTCATCCTCGACTTTCTCGGCGACGGCAGCCTTAACCTTGGCGAGCGCCACGGCCGTATTGGCACCGTGCTCCTCGGCGACTTCCTCGACCACACGCGTCACGGTGTCGATGACCTCCTTGCCTGATACGCCCGTGTCGCACTGCAGCAGGCCATCGGGGATAAGCATACGGTCCTCACCGGCAATCTTGCGCTTCTTGTCCACGTAACCGATCTCCATGGTGCTCGCACGCACGATGGCATAGCTCGGCACCTTTTGCGAGGGGTTCGGCAGAATGGCGTAGTGGCGCGCGATGTCGTTGCGCACCTCCCCCTCCTCGCGGCCCACTTCGTGCATAAAAGCCTGCTTGGAGCCCAGCAGCATCACGGCAAACCAGCGGGCATCCTCATCGTCGTCAAAATCGGCCACGAGCACGTCGGTTGACTCGGCTTTCTCGGCTTTGGTGAGCTCGGAGGAGATAAACTCCGCAATCTGCTGCGACAGGTCCACGAACTCGCGCTCGCCAAAGAAATAGCCCTTGAGCTCGCCGCCAAACGCAGAGTTCTCGGCAAACGTGGCGCGTTTATTGTCGGCCGAGGTACGTGCGCGGCGCAGATGCGTGGTCACGAAGTTGCGCACGGTACGGCTCTCGATATCGAGCTCGCGCTGGCTCATAACGTTGACGGCAGAGTCAAAGTCCAGGATATGCAGAATCGCGTGATTGATTTTCATATACGGCATTCCGTTCTAGATCGATTTCGGCACGAACCAGTATAGCGGTCGAGCCCGCCCCAGGCGCATCGAAGCTTGGTGCATCGGGGACAGGTTGCTTTGCACCAATGGTTAGCGCAGGAGCTCGGACTGCCAAGCCTCGAGCTGTTCTGCCAAACTCTTGCCGGCAGCGGGCATGTCGATCTGGGGTCGTTTGGGCAGCAGTGCGCACTTAAGGATTGCCACGATGGTCTGCGAGACAAAGCGTCGCGTATCCTCGTCAAAGCCTTGCGCAGCCTGGAGCATCACGGGCAGGCTCTCGCGCAGATTCCCGGCGATATCCGCAAACCGCTCAGCACCCGTAGCCTCAAACACGGAGAACAACGCATCTACAAAACGCTCGCGCTCGCTAGGCGACACTGCAAGCAGCATCTCGCGAATGGAGCCATCAACGTATCGAGCACCGGCGGACAGGCGCTCACAGTACACGAAGTCGCGACCATCAACCACCCAGCTAAAGGGATTGTGCTGCAGCAGGCTGAACTCGGTGCTCTCAACGATGGCATAGTCCTCCTGTGTCTCGAACATCATGCCAAAGATCGACGACCGAGGTAGCGTCTTGTCGATTCGACCGCAAAGATCGGCAAAGGCGTTGCCGTTCAGAAACTCCTCGACGAAGCCCGGACCATCATGGGAATACACCCGTTCGATTCGCTCGCGGGCGACATCGGAGCACATCGCCGCACCGTACACCGCAAGGTTTCCACCCTTGGAATGACCTCCGCACAAAAGCGGCCCGTCAATCGCATCCGCCGCCTCGTCCACATAACGTACCGCGGATTCCTGGGCCGGCACAGGACACCGGAACGCCATGTTAAAGTCCTCTTTCCAGCCCACAATCGTGCTGTCGGTCCCCCGGAAGGAAAGATAACTAAACCCCGCCGGAAACCGGAACGCCATGGCTGCAAACTGCTCTGTCGCTACCACATCGCTCACGGCACGATAGCCGCAAACGTGCACGCCACGGTAACGAGGGTTTGCTGCCACGGCCTCCAACAAGGTCCTGCTCCCCTCTGGATCCCACAAGTCGTCAATCATGTCCCGGTAGCACTCGGCACGCAGCAGTTCGCGTACGTCTAGGCCCTGCCAGTTCGTCAGCTCCGCCATATCACCCGGCAAACGCAAATAGGACAACCACGCAAAGACCAGGCTATCCACCGCGCAGAACGACCGCTCCTCAAACGGATCAAACACCGTCTGGGCATATGTCAAAAAATTAGGCGAATCCGGCATGGCCCTCCCATCAACTATGGTGCATTGGGGTCAGGTTACTTTGCACCAAAAAGGCGCCCGGGCCGTGTGGACCCGGACGCCTTCATTGTAGCTTTTCGCTCTAGCGAGCTTGATTTAGCAGGAGAAGTCGACGCTGTCGATGATGTCCTTGAGGGCCTTGGCGGAGGCGGTGAGCTCATGCTGCTCGTCATCGTTCAGCGGCACGGGGACGCGACAGACGACGCCGTCGCGGCCAACGACCGTCGGCATGGAGATGGCAAGATCGGACAGGCCATACTCGCCCACCATGAGCGAGGAGACGGGCAGAACGGTCTGCTCATCGCGCATGACGGCGGTGCAGATGCGCTTGACGGCCATGGCGACGCCATAGTAGGTGGCGTGCTTCTTCTCGATGATGGTGTAGGCGGAGTTCTTGACGTCCTCGGCGATGCGCTTCTCGGCAGCCTCATGCTCCAGATGACCGTGAAGCTCGCAGAAAGTGTTCAGCGGCACGCCGGCAACCTGGGCGCTGGACCAAGCGACAAACTCAGAGTCGCCGTGCTCACCCATGACATAGGCCTGGACATCGCGCGGGTCAACCTCGACGTGGGCACCAAGCATCTGCTGCAGACGGCCAGTGTCGAGCACGGTGCCGGAGCCGATGACATGGCCCTCGGGCAGGCCGGACATCTTGATGGCGGCATAGGTCAGAACATCGACCGGGTTGGAGACAATGAGCAGAATGCCGTCGAAGCCAGACTTCTTAATTTCGGGAATGATGGACTTAAAGATGTTGACGTTCTTGTTGACCAGGTCCAGACGGGTCTCACCGGGCTTCTGGGCAGCGCCAGCGGTGACGACGATCATGGCGGCGTCGGCGACATCGGAATAATCGCCGGCGTAGATCTTCATCGGCTCGGCAAACGTCATGCCGTGCGCGATATCCAGGGCCTCACCCTCGGCGCGGTTCTTGTCCACGTCGATGAGGACCATCTCGGAGAACAGACCGCTCTGCATCAGCGCGAACGCCGAAGACGAACCGACGAAACCGCAGCCGACAATAGCGACCTTCTTCTCGTTAACCATTAGAAACTCCCATCTCTCTCCACAAACAAGCCACCCGGGAACGACCCGAGCGGCTTGTCGTAATCCCAATACATCCAATCGGGACTTTGATTATGCTCCTATTCGCAGCCAAAAATCGACCGTTTACCGAAATTGTTTGCAGGATTCGTAAAATAACTGCACGAAATCGGTTTCGAGCTATTGACGAGTCGAAACAGGTTTCTAATACAGACCCGCCTCGCGGATGGCCTCGACAGCCAAAGCAATCTGATCGGGCGGCAGGACCAGCGCCATGCGCACGTGCCCCTCGCCCGAAGGACCAAAGCTCGCGCCCGGCGTCACCACAACGCCGGCCTTCTCCATGAGCTCCTCGCAAAACGCCATGGAATCGGTGCGACCACCGGGAAGCTTGGCCCACACAAACATAGAGCCATGCGCGTTGGGACGCTCCCAGCCCAGGCCCTCAAGACCGTCGCACAGGGCATCGCGGCGCTCCTGGTACTTCAGACGCTGCGCCTCGACCTCATCGCGCGGACCGTTCAAGCAGGCGATAGCAGCCTTCTGGATCGGGAAGAACATACCAAAGTCGATCTGGCCGCGCAGCTTGGCAAAGGCCGAGACCACATCCTCGCGACCGACCAAAAAGCCGATACGCGCACCGGTGACGTTAAACGACTTGGAGAGCGAGAAGAACTCAACGCCCACCTCGAGCGCGCCGGGATACTGCAAGAAGCTGCCGCCCGGCTCGCCGTCGAACACGATGTCGGAGTATGCGTTGTCGTGAACGATGAGCAGGTCGTGCTCGCGGGCGAAAGCGATGATCTCCTCGTAGACCTCGGGCGTGCCCACCGAGCCCACCGGGTTGGCGGGCAGCGACACAATCATGTACTTGGCACGATCGGCCACCTCGGGATCGATACCCGCCACATAGGGCAGGTAATTGTGCTCCGCCACCAGCGGATAGTACTCGAGCTTGGCATCGGCGATCTTGGCACCTGCCTCAAAGACCGGGTAGCACGGATCGGGAACCAGAATGGTGTCACCCGGATCGAGCAGGGCAAGGCCCAAATGGCCAACGCCCTCCTGCGTGCCGTTGCACGACTGCACCATAGACGGCGTAATGCCCGAAACGCCAAAGCGACGCTCGTAGTAATCGCACACGGCTTGCTTGAGTTCGGGCAGGTCGCGCAGGGCATACTTCCACATCTCGGGGTCCTGGGCCGCTTGCGTGAGCGCCTCGACCACGTGGTCGTACGGCTTAAAGTCGGGCGTGCCCACGCTCATGTTGTAAATGGTCTTGCCCTGAGCCTTCAGCGCAAGCAGTTTGTTGTTGAGCGAGGCGAAGACCTCCGCGCCAAAGCGGTCGAGACGCTGCGATGCCTGCATGGTGCCACCTTTCGATATGAAAAACGCGGCGCTCCGACAAGAGCGCCGCGCGATACGGGCCATCAGATTGCAAAAGTGTAACGCTTGCACCCGCTGTTTTGGTTCAATTTGGCAACCTTAGTCCATCGGATTGAGCGCGTCAATCTGGGCGAGCCACAGGCGCGAGCTGGCGTCACTCGGCATGCGCCAATCGCCGCGCGGGCTGAGCGTGACCGAACCCACCTTGGGGCCATCGGGCAGGCAGCTGCGCTTAAACTGCTGGGCAAAGAAGCGACGGTAGAACGTACGCAGCCACGTGTGAACGGTCTTGACGTCGTAGGCGCCCTCGAAGCTCTTGAGCGCCATGCGGTAGATCTTGCCCGGCTCAAAGCCAAAACGCAGCAGGTAGTAGAGGAAGTAGTCGTGCAGCTCGTACGGGCCCACCAGGTCTTCGGTCTTCTGGGCGATCTCGCCGTCGCCCGTGGGCGGCAGAAGTTCGGGAGACACCGGCGTATCGAGGATGTCGAGCAGCGTGGTGGCGATGCGCCCGCCAAAGACATCGGCCGCATAGCGCACCAGATGGCGTACGAGCGTCTTGGGCACGCTCGCGTTGACGGCGTACATGCTCATGTGGTCGCCGTTATAGGTAGCCCAGCCGAGCGCCAGCTCCGACAGGTCGCCGGTACCGATGACAAAGCCGCCGGCCTGGTTGGCCAAGTCCATGAGAATCTGCGTACGCTCGCGCGCCTGGCTGTTCTCGTAGGTCACGTCCTGAACGGCCGGGTCGTGCTCGATGTCCTTAAAGTGCTGCTCAACGGCAGCATGGATCGAGACCTCGCGGAAGGAGACACCCAGATCGCGAGCAAGCGACTCGGCATTGGACTTGGTGCGGTGCGTCGTGCCAAAGCCGGGCATGGAGACCGCCGTGATACCCGTGCGCGGCAGCCCCAGTGCATCGAAGGCGCGCACGGTCACAAGCAGTGCCAGCGTGGAGTCCAGGCCGCCCGAAAGGCCGATGACGGCCGCCTTGGTGCCCGTATGGGCAAGGCGAGTCTTGAGGCCAGCAGTCTGCAGATTGAGAATAGTCTCGCAGCGCTCGGCCAGATCACCGTGGTCGGCCGGCACAAAAGGCGCGCGAGGGAAAACGCGGTCGATATCGCAGGCATCGCGCAGAACAGGCTCTTTGGCCAGCACGCCCTCAAACGAAAACTCAACGGTCGTGGCCTCCAGCGCATCGTCCGCGCGTGTCCACGTCGTCGAGCGACGGCGCTCGGCAACCAGGCGGTCAAGATCGACGTCGGCGACGGCCATATCGCAAGTGAGGAGCTTCGTCGCGGCGAGCTTCGAACCGTTTTCGTAGACGAGGTTCTCCCCCGCAAAGACCATATCGGTCGTGGACTCGCCCTCGCTCGCATCCGCATAGGCATAGGCGCAGTACAGGCGCGCACTCTGATTGGAGATAAGGCTGCGGCGGTAGTCTGCCTTACCGATAATCTCATCCGAGGCCGACGGGTTGAGAATCACCGTCGCACCGGCAAGCGCCATCTCGGTCGAAGGGGGTGCCGGCACCCACAGGTCCTCACAGACCTCAACGCCCAGCACCAGGTCCTCGGCGCCTTCATCACAGCAACGGTAGACAAGCCCCGAACCCAGCGGGACCGGACCCTGACCGGCAAATTCAACCCACACGGGATCCGCAGGCGCCGGAGCAAACCAACGGCGCTCATAGAACTCGCCATAGTTGGGCAAATACTTCTTGGCCGTGAGGCCCAAAAGCTCGCCCGCGCAGCACACGGCGGCGCAGTTGTAGATATTCTCGGCAACCGCAACGGGAAGACCAATGGTAAAGACAATCGGCAGCTCACGAGTCTCGTCGAGGATATGCACCAGAGCAGCCTCGCAGGCATGCAGCAGTGTGCGGTTATGGAACAGATCGGCCGCGGTATAGCCGGTCAGGTTAAGCTCGGGCAGCACCAGCGCGCGAACGCCACGCTCGGCAGCCTCACGCACGGCAGCCAACGCCACCTCGGCATTGCCCTCGACATCGGCCACGCGAATCCGCGGCGACGCCGCCGCCACACGCAAAAAGCCGTCGTTCTTATTAGCCGAAACGCAGCATTGCCTTGTTGATCTGGACACTGGAGGCCCCTTCTACCCTGAGATTCAGTCTAACGGACGTTCACATATCTCTAACTAGCCAAAGCAACCTCCCAGTTTACTGAGACGCCAACCTGTGCTAAGAGCATGTATTCCAAAAATATCTTTAATTAAAAAAGGAGAAATCGATAATCGACTTCTCCTTTAAGCGAGGCAAGTAAATTCCGAAACTAATGGCAGAATTTATCCATGTAGTCCTCAAAGTCGAACACTTCTACCACGACGCCCTCTTCCTGAGACTCTTTCAGTTGCTCCAAGAGATTTTTGTTAATAACGTCCATGCAGAAACCTCCTCTATCTAATCAATTGTAGTATATCTGCTTTCATGCAATTTTCAACCCACTTGTTTAATTGCTCCTCGTTTGCCGATAGGCACTCTTTTTTCTAAATGTCGCGCAGCTCGTTCTTAGTAATCGGCTTTTCAAACAACGAAAGCAAAGCGAACGAATAATCATTAACCGCACACATTCTATGGGTGGCACAACTCAGCAGTACTCTTAACCCCTCTTTTGAGCGTCCGACTTCTTTAACAAACGAACTTTTAACCAATTGAAAACCATTATCGTGCATTACATAATCGGCATCGATATTTGTATTCAGCAATCCATAATGCAACAGTTCTTCTATCGCCCTTGTCAGCTCGAGGTCGCCCTGATCAAGAATAAGAGAAATGCTACAATCGGCCTCCAATAAACGGGCCAACTTAAGGTATACCAACTGGGAAACAGCATAGACATGATGGTATTCAGAATTATAGAAGTAGGCAAATGGCTCAACGAGCACGACAGAGGTCTTGGAATCCAGCCAGATTCGATCAGCTGGATTTAGACTAGTTAGCCGTCGCTTTACTTTGGTCAAATGTCCCTTATACCTGACAGCGTGAATAGAATCTAGGATCCAGGTCACCTCTGAAATATGAAGCCGCTGGGGCAAGTCAATTGTGTCACTACCGTTTATGACCTCTTGCATATAAAAATCAATATGATGCTCATCAGATAAGGATTTTGCTTCATTTAAAGTTAAACCAGTGCCTGAAACATAATCCACTTCGAGGCGCAAATCCTCATATTGGGACTTCGGCATTACAGAGACACCATACTTATCGGGATGATTCCAAACATCCGACCCCATAACGAGACCAAAATTCGTAAATCCTCTCGTGGAATATGGAACACCACATACCTGTTTTGAATAATTCAAAACATTCTCTGTATAAGCTAAGGTGTTCAGAGCCTCTTCTTTAG
>CAUDCB010000037.1 GCA_958447915.1 uncultured Collinsella sp. | reverse complement strand
CTGCTTAACGGCAGCGTGTTCCTTGTTGTCCGTCATATGGTTGTTGGCAGCGGCGCAGGCACCAACCACCTGCTCAAGCTCGTAGCCCATCGGCAAATCATGCAAGAACGAAAAGTTGCAATCGTTCGCAATCTCGCGGTCGAGCAGCACCTGCACGCAAGGCATCTTTACACTCGTGCGCATCAGGCGACCCACAGCCTGTGCCACAATGCGAGCGCCTTCGACCTGATAAGAGAGGGTGTCGCGCACCGGCAGGCTCTTATTAACGCCAGATAGAAGCATCCGTACGTTCCGGCGCTTTTGAGTAAACGGAACCTCGCCGCGCGCTACCAGTTCCTCCTGCTCCACCACGCCAAGTAGCGCCTGCTGGACAAACTTATTTGAGTTGATCTCCACTCCCCAGGTCAAACGACTTGTGGGCGACTCGATATATAAGAAATCAAGATCCATCTTGGGGCGACGGTCGGCATTTTCAAAGCCGCAATCGACCTGATGAACCATGTCGCACAGATTCTCCGGCACCTTGTATTTGAGATTCTTGGAAAAGCCACCGGCCGAAAGATTGATAAACATCAGGGTCGGCTGGCCCAGCTCGAGACGTTTTTGAGCGCCACGCCAACCTGCATCCCATTCCGCAGCGTTAAAGCACGGCACCATGTCCTTGGCGGCCTCAAGCGATTTCTCGTACGACATCTCGGGGCACTTGATGTTTCTAATCACCAGCTCCGCGACAATCTCGCGCGCAAGATCCAGCGCCAGACTATTGAATTCGCCATGGTTTCCCATGTGGCGCGTGGTAAAAACGGCTCCCGCCCGTTGCTCGTTACGCGCCACACCACGGGCCCAAGTACTCACGGCAACAAGCGTCTTGCTCAGGCGCTTCAGCTCAAACTCGATGCTCTTGGCGTCGCTCACGCCCACCCTGTCAGCAATCTTTAAGCGCAAGCGCACCGCAAGTCCCTCACTCACGCCAATCCCGTCAAAGAACCGCATCGCGCGCTCGTACACCTCGTCGGGCGACACAATGATGCCGCCAAAGGCGCCGCCTGCCAGCGCGACCATGCCGGCAATTTCCTTGGACTCATCCACCCAGGCAATATCGACGTCGTACTCCTTCGCAGCCTGTTTGTTAAACAGCTTAGTCTGTCGCACGATTTCCTGGTTGAGCTCGCCAATCCAAGCGTCCTTGCGAACCACGCCATGAACCTCGTCAAGGTAATCGAGGTTGAAGTTTTTGACGGTCGGCGCACTCCATGTTGCGCTCATGCACACGCAAGGCGCTTTGGCGGCAATGGAGGCAAGGTAGGCCTCGGGCATGCGCTCAATGCCGTGGCTGGTTAGGTACGTGGTAAACATGTGCTCGATGGTGGTTTCCATCACTAGATAATCGACACCACGCGCATACATCGAGTCGTCGGCGGCATCGATCTCGTCATTCTTGCGATCTTTAAAGAACAGCGCCAGCATCAACGAATCCCAAAAATACTTCTCGCTGGTCTGGTTGTTCCTAATGCCCAGGGCATCGATGATGTTCTTGCGCGAAAGGTCGTCCTTGTACGAAATGCTGCCGTAGTACAGCTTGTCCATAAGCGTGGCGCAACGGGCGAGATGACCCACCACCATCCTGACCAGACCGCGTGCACGACGCACCGCCTTGCTGACGGTTTGCTGCCCACTCCCTCCGCGAGTGATAATCATATTGCGAGTACCGCCCTCATTGAGTTTGAAGCGCAACGGATTCGCCGAGTTGTCGCCCACCGAAATATCGTCGCTGCCAAACAGATGTCGACCGGAGAGCTGCTCTTCTTTCGCCTCGTCAGACAGCGCAAAAGGCGGACGCAGTTTCATGTCCTTAATACAAGAGGCGAGTGCCTTTTGAATTTTCTTGGCATCCTTGGCGATTTCTTCGGCATCTTCCTCTACGCTCGCCCGCGAAACCCTGTTCCTCTCGGCGTTTGACCCTTTGTGATCGCCCGACGTGGAAGCGTGCGTATAGACCGCCATCCATTGATCTCGATTCCCCAGTAGCAAGGGGTCCACCACACCGCCGTTAAAATGACGATCGAGGATACGCAATACTTCGTCCGGTTGAAACGTCACGGGATCGTCTGTCAGCGTCGACAGTATGTCGGCCTTCATGTGGTCGATTTCATCAAAGATAAACAGGCCCTTCTCGGCAGCCATTGCGTTAAAGAGCACAACGCCTGCACCGGTCACTGTATCGATCCTATTGATGAGCTTTTGCGGCGTCAGGGCAATCACATGCGGTATGCTCTCGTCATTGAGCAGGGCAGACGGCCAAATCTGGGGGATCACCTCCATGCCGCGCGTGATGTTTTTGAGCTCGTGGCTCACAGCCCAACGCAAGCTCGCATCCGCCGACGATAGCTTGTCGCGAAGGGCGGGGGTCAAACGGTCTGCAACACCTCCCAGACGATTTCGAGTGTCAAGGATGCCCAAAAGGTCATCGGCGATCTCCATCGCGTTGCCCCACGCTCGCTTAATGATGCGATGAGAGCTCTCGTCGTCCGCCTCGATGGGACACGGAATGTCGCGCACGCCCACGGCGCCCTTACCGCGCGTAGTCTCAATCCAATGCAGGATGTTATCGCCCGCACGCGGAAGATCGAACACCATGCGCTGCGCGGCATCGCCATCCATGCCCTGTTCAACCAGCAATTTGCGCACGCTCGCAACGTAGTTGTCGCGGTTGTCCTTACCCGGCACCACAAACACCAGGTAACGACGGCCCGGGCACTTGTTAAAACAGCCCGAATCGTCCCAGCCACCGGCGATGAGGTCGGCTGTGACCTGCTCGGCCGTATAGTTTTTACCCGAGCCCGTCGTGGCGCCCAAAAAGTACAGGCCATTGTTGCCCTGATCCTTGGGGGCAAACAGCGCACGCTCAAAAAACTCGCGCATCGCCTTTTGACGTGCAAGATAGGGAGCGAGCTCCTTGTCGTCCGCAGACGACGGATTCGATTGGCAGTTGAGATCCCACATAGCCATGGTCAAACCTCCGATTTAGTTGTTACACGTGTTTGATACCATCCCGTGCGGACAAAACTCGCGCTGGGCGGTCAAGGCGGCGGCGTCCATGCCGCTTGAGAGAAGAAAGAAAGGAAAGAGGAGCAGTCAGCGACTACTCGCACGAAGCGAGCAGTTTCTTAAGATCGCACTCCAACGCCTCGCGCTCTTTGGCATCGATCACTGCAAGGGCGACACGCATCAGGGATGCATCGGCGGCAGACTCCTGAACCTGGTCGGGGCGCTTGCTAAAGCTTTTCCCGGCAGCCTTCCGATCGGTCGCGCCGTTCAGTGCGGTGGCTAAAGATTGTCATCGGACTTTGCGCTGGCTTTGGCCGCCTCTTCGCCCGCGATCAGGTCCTTAACCGTTATATACGCACTGTACGTAGCATCCTCGATCTTTTCCAAAACATCATCAGGGTCGCAAGTGCCCCAAGTTTCTTCGAGGACTCGAGCCAATCCCCAAGCAGCGCTGAGCAGGACGTCAACGTCCTTTAGATCTAAATGATCGACCGTAAAGGGATAGTCCGCGCACTCCAGTAGATACGTGTCAACTGCGCCAATTGCCTCAGCCACGTATGGCTCAAGATCGCAATGGGGTTGGAGGGCGCACAGCGCCTTGTGCGGATCGGTCGGCTCGATCCAATACAGCGTTGTCGCATCCTCGCATTTCTCGAGCGGATAACGCTCAACCGCCTTCTCCCAACTTTCATACCAAGGATCGGCATCGCCGTCCGTCATCGACCTGCAAAGATCAATCGCCGCAGAAACAGTCGCACACGAGCATCTATAACTGGCGCCTTTCCTAAAATCATCATTGAGCTCGTCGTCGCCAGACAGCCTCGCCTCCATGATCAGAAACGGGCCGTCATCATCTGTAATGCTCATGGGATAGTTGTCACATTCGTAGTACGGATACATTTTGTCTCCAATCAACCGTTCGGTCACATTAACAAGCAATATCAAAACCGCGCTCACGCGGAGGGTTGTCGTCCTCGATCCATTCGAGCCCGTCGTTCTCATCGATTCCGGCATCGGGGACTGACGACCATCTGAACTCGAAACCAAGCTGGTCAAGCTCATCGACTCGCTCACTGATTACTCCGTACGCATCCAACGCATTCTCGAAATCCTCCGAAGACACATAGCCGCGCTCGCACTGCTTGCGCATCTGGTGCAAACGACCCATGGCGGCAGCGATGATCTCGCGAAGAACGATAACCTCGCGCTCGCATACATCGATGTTTCCTTTGTTGAGCTTGATGCAATCGGACATAACGGCCTCCCTGGTTTTAAGCCTTTTCGCTTGATTCCATTGAACAGCCGCAAACAGCCGCGTAATATGACTTTTATCGGGTTTTAAATTTTGGCTGTTTGGAGCATTAATGCTTGATTCCGAAAAAGAGCCGTTTAGCTGGGGTTTCGAGGCTGGCTTTCTTCGCTCTCCCGTCAATCCCCGCATGCTTCTTCTTAACAGAACGCCAGAGATTGATTGCGCCGATGACGGAAACGCAACCGGCAATGCAAGCGCATGGAATCTCGTCTCCGTAGCCAACGACCTATTACGCGTCGACTTAAGCTCGCTTTTCAACGAGATTGGGGGCCACTTTCGTGAGCGAGCAAAATTGCGCTTTTACATCGATTTGCAGAACGCCATTCGTCAGCCCCCTGCTCCCCACGATGCGCAACACGCTTCGATGGACTACGCAGCCGAACCAGACCATGACGACTGGCTCGATCCAGACGATTCCGACCAAGAGTCCGCGCAAGCAGAATTGAACGAAGCCGAAATCGAAGTCAACCTTCAAAAACAAAAGGAACGCGACCTCGATTTCTTTGCTCCGATATTCGATAAAGCCATTACGCGCCATGCACACGGAGAGATATCTGGCATGGCCAGGTATCTCCTTGAAAATGTCTGCAGGCAGTGTGTCATGAACATCACAGCGATTCCCGACTATCGCTATTACAGCTGCTGGATGAACAACAACGCTATTGAGTGCAACGAAATCAACCGCCTGTACCGCGCGGTGATCACGACATCGGCCCAACTCAATAAGCAAGAAATGGCGTCCCTCTTCAGCTCCTATCTCAAGCTCGTGTCGAACGACATGGACATTACAACTACCAACGGCAAGACCGGGCTAACAGAACCGGTGCCGTATAAACGCGACAATCCAAGAGACAACTATCCAAAGGTCAACTCGCAGATAGAAACAGCTTGCGTTTGCACCAATACCGATCTCTTTCGAGCGCTTCTCATTGTTTTTTATCAGGAATGTCTGGAGCTTGCCCCGCTGCTTAAAAACACCGAGGCACCTAGCCTGCTCGCGCAAAACGAAGAGTTTTTCCCAGCCGCCATCAAAACAAGCGACCCGCGACAATTTCGATTATTCGATAATCAGCTGCCGGCAATCATCCGCTTTGGCGACGCTTTTGCATACGCAGCCAAAAAGCACTTGCCCGGAAACGAAACGGCTCAAAAGCTCGAAGAACATTTGAGCGATATAAAACGCATGAATAGCGCCCCCTTTATGCAGGCGTTTCGCAAGAACTATCTCGAGGCTATGCGCGAGAACCAAATCTACGCAAATGGAGACTTCCATACGTATGCAGAGCTTAACGACCAGGAAAACCTCAATAGGCTCGTAAGGCTTCAAGCTGTTATTGCAAAGGCAGGAGAGCTTTACTTCACCGAAGAGGAATGTTCCTTTGCAAGCCTTTATGCCCGCATCCTCCACGAGCTGCTGCTGTGCGGCATTATGCCGATAACATGCCAAACCTGTGGTTCGCTCTTTTTTCCGACCGGCCCTAACAGCAAGTACTGCGATCGATATAACGCGGCGACCAAGCTCTATTGCAACCCGCGGCACAACGCCAAAAAACATCTTGGTCGCAAATCACCCCGCGACGTCGCACTCAATATACGGAGAAAAGCCGACACGGCATACGAAAAGGGTTTAACGGATTGTGCCCACTATTTTGACAGCCTTGGCAATTTTGTTCTCGATGGTCTTGGCCCAACATACCAAGCGAGCGACCTAATTTCCGACGAGCTCTATGCGGCATGGCTGTCTATCGTCAACCAGCCCAATTGCAGGACAAAAATCAGGCGACCAGATAGGAACGGTTTTCCATACCCCGTACTGTGGTACGGATTCATCCTCAATGGCATACAGTATGTACAAGTCGAGTTTCCCGAAGCCGAGTACCCGGCGCTTTTTGAACGCTTGAGCCAGCTCGCCGAAAGCCCGCAATCAAAGTGCACGCTGAAGCACAAGGGACCCGGCGAGCACCCATACAGCTCATGGCTTATCAAGTTATACGAGTTGTTGGAGATCATTGCGCAAATTAATAGCGCCGACCAGGTGGCAAAGCCCATTCCATTGCTTGGAATAGATAGGGACGATTGTGTCTCGACCGACCCGACCGCCCAAGGCACACGGAGCGCGCCCGACGCATGCGTCTACAGCACCGGCACGATAGATAGCCTTAGCTTTACCGTGTATACGAAGGGATATGACCCGGAAAAGCGGGAACGAGCCTGATGTAGCGGCTTCGAGCGAAGCCGCCGGTCACGGGGTGGCACCGGGGCGCGGACGCCGCGGGCCATTGGGAGCAACCCTCCTCCGCTACCTGCGCGACGTGGCAGCGCCGCTGCGTCGTCCCTGTCGCCGAACATCGTCCTGAAGGCGCGGGCGGGTGTCCATGAACAGCCGCGCCCGCACTAGCCTGGGGGACAGCCGCCCCGCCACCAGCAGTGCGCCGGCACGCCTCGGCACCGCCAGGGTCTCCGCCTCCACGGGCAGGGCAACTTTCTCGATGACCTCGGCAGAGCACACGCCCGACAGGTCAACCCCGTTGTAGACGATTGGCCTCATGCGTTGCCCCTCGCGCGCCCGTAGGTGTTACCGCTACTCTGAAAATGACCAGATGATCACCCAACAATCTTTGGCGAGTGGGGGCTGAACGCATCGTTGCCGTTCTGTTCATCCACCGCCCTGCGCCCCAGGCTTAAGGGTTCTGCCGCGTCATCTTCCACCCGCACGGACAGGACATAGTAGAAGTCGGCACCCTGATTCCCACGATCCCGCACGTAGCCAAGGTCGGCCAGGCGGTCGGCCAGCTCGTCCCTCGAAACCAGCTCATTCGAGGTTATGCGACACGCCACAGGCTCGATCTCGTAGGTGTTCGTCTGGCTTATGGCGTTCCGATAGAAGCGGAACCACGACGTGCGGAAGAGATCCTTATGGTGCGAGTAGACATGCCCGTCCTTAATGGCATAGAAGTAGAAGAGAAAGCGCCCGCCCTTGCGGAGCCTGCCGCTGCTTTCGAGAAAGTGATAGTAGTCATCGGGAGAGTCCCCTCGAATGTAGCCAATCACGAACGATTCGCCACCATGCCCGTAGGAGTCGCTATCCGTCTTGCCCGCGCTTGGAGGCTCAGCCACAACCATTTCGGTGAAGTAGCTCAGCCGGTTCAGCCGCGTATTGCTTGCCGTGTTCTCGCCGATGACCTTCTCTATGAAATCGCGCAACGCATTCTCTGCCGTCCTGCTGATGCTCGGTTTCATGGCGAAAGCGCCGACACCCGGCAAAATCTCCTCGAAGAGCCGGAATTGGCCCTTCTCGCCCGTTTCGCCCGACCCCGGATAAAGCACGTAGCTGCCAACCGTGCGCCGTATCGCGTCGTTGTACGTGTGCATCTTCAGCAGGTCACCGCGCTTGTAGGTGTTCGTGGTGGAGGCCGCCTTCTCCTCGTTAAGTTCCTCGCGCTCTGCCTCCTCGGTGCCCACATCCTTGCCGACAAGCCCCGTCAAGTCGGTGATGCGGTACTTGGCGTCGAAGTGGACGAATGCAACAGCTCCATCTTGCACTGCGGCTCGCTCGTTTGTATAAGCATCCGGGAATATCGCGAGCGTGTAGTCGGGTCTGAACGGTCTCGAGTACGAACCCTCGTAACGAGTGGCATGAAAGTCACGGGGCGAGAAGGTGCGGTTGTAGTAGAGGTTTACCTTCGCGCCGCACTGCGCAATCTGGAATGACTGGCAGGAGCGTACGCCCTGCTTGAGGGATATTGACAGCCCACCGTCGGGATTCGTCCCGATAAATGGGTGGTCATCGGTGCTTATCGGCTCGCACCCCTCGATCCCCCTTACGATGTCGTACAGCTCAAAGAAGATCCAGTACTCGTAGAGGAGGGCCACATTCTTCGATTCGCCCTCGTAGATGTCATCCTTGCCCTTCCAGTCGAGCTGCAGCGCCATATCGAGCATGGAATATGCGAAGAAGATCTGCGAGTATCCCTCGCGCTTCTGCAACACCTGGTTGTTCTGAGGCATCATCTGCAGGGTGCCGACATCGTCGAAGAAGGCGTCGCTGAGTATCGTATCCAGCATGGCGTGCAGCGCGGCGGCTTCGCGATAACACTCCGTCTGCCGAGTATCGCCCTTCTCGGCATCCAGGACAGTCATCAGAGAGGTGCAGATCCGGTCAATCTCATGCAGGGCAAATTTCACAAACCGATTGGCGGGCGTGTCGAGCAGGTCGTACTTGCGCGTGACGCTGACCATCTGGGGGAGGTAGACGCCTCCCGCATCGCCGCCGCAGTTCAAGCGCGTCCACATCCGGCTGTTCGAGAAGGGGTTCGTATAAAACCTCCGGGACGGCATGCCAGCCCCAACCGACCGCAGCTCGTCCTCGTGATCCAGCGTCCTATCAGGGTTCCTCTTTATCGCCTCGAAGAGGGCTTGGAGGTTCGGTTCGTAGCAGAACTGCCGCAGGAAGACGAACTGCTCAAGCAGCGTCTCGCGATTCTCGTCGGCTTGCTTGTAAACGTTCGACGTGGAGCCCGAGTAGTCAAGGAGCAGCGCAGCGCACCTTGCGGCAAGCTCCTCGGTGAGCTCGATGTAATCGTCTTCATAGCCAATCTTGAGCGGGACGACTTCGAACTGTAGCATCGGCGCATCAGCTTCCTCGCCGAATCGAATCCTCGAACGCCCGAGATAGTTCACGAACTGGAAGGTGACACTATTGCCGTTTCTGTCGCACCTGATATTCTTGCCTTCGTTTTGGAACGAGGCGCGAGGATGCAGGCCACCATCAGGGGTCCGCTCGTATTCGAGCACATAACATGTGGTTTCGTTGATTCGAAGCGTGGGACTCCCGTCAAGACCGTCCTTGACGGCGAAGGCTGGTGTTGAACCAGCGCCATTCTGGGATGCTTCCGGCTTGAGACCGAAACACGTCAGCCCGGTTAGCCCGGTCTGCTGTTCCTCGTCCCAATCGACTCGGTCATGCGCACCGCTCTGGTAGAGCCTGGCTATTGTTCTTCCATCCGCTGCAAAGCGGATTGCGCCGATGCTGCCGTCCATAGGCTAGATGAAGCTCGCATACTGCACGTTATCGAGTTTCGCTGCCATCTGGCTTATCTTAACGGAGCTCAGCTCGCCATCGCATATGTCTTTCAGGCTTTTAAGCAGATTGCCGATCTCACGCTTGTTACCATGGAGCTTCGGCAGCACCTTCTGGACAATCTGCTCATCGACAGAACGCTCGAGTTCGTAGTTCTCGCCGTCAAGCTCGTGCGCGGCATTAACGTACATTCGCACTTCGCGCACGGTGCGGAAGGCAAACTCATAGCCGCATTTCTCCAGCTCTTCATACAGCTTGCCGAACTTCTCGAAGATGGCGTTAGCATCATCTTCGCTGATGTAATTGGCTCCCTCCCATATGTCCTTGGCGAGACGCAGAAAAGCCTGGGGGACGCCGGAAGCTGCGACGGCAACGTCCGGCGCATCCTCGATGGCTTTGAACCCTGCGAGGACTTCGGCCTTCGACGGCTTGAACTCTATGACGTTTGCCCTGTCGAGCACCTTGGGGCTAAACATGTAAGTGGTCTCATCGATGTTCACGGTGCCGACAACGAACAGGTTCTGCGGATAGGGCAGCCTGCCAGCACCGCCATCGCCGTACCCATCAAGCACGATGAGGTTATCCTCGCCGATGGTCTCCATGTGGCTGAGGAAGTCTGAGAAATACCGCTCGACATGGCTCAGGTTCATCTCGTCGAGGATGAGGAAATACGGAACCTCGGGGTTAGCGTTGGCCCGTTCGATGAGTCTCAGTATGCCGGTCTCTTCGTACGCGCCTTTGCCGCCGTCTGCAATCGGGTTGAAGAAGCCCAGCACCTTGGTGTTGTCGGTCCAGTCGGCACCGACCGGGACGAGCAACCAGTTTGGCTCCCCGTCTTCATCCAAGACCTCAAGGTACTTTGCAAAACGCTTGGAAATCCGCGTCTTGCCTGTTCCGCTGTTGCCAGCAAGGATGACAAAGGGCTTTGCCAGTAGTGACGTGATGTAGCGCCTGGAGAAGTCGGTTTTAAATTCAGCTGGAAGGTTGTTTAGCTGAAAAGTCCTCTTCTCTCTGCTTGATGCTTTCGATGAATTCTTTGCAGCAAGGTCGATTAGTTGATGCATTGCGGGCAGCACGTCATCGCCTTGTTCGTAGTCGATGCCCTCTTCGGCAATCAATTGGCTCGCTATGAGGTTTCGCATGAACTCAGCCACGCTGTAATCAAACTCAAGTTTCCCTGCGTAAACGTCAGCGAAATACTTGAATGCCGTGGTCAGGCTACCAGCCCTCATCTTGCATCCGCGATTGCAAAGGGCAATAAGATCGTCAATTCTCGACTTGTAGTCGTAATCTATCGCACCCGAAAACTGCCCGTCTTTGTATCTGCTTCCAGTGGCGAAGAAGAGTTTCGTTAGCTCCAAGATATATGCATCTTCGGAGACGCCCACAGGCTTTACTTCGGCTGCATCCATCCAGAATGTCCTTTCCGCAAAACCGTCCTCTTGCAACGGCGATGAATCGTTTACTTTGCCCGTCACTGGCAACAACAGCAGTGCGGCAAACAAGTTGCCGCCATTTGGACGCTTTGCCCCGTCTCCTTGTATTTGCACACGTACTTTTCCGCCTTTTTTTGCAACGGGATAACGCGTGCCAAGGGAGACAACTTGCCCAGTAGAGGGTACGACTACTTCCAAGATGATTGCGTGTCCGATAATGTCAACTGCAGTCAGCGTATCCCCGTTTGCAAGAGAGCCTGAACCTTTGAGTTCGTACTGTCCAGCACCACCTTGTCCAACTGTTCTCCCGCGAACGGATAGCGTATTCTCGCTATATATAGAATTCGGAATGGGATAGCTCAAATTCCATTCATCGACAAAGGACATGGCAACCACCACAATTAATCTGCTGCATAGTCAGCTATGCATCTAGCAACGTACTCAGCAAGCTTAACTGGCACGGCATTGCCAATCGCCTGCTCAATGTCTGTCTTGGACCCGACAAACTCAAACTCTTCGGGGAAGGTTTGCAGATAGCTGCGCTCCTTGTATGTTAAGGCTCTCACACCTTCAGAAATATCAGCCTTGTCGGCATGATGCCTCTTATATGCTGGCGGTATCGGACGGTTGGTGCCTCGTACCGTTACCGCTGGCTCGTCAATCGTGAAGACGCCCCTACGCTGGAAGTTGCGTGGATGCATGTAGAAGTATTGCGTGCCGAGCGAATCGCCAAGGTAATCCCTGACGGTCATCTGCTTGTCGCTCAGCCTTGAATCCAAGAGTTCGCCGAGAAAGTCATCTTTATCACCAAGATGACCGACAAGGATAAAGCGCCTGCGAATCTGAGGCACACCACATAGACTGGCGTTGAGGACGCGCCTCGTGAGACCGTATCCAGCATTGCGGAATATTTCCAGCGCCTCGGGCAGGACGTCCATCCGCTCGATATTGTAAACATTCTCCATGACGAACCACTCGGGTCTGACGTCCCGAACTATCTCAGCATATCGGATGGTGAGATTGGCCCTTTTGCCGCGCTGTCTGGCGCCCGCAATGGAGAAGTCCTGGCAAGGGGGGCCACCGATTATCATCGACGGCGAATACTCTTCAATTTTCGGGACCGCTTCCGCATCGTAAAGATCGTATTTGAATGCCGGGTGGTCGAAGTTTGCCGAATAGATGTCGACAGCCGCCTGCCAGTTATCAAACGCCGCCTTTATGTTGAAGCCCGCATTCTGGAATCCGAGCGACATACCGCCGCATCCCGAGAAAAGATCAACGCAGTCCATCGCTCACATCCCTCCTGTACTCTAGTAGCGCTCGTGCAACGTAGGTGGCAAGGTTTACCGGTACGGCGTTGCCCACCATCTGGTTGACATCCGTCTTACTCCCAAAGAACTTGAAAGACTCCGGGAAAGTCTGGATCCTACTGCGTTCCTTTGGAGTCAAGCACCGGGCTTGACTGAGGTCCGCCGCGTCGTTGGGGTGAAGCTTGTAGTTCGGCGGTATCGGCCTGTCCACACCACGAATAGTGACCGAGGGCTCGTCGATGCTGAAGATGGCCCGCCTCGTGTAGCTTCGCGGAATTCTGAAGTAGTAATCAATTCCAAGCTCGTTACCGAGATACTCACGAATTGTCATCTGATGGTCAGAAAGGCCCTTCTCAAGATATGGGTCGAGGAACCCGTCGGGCGCCCCAAGGCATCCGATCAAGAAGTATCTCTTGCGAGCTTGGGGGACCCCGCACAGGCTTGCATCCATCACTCGCCCACTCAAGCCATAACCCTGCGCTTTGAAGGTGGCCCGAATCGCTTCCATGGATTTGCTCGTTCGAACGCGTGGGACGTTCTCCATAACGATGAAGCGAGGCTTGCACCTCGCGATGATCTCGGCATATCTAACAGAGAGGATTGCGCGCCCACCATCCTCGGATCTCTTGCCGGCCTGCGAGAAATCCTGACAAGGAGGCCCGCCGATGATGATATCCGGAGCGAAGCCGGCAACTTCCTCGGATACGGAAACGTCGGAGAGATCCCTTTTGAAAACAGGATGCTGGAAGTTAGCGCGATAGACATCAATGGCAGCGTCCCAATTGTCGTAGGCAGCCACAACATTGACGCCAGCCTTTTCGAAGCCGAGGGACATTCCGCCGCAGCCGGCGAAAAGGTCAACTGCCGTTATGTTCCTCTCGTTTTCCACGCGCTCGGTCTCCATTTCGATAGATACAGACAAATAAATAATTATAATTCCGTTTCTTCCAACATGCTTCAAGATCAGTCGGCAACAGAACAAATCCAGTTGTAACGCTTCGCCCGGACAAGAATCGCTCGTGCTCGATTCGAGCTTATTGCCGCCCAGCAGGGCAACCACTGTCGCATGCTCGCCCGTCAGAGGCCGTCCGCGCCGCATCCGCGTCCGCTCCGGATGCCGCGCCGGGTCGGTCGTGCCGCGGACCGTCCCTCGCGGCACGCACCCTCCGCTCCCGCGAAAACCCGTTCAACACAAAGGCTTTTAGGTATAGCCTTATTGCTGTACGCCACGAAGTTTCCGCCCACTCACGCCCTCGCTGCCAAACGAATACGCATCCCTCTCTCTTCTATGGATGCAACGCTGCCGAAATATAAATCGACTCATGCGATCGCTCTCCGACCTCAGCTGAAACGTTTCAGAGCGCAACAATCTTGAACCTCGATCCACCCTCCAGACAAACCTCCTCAGTTCATCCATTACTATCGAAAAGATCTTCCATGAATTTTGACGGCCTGTTTCAGCTGTAATGGAAATAAAAACCAGCTTTTCGAAGTCGGCGCCGCAACCAGGCAAGCATTTCCGAAATCGCAGCATCACATCGCTCGATATAAGTAATTTGCTACTGGTGCAACGGCCCCGAGCACCGTTCCCGCGCGACTCTATCGCAAATACGTTGCTTAGAACAGGGCACTGCCACATTTCAGCAAGCCAATCCGAATCCTCGTTTGGTCGGGAGATAGTC
>CAUDCB010000036.1 GCA_958447915.1 uncultured Collinsella sp. | reverse complement strand
GTGTAGACGGGGTCGCCCATGACCAGGTGGCCGAGGGTGGACTTGCCGGCGCCGTTGGGGCCCATCAGCACATGGGTCTCGCCGGCGGCGACGTTGAGGTTGACGTTGTGGAGGATGGTCTTCTCGTCCACGGAGGCGGTCAGACCTTCGATGGAAAGCAGCGGATTTGCACTCATGCTGTCCCTCTCTGTATATGGTGTACTCATAGGTGTACTAAACCCTAGGAATCTTCTCGGAATAAAGTTACTATGGGTTCGGCGTTAGTCAAGGGAAAACCCGACTAATCCACTCGACTTTTCTAGATGTGGGACAAAATAGCCTGCTGTGTTTGTCCCACTTACTTAAGATTTGGGACAAACAAACCTAGTTATGTTGTCCTAGATGCGATGGGAGGGTAGGTATGCTCATTTCTTCCAAGGGCCGCTATGCCCTCCGCCTGATGATCTATATCGCAGCGCTTGGTGACGTCGAGGGCAAGATTGCCCTGCGCGAGGTCGCCGACCGCGAGCATATCTCGCAAAAGTACCTGGAGCAGCTGGTTCGTCCGCTTATGAAGGCGGGCCTGCTTAAGAGCGTGCGCGGCAAGGGCGGTGGCTACATGATGGCCAAGGATCCGGCCGAGGTGCGTGCTGGTGACATCCTGCGCGCTGTCGAGGGCAGCACGGCACCCGTGGCGTGCGATGGCATCGACAACAGCTGCACCCGCAGCGATCTGTGTTCCACCGTCAAGTTCTGGCGCGGTCTGGACGACGTGATCGAAAAGTACGTCGACGGCGTGACGTTGGCCGACCTGGCCGCCGTCCCCGAAATCAACTTCGATATTAAGCTTTAGGGGCTGGCTTTCGTGAAGTCGTACGAAGCCTTTGATTCGCGTCTGGCACTGCTAGAGACAGCTCGATTCCAAGATTTCGACAACGACTATGTTGTCTTCGGATGTGCGTATATCTATGAGCAGGTTTTCGGTATCTCAATTACGCTCCTTAAGCGTCTGCTCGAGTATGAGGGCGCCACGCTTGCCGCGTCGGGGTCTCCTCGTGCCATCTTGAAGGAGTCCTACCGATTTTACGACTTTATTGATGAGGCGGCCTGGCTAGATATGCTCAGAGACCGCAATACGAACGTCCATATCTATGACAACAAGCTCGCTCAAGATTTGATTCAGCGCATCTTGAGCGTCTATATTCCCGCTTTCTGTCAGTTGCGAGACGGGCTGATGGAGCGTTACGGCGAGCTTCTTCTGGTGCCCGACGACCAGTTTGTTTAATTCCTTAAGATTTCGCGAAGGGTTGTTGCCGTTTACCGATGGGTTGTTGTGCAACAAACGGGGAGCTGTAATACTGAATCCATCTTTGCAAACTGTACTTTAACCACACCAATGCAGGGAGGATGTATGCAACCCAAGCATTCCGCGATTGTTGCGGGCCTGACGCTGGCGCTTTCGTTTGGCGCCGTTGCCGCACCCGCAACCGCTATAGCCGAGGAGCCCACGCCGGGCGTAGCCTCGGATGCCACCGATATCGATAAGGGCCTGTACACCCAGCAGTCTTTCTCGGGCGTGCTGAGGTCGGTTCAGGGCGTTTCGTTTGTCAACGTGACCGACGAGATGAAGTACTTTACCAAGTACGAGAGCCATGGCAACTATAACCAGGGCTTTTCGTATGGCGACGGCTATAACGCGCTGGGTTATTACCAGTTCGACCGCCGCTGGTCGCTCATTCCGTTTATGAAGCAGGTCTACAACTACGATTCTGCCAAGTACGGCATGCTTAAGGCTGCGATCGATCGCGGTGGCGAGATTTCCAACGGAAGCAACCCCATGTATGCGAACGGCCAGCTCACCGAGCTGGGCCGCATCGCGCAGGATGCCTTCCTGGGTGCTTACAACACCGATCCGTCTGAGTTCTCGGCGCTGCAGGATGCCTATGCGTACAATTCCTACTATGCGGTGACCGAGTCGTGGCTTAAGAACGCTCTGGGCATTGATATTTCCGGTCGTGCCGATTGCGTCAAGGGCATGGTGTGGAGCATCACCAATATGTGCGGCACTGGTGGCTGCCGGGACTTCTTTAAGTGGGCAAACCTTTCCAACAGCATGTCCGATCGCGAGTTTGTGACGGCGCTTTCCAACAGCGTGGTCAATAACGTGGCGACCAAGTATTCGAGCCAGCCCCAGTACCATGAGGGCTGGAAGAACCGCTACCGCAATGAGCTCAAGGACTGTCTGGTCTATATTGCCGAGGACGAGGCCGCCGCGGCAACGCCCGTGGAGCCTGAGCCTACGCCGGCGCCCGGTCCGAGCATGGCGCCGGCCGCTCCCGCCGCACCGACGCCTGGTACCGATGGCGATGCGGGCGATAGCGACGATGCGGATGCGCCCTCGACTGATGCGGGCACTGATGGCGCCGGTAACGGTGGGGCGACGTCTGGTGGCACTGCGGCCGGCGATGCCTCGGGCGATTCGTCGACTTCTGGCTCTGACGGCGCTGTGGGTGGCGCGGCTTCTGGCTCGGGCGGCACTGCGGGCAACGTGGCTTCCGGCTCCACCAATGCGGGAAGTTCCAACAGTGCTGGTGACTCCTCTGACGATGCTGGCTCCTCTGACGGTTCTGGCTCCGATGCTTCCGAGGGCGGTTCGAGCGAGGGCTCCGATGCCGGCGATTCCTCGACGGAAAACAAGCCTTCTACCGGCGAGCAGCTGGGCTCCATGCTTGGGTCGTCTTTGATGGCAGGCATGAACGGTTCTTCTTCTGATGGGGGAGCGTCTGGCCAGGGATCCGACTCCAAAGCCGGCGGTGCTTCTGATGCTTCCGCCGCTAAGGACGCGAAGCAGTCTGACGCCGACCCTCAGAAGACTGAGGGTAAGGATAAGGTCGTTACGACGACCACCGCGACTACGACCACGACCAATTCCTCGGGCGGCAATATGCCCAAGACGGGCGACCTTATCGTGATGGCGAGCCTTGCCAGCGCGAGCTTGGCCACGCTGGGTGCCACGTCTATTGTGAGCGGCAAGCATAAGCTCGATCAGCAGAATAACACTGCTGGTGAGGACGGTTCTGAGGAGTAGCCTCTCGGTTGTCAGATGGCTAAAGAGTCGGGACGGGGTCCGGTGCTGCTGCATCGGGCCCCGTTTTGTTGTGCAACGATTAGTTATGCCCCCTCACACCCCATGTTGCTACCGTTGCCCGATATGTTTGCGCATCGAAACCAGTGCGTGCGAGGCGGTCATTACAATTGCCATCGTGCTGCGATTTAGGGGGAACGTTTTGGTGTCTGAACAGGCAAATGATGGTGGCGCCACCGGGTTTGGTGCGCGTTTGATCGGTGGTGCCGACGATGCGGTTTTACCCATTGGTATGCACGACTATGTGGAGGCTCTTGGTCGCTGCACACTGGTCGACAAGACCATATTTATTGCCGATGTGCTGGATTGCGATGCGTCCGTTATGGTGTGCTGCCGACCCGATGGTTTTGGCAAGAGCATGAACTTGTCGATGCTCAAGGCTTTTCTGGAGCGTCCCGCGGTCGGTCTCGCTGGTCGGAGCTTATTTGCCGATACTTTGATTTGGGACGCGGACGGCGGGCGCTATCGGGACGAGTACGCCTGCTATCCGGTGATATCGCTGGACTTTTCTGGTGCTGCGAGGCGTGGCGCCGCTGTTGCCGACGTCGTGCGCGATACTCTTTCGGGCGAATGCGCTCGTCTGTTGGCGCTCTTGGAGGCTCCGGATTTAGCTCGAGATAAGGTGCGTCACATCGAACGCGTTGCGCGTGGCGTGGCGAGCGAGGCCGAGGTTGACTCGGCGCTTGGTGTGCTCATTGAGCTGCTGGAGACGGCCCGCGATGAGCAGGTTGTATTGCTCGTTGATGGGTACGACGCGGCGTGGTTGGGCCGTTTTGCTATGAGTGACGCTTGTGGCTCCTGTCCGGAAGAGCTGCTCGATCGCGTACTGTTTGATGCCATTGCCGCTGCGGGGGATTCGTTGCGGCTGGCGTGTCTTATGGGGGAGTATCCCGGTCCTGCCGAGACGGCGCTTTCTTCGCGCGGCTGCTCGCATTGTCTGTCGACGCCGCTCTCGACGTGGTGCGATTGGTGGTTTGGCTTTTCGGATGCTGAGGTTCAGGCTCTGCTAGGCCATGCTGGACGCGGGGAATTCCTGGATGACGCGCGTGAATGGTTCGAGGGATACCGATTTGGCGGGTTTTATTGCTCGTGTCCGGCGCGCGTGATTGATTTCTTGAACCGCGGTTGCACGCCGCCGGTGCGGGCCGATTTGTATGGATACGCTGATAGCCTGAGCAGGGCGGTTGGTGACTGGGGTCTCGATCGGCTTGCGACTTTGTTCAATTTGCTCGAGGCTCATGGAAGCGTTGAAGTTCCGCTTCGGATGGACGCCGTCGGGTCGGATGCCTCGACTGACGCTGATCTGTGGACCGCGTTGTACCTGTCCGGCTTCCTAACGACGGATATGGTTGAGGAGCCGGGAAACGGCGCTCGCTCTCGTGCTCTGCGTCTGCCCAATGGCGAGCTTCGCCAGGCGTTGCGCCTCGTGATTATTGAATGGTTTGAGTGCGCCGCCGAGGACGTGCGGGACGTCGATGCGTTTCGTGACGGGTTGTGCCGTGGGGACGAGGGCGCGGTGAGGCGGGCGCTGCGTCGAATTCTAGGTGACGCGGGAGTCGGCACGGCCGAGATGGATTCGCCGTTGCCATACCACCTACTGTTGCAAGGGCTCTGCTTTGGTATGCCGGGGTATGCCAATCCGTCATCCAATCGAAAGCGCAGGGCGGATCGCTGGGATATCCAGGTGTTCCCTACGGGAAGGATGCTCGATGTGGACGATACCCTCGGCATGCTCGACGAGCGTCCACTTGTCACTATGAACATGATGTATGACCCCGACGTGGATACCCTGGGTCTGGAGCTGCTGGCCGTTCAGGCGCTACTCGATATAGAGCGCGACGGCATCGACAAGATTCGCGTGCCGCGACCCGGTGTGGGCCGCATGCGCTGGGGATTCGGGTTTGACGGGCAGCATGTGGCAGCGGTGTGCCAGCGGCTGTAGGGGAAGGCGTATGAGCAGTTTTTTAGCGGCTGATACCGCTGTGCTAGGATTAAACAGTTCTGATTTGCGTTCCCAAAGGGGTTTAAGTGCCGAGCAATTTGCATTTTGATGAGCGTATAGAGGTCACAGTTATTGTCCCGTGTTTTAATACGGCACAGTATCTCGATCAGTGCCTGACGAGCATCGAGGCCGATGACTTCGCATCGCTTGAGGTCATTGTCCTTAATGATGGCTCGACTGACAACTCGTTGGAAATCATGAGGCGTCACGAGAAAAATGATTCCCGAATTCGCGTTATTGATAAGCCGAACCAGGGGTATGGCGCTACGGTCAATCGGGGTATTGAGGAGTCTCGAGGTGCATACATTGCCATTGTCGAGCCCGATGATTACCTTAAACCTGGTATGTATACAAGACTGATGGACCTTGCCCATGCATACGGAGAGCCCGATGTTGTGAAGTCGGCATATTGGCGTGTGTGTATGCCCGGTACTCCACAGGAGAACGTGTGTCACTGCGCCTATTACAAGCGAATTAATACAAAGAGGCAGCCGTTTACGCTGCGGGATAATCCTCGCCTGATCCAGCATCACCCCTCTATTTGGAGCGCGATTTACAAGCGTTCGTTTTTGGACGAGTTTGGCATTCGCTTTAAAGAGGTGCCCGGTGCCGGATGGGTGGACAATCCCTTCTTGATTCAAACGCTTGTTCAGGCTCGCTCGATTGCGTATACCGATGATTCGTTTTATTGCTACCGCGAAGATCTTCCTACGTCGTCTTCGGCTAAAAAGACAAGCGATCTCCCTATTGTTCGCTGGAATGATATGGCAGATATCGTTGATGATCTTAATATTTCCGACAAAGGGATTCTTGAGTCTTTCTATACCATCGGTTTTAGGTATGTTGGCGGACTTGTTGAGCAGGGGGCCTTTGAGGATCCGGCACTCAAGGCTCGCTGTGCGACATTGTTTAAGCGCATGGACCCGGAGATCGTCTCGGGAATGTCGCACATCAGCGGCGCATTCAAACAGACATACTCTCAGCTCACCGGTGTAGTTGTTTCGGCGAATGAGGCGGCATATGTTGCCTATCTTGCCTCGGAGTTCGTCTATTCGTTGCGCACTAATGGTTTTGGGTTCGCTTTTTCGCGTATCGGCTTGTTTGGCAATCGTCGTGCCGCCGAAAAAGGGGAGCGCCGCGATAAAACGAGTGCCTAACAAAGCCGTGAGAGTGGATTAGTGATATGACAGATAAGAAGCGAATTGCCATCTATACGCAAGATGCCAAGCTTGGCAATGAGGTTAAGGGCGCAACGCGCTATGTATATCTTGCAACGTTGCTGCATGAACATGGCTATGATGTCGATTTTATTACTTCGGGATTTCAGCATTGGGAAAAACGTCAACGTGACGTTGAGCACTTTGATGCCGGGACTGATGCCTATTCAATTCGGTTTATTGAGGAGCCGTTTTACCCCAAGAACATGTGCCCTCAGCGCATCTGGGCTCATCACGTCGTTGCCGAGCGGGTGTCGAAGTATTTCGACGAGCATCATGACTATGATTTGATCTACTGTCAGATTCCGCCCAATGATGTTGCCAGGGAAATTGGCAAGGCGGCCCATAGGTTTAAAATTCCCTTCGTGGTCGATGTTAATGATCTTTGGCCTGAGGCCTTCCGTGTGGCGTTCGACGTTCCCGTTCTTTCCGACATCTTGTTCGCGCCGTTTTATCGACAGGCCAAAGCTGTATATCAGATGGCCGATGCCGTGGTGGGAACTTCGGATGAGTACCGAGAGCGTGGTTTGCGCGACGCCCGTTCTGGCATACCGAGCGAAACAGTTTATGTTGGAAACCAGCTTTGCGAGTTTGATGCCGGCATTACTGAGCATGCTTCGCAGATTGATAAGTCCGCTGGGGACATTTGGGTTTCCTATGCAGGTACGCTAAGCGCGTGCTATGACCTGGAGACGCTGGTCAAGGCGATGGCGCTGGTGCAGAAAACTCACCCTGAGGCTAAACTGCAAATCTTGGGCGATGGCTCAGAGCGCGACAATCTTAAGGCTGCAGCTCGTTCTTGCGGTGCCGAGGTCGTGTTCCATGGCTATTTGCCTTATAGCCAAATGGCTGCATGGCTTTCCAAGAGCGACATCACAATCAACTCGCTGGTGGAAAAGGCCGCCCAGAGCATCGTGACCAAGATCGGTGACTATCTTGCCGCCGGAAAACCCATGGTCAATACGTCGTGCAGTAAAGAGTTTAGGGCAAAGGTTGAAGCTGATGGTTTTGGTGTAAACGTGAAACCTGGAGATGCCGAGGGAATGGCTAGCGTCCTTATTGACCTAATTGAAAACCCTTCGCGTCGTGCGCGGATGGGAGAGAAGGCGCGCGCCATCGCTGAGGAGCAGTTTGATCGGCCTCATTCGTATCTTAAGACGGTACGCTTGATTGAGGGGCTAATTGGCTAGGACTTCCGGAGGGGCATAATGTTTGAGCCGCGAAATATCTTGGTAACCGGCGGCTGCGGCTTTTGCGGCTCTGCATTTGTCCGCTATGTGGTGAGCAATACCACGGATGTTCACATAACAGTATTAGACAAACTGACCTATGCCGCGAATCCAGATAGCATTGCTGGATTGCCAGATGATAGGGTGGAGCTGGTTGTTGGTGATATTTGCGATTCGGATCTTCTTGATCGGCTGATACCTGGGCACGACGCTATTGTCCATTTCGCTGCAGAGTCTCATAACGACAATTCGATTGCCAATCCCGGGCCGTTTGTTAAAACGAACGTCGAAGGCACGTATCACCTTCTAGAGGCTGCCCGTAAACATCGCGTCAGGTTTCATCACATATCGACCGATGAGGTGTTCGGAGACCTTGCGCTCGATGATCCGCGTAAGTTTACCGAGGACTCCCCTTATCGTCCAAGTAGCCCTTATTCAAGCTCCAAGGCGTCATCCGACATGCTCGTGAGGGCCTGGATTCGCACCTATGGCCTGTTTGCGACCATTTCAAATTGCTGCAATAACTATGGCCCGCTCCAGCACTCCGAGAAGTTCATCCCGCATTCGATTGCATGCATCCGACGCGGCGAGCGTCCTAAGTTGTACGGTGATGGCCTAAATGTCCGTGACTGGATTCACGTGGATGATCATGCCCGCGCTGTTTGGTCTATTTTGACTAAGGGGACGGTGGGGGAGACGTATCTTATCGGTGCTAATTGCGAGCATAGCAACCTTGAGGTTCTTAGGGCCATTCTTAAGGCAATGGGTCAGAGTGAGGACTATATTGACTGGGTGAAGGATCGTCCGGGACATGATCGACGTTACGCAATAGATGCGAGTAAGCTTCGGCGCGAGCTTGGCTGGACTCCGATTCACAATGACTTTGCAGCAGAGGTTTCACGGCTATGTTGCGAAACGCCTCTTTAATTTGGTTGACCTTTCGGGGCCTAGCCCTTGCTGTTCACGAATCTTTTGACGACGAAGAAGGCTTCTTGCCATAAAGTGTAATAAACTTCGCGAGAGGGGACGGCTATGGGCAATTGGAAAGCCTTATTTGTTTCGGTATTTAGCGCTCTACTGCTGGGGTGCTGCCTTGTTCCTGCGTTTGCAGAAGATGCTGCAATTACTAATCAAAATGGAAGCTCTGCTATAGCTACGGAGCAGTCGAACGTTCCTGACGATGCTTCTGGTGTTCATTCGGCCTTGGATGACGTATCTGATTCCGAGGCATCGGATACGGCTGATGCTGTGGCGCCGGGGAAGCTCGGGTCCGTCTATGATCTTGCTTCCGAGCACGTCGATGACCTTGCGGATGGGTTGTACACTTTTGGCTCTTCGGTTAACAGCAATTTTGTACTGGATGTTCCTGGTGGTACGGCGTCTGCGGGCAGAAAGCTACAGCTGTACAGTGGGAACAAGACGAATGCTCAGGTCTGGCGAGTGTCTCATGATCAGAATGGCTTTGTTGTCATTGCTTCTGTCAAGGGTTGCATGCTTGATGTCTCCGGCGGCAGTGCGAGCAATAGAAATCCCGTTCAGCTTTGGTCCGATAACTGCACCCTTGCGCAGCGTTGGATTGCAATTAAAGAGGCCGATGACAGCTACACCTTTATTTCGGCGCTCAACCAGTCGTTTGCCATTGACGTGGCGGGTGGAGTTGCCGCAAATGGCTCTGCTGTGCAGTTGTATCAGGCAAATGGTACGGCAGCTCAGCGATGGGTGCTAACGCCTGCCAAAACTGAGCAGCAGCAGCTCGATGATCGGGCGGCGGCGCATCTCGCTGACCTTCCCGATGGAACATATGCCATGTTGGCTTCGAACGACTCGTTTGCTCTGAAGTCGGTTAGTGGCTCTTTGTCATTCGGTGCATTTGCTTATTCATGGGTTCAAACGTACGATGTCTCAACTACGTCGGACGGGTATCGCACCATTGCGATTCATGGTGTTGGCGCGGTCCTGGACGCGACGGGTGGGAATGATGCCAACGGCACGAAGCTGCAGGGCTATTCTGCCAATGGAACCAAGGCCCAGAAGTGGATTATTGAGAAAGACGGCGAGCGCTTTCGAATTGTGTCGGCTTTGAATGGGCGGAAGGTTGCTGACATCTCCGGCGGATCGATTTCCTCTGGTGCGGGGCTTCAGCTTTATGACGTAAATGGAACGGCTACCCAATCCTTCTACTTTGTGAATCCGACGGCTGTACGTTCCGAGCTCGATAAGCTCGCTTCCGATAACCGAGAAGTTGTCAAAGACGGGGACTATGCAATTGCAGCCGGTCCAAATTTGTCTCGAATGGTTCTCGATGTTGTCGGCGGTTCAACTTCGAGCGGTGCAAACGTGCAGATCTATCAATCGAATGCGACTGCCGCTCAGCGTTGGCGTGTTTCGCATGACGATGACGGCTACCTCACGATAGCGAATGTAAAGTCTGGCAAAGTTCTTGATGTTTCCGCGGGTTCAACTTCTATGGGAACGAACGTCCAGCAATACACGGCTTGCGGTGACGCGAACTATGCGCAAAAGTGGATTGCGGTGCCGAATGGCGACGGAAGCGTTCGACTTCTTTCTGCTGTTTGGCAACAGCGCACGCTTGACGTTGCCGGTGGATCATTGAAGAACGGGGGCAACGTTCAGACATATTCCTGCAACGGCACGCTGTCCCAGCTATTTAGGGCTGAGTATCGAGACGGTTACTATGTTCTGCGTAATGCTGGTTCCGGTAAGGTGCTCGATGTTGCAGCGGGCGACGTTGTCCCCGGGACGAATGTTCAGCAGTGGGATGAAAGCCCCAACGACAACCAGCTTTTCAGCGTCACTGCCAATGAAGACGGAAGCTATTCGTTTATCAATAAGGGTACAGGGCTCATGCTCGCGGTATCCGGTTCGAATCTGGTTGCTGCTACGGCGGGAGATTCCGTCCAGACGTCGTTTGTTTTTGCTGAGCAAGAAGACCTGCTGAGCGAAGGCCTTTATGAGGTCTATCCGTCTGCAAATTCCTCCTATGTGCTTGATGTCGCGAGCGCATCTGTTGACTCCGGTGCTAACGTTCAGCTCTATGCCAACAATGGTTCCTTCGCCCAAAAATGGCTGCTTAAAAAGGTGGATGGAGCGAAGAATACCTATACGTTTGAATCCGTTTGCTCAACTAACAGACTTGCTGTTTCCGGTACCAATGCTTGCACGATGGCACCGGCAGATGTGAAGGCGCAGCAATGGGTGGCGCGAATCGATAGCAATGGTATTGAGTTTGTGTCTGCGGATGACCAAGACCTTTCGCTTGATGTGAAGGGCGGTAATTTTGCATCGACTTCCAATATTCAAGTCCACTCCTCCAATGGCTCCGCTGCGCAGAGATTCCGCTTGCGCGCTACTTCGGCAACCATCAACAATGGTACGTATTTCATCCGAATGGCTTCTCACGCGGGTTCGGTCTTAGATGTTTCTGACGGATCGCACTCGGACGGTGCAAACGTTCAGATTTGGCAGAACAACGATTCGGGTGCTCAAAAATGGAACTTCTCTCGTAACGGTGATGGCTCCTACAACATCATAAATGCCGCCAGCGGCAAGGCTCTTGACGTAAAAGATGCCGCTGCCTCCTCTGGGACAAACATTCAGCAATGGTTAAGAAACGGCAGTGCTGCCCAACGTTGGTATATCGAGTACGTATCCGGTGGCTTTAGATTGTCTTCCGCCCTTAACACGGCATTTGTTATTGATGTCTCTGGAGGAAATGCGGCAAACGGGACCAATGTTACTCTATATGCGAGTAACGATTCAAAGGCTCAGCGCTTTACGTTCAAAAATACTATCTATGTTCAACCGTTGCCCGCTGATCAACAAGCAATGTATAACCGTGCACAGTGGTACAACAGCAACACGGAGTGGTTGATTTTGACTGATACTGTCGGATGCCGTACAGGTATTTTTAGGGGTTCTCGCGGCAACTGGAAGTTATGGTCTTTCTGGCAGTGCGCTCCTGGCAAGAATGAGTCGCCGACCGTGCTGGGTGAGTATTCCGTTTACGGAAAGGGCCTTTCGTTTGGGCATGGATATACCTGCTGGTACTACACACAGTTCTACGGTGACTATCTGTTTCACACGCAACCCTGCTATACGGGAACGTTTAATGTGATGGATCCCGCTATGGGGCAACGCGCATCTGCGGGATGCATTAGGCTTACAACGGACCATGCAAAATGGATTTACGACAATATTCCCTACGGAACGAAGGTCGTTAATTACTAAGACAGAAGGCGGAACGCGTACTGCGTTCCGCTTTTTTGCGCAAAGATTTGCATGATACGCATAACCGCGATTAAATGAATCTTGAGCACGGCAGTTTTGCTATGTGCACCTCGCATGATTTGATGGTCGAGTCATGCGAGTTGTTTGTGGCAACAGATGTTGTGTTACTGGAATTGGCGAGGCTGTCTGGGGGATGTCGTGGGTCATAAAAAGTGCGTTTGTATTTCATTGCGAATGGGGTTTTTGCTTGGGTTGCTATTTGCATTAACCCTCGTTCAAAAATCGGGTTCTACCGCGTTTGCTGAACCCTCTCCGGCCTATTCTTACGTTGAAGAAGTTACGAAGGCTGAAGGCGATGCAGATTCTTCTCAGGATTCGTCTTTGGACGAGACTGCTCAAGATGTCAGCGTGAGCGATGGGGACTCGGATATCGAGTCTGAATCTTCCACCGAGTCAGGTGATTTGTCTAAATATTCGACCCTCGATGCTGGTACGTATTTTCTTACCTCGACTTTGCCGGGGCATCGAGTGCTCGATGTTCCGGGCGGTTCGGTGAGTGCCGGCGCTGCGATACAGTTATATAGGAGAAATGAGACGGCTGCACAGCAGTTTGTCCTTGTTGATCTTGGCAACCGTCAATACGCTTTTAAGAACATTAAGTCGGGGTTGTACCTCTGCTATTCAAACGATGCCTCTCGTTTCTCGGACCATCCGCGTCTTATGCAGAATACTGGCGATGATGGCGCTTGGGGTTTCGCGTGGCATGCTCGACAAGTTGGCGGCGGATATGTCTTTTCGCCTGTCGTCGATGATGATTTTTCCATCGACATCGCTGGCGCCAGCGATTCCAACGGAACAGAAATCCGTCTCTATCAATCCAACGAATCCGTTGCTCAGACGTTTACGCTCGAGAAGCCTAAGGCTACCATCCTCGCCGAGCTTGCAGCCGCCCACGCCTCCGACCTCGCTGACGGCACCTACTATATTCGCTCGGCAAAAAGTTCCTGGCAGACGCTTGATGTTGCGGGCGGATCTAGGTCATCGGGAGCGAATGTTCAAATATATGCTCTCAACGCCACAGGTGCACAAACGTGGACCGTTTCTCATGACCAAAATGGCTTTGTCACATTAACCAACAGTGGTTCCGGTCTTGTTCTTGATGTTTCTGGTGGAAGCGCTCAATCTGGAACGAACGTCCAGCAATACGCGTCTAATGGTTCTGCGGCGCAAAAATGGATTGCCGTTAAGGATGGGGTCTCCATCAAGCTGGTGTCTGCGCTTGATCCGTCGATCTGCCTTGATATCGCCGGCGGTAATACAAGTAACGGCACGAACGCGCGAACTTGGTCGGATAATGGCACGATTGCTCAACGTTGGACATTTTTCAATTTAGACGTTCAGCGCGAACAACTAGATGCACTTGCGCGGCAGAATGCTGACAGTGTTGCCGATGGACGTTATATTATGGCTCTTGGCGTTGGTGGAACCAAGGTGCTGGATGTAAGCGGTGGATCCAAGGACAACAGCGCTAATGTCCAGTCCAACGTCTCGAATATGACGAAGGCGCAACAGTGGGATATTACTCATGATGATTCTGGCTATTTGATTATCAGAAATGTTTCCTCAGGTAGAGTGCTCGACGTTGCTGGCGCATCTTGTTCGTTGGCGACCAATATTCAACAGTATTCATTTAACGGTTCGCTCGCCCAGCGATGGATAGCTATTCCCTCGGCGTCGACGGGGCTTTTCCGGCTGCAGTCGGCACTTATGCCCGATGTTGTTCTGGATGTTGCGGGTGGTTCGTCTTCAAATGGTGCCAATATCCAAACGTATGCAAGCAATGGGACCGCTGCTCAAAACATTCGTTTTGTTTCAACAGCGCCCGATGTGGCTCCGTGCGACGATCTTGGCCTTGATGGCTGGTTTACCATTTCGCCGGCGACTGATTCATCTCGCGTCTTCGACATAGCTGGAGGCTCCTCTTCCAATGGAGCTAACGTCCAGACCTATGTCGCTAATGGTACGTTTGCACAAGACTTTAGGTTTGTGTACGAG
>CAUDCB010000035.1 GCA_958447915.1 uncultured Collinsella sp. | reverse complement strand
CCAGGACCGGCCCCGCCCGCCACCGAGGGCGAGGGCCATCCCGCGGCGACCGCCTTTAAGGGCCGCTTTTCCATCCTCACCCCGGGTGTGGGCGCGATGTTTGCGGCGCTTGCCGTCAAGCTGTGGGGCATGCAGATGGTCTCGTCGGACTATTACGAGAAGCAGGCTAATAGTAATCAGACTCGCACCGTTACCACACCCGCTGTGCGCGGTCGCATCCTCGACCGCAATGGCGTGGCGCTTGTCCAGAACCGTCCCTCACTTGCTGTCGTGGCCTACCGCGACCTTGCGGAGGATGAGGTTCTGGTTCGCCATCTTGCCAACGTGCTTGGAATGCCTTACGTGGCGGTCCTTCGCAATATTCAGGACAATACAGAGGGCGCTCAGAGCCTGCATACCATCGCGACGGACGTCCGTCGCTCCACGGTTGCCTATATCAAGGAACACGCCGGCGAGTTCCCGGGCGTCAAGATTGCCGAGCGTACTGAGCGTCAGTATCCATATGGCGAGACGGCATGCCATATCTTAGGCTATACCGGCACCATTACCTCCGAGCAGCTCGAGGCCCAGAATAAGAAAACCTCTGGCGATGATGATGCTTCTGCTGGCAAGATTACGTACCAGTCGGGCGATATCGTGGGCCAGGCGGGCGTTGAGAGCTACTACGAAAACCTGCTGCAGGGTATTCGTGGTGAGCAGACCGTCAAGGTCGATGCCTCGGGCAATGTGACCGGTCAGGCCGGCGCCGTGCCCGCGAAGGCCGGCTCCGACATTAAGCTCACGCTCGACCTTAAGATCCAACAGGCCTGCGAGACGGCACTGGCGAGCGCTATCGAGCTTGCCAAGACCACTGGCTACAGCAATGCCGGCAACGGCGCTGTGGTGTGTCTCGATCCCAACAATGGCGAGATCCTGGGCATGGCGAGCGAGCCCAAGTTTGATCCGTCCGTCTTTATCGGCGGCGTCTCAAATGACGTGTGGACCGAGCTCAATGATGACAAGGGTTCGCACCCGCTGCTCAACCGCGCCATTAGCGGACAGTACATGTCGGCTTCGACCATCAAGCCGCTCTCGGCACTGGCCGGTCTTGAGTTTGGAACCTACACGTCGGGGCAGACGACCAACTGCACGGGCTATTGGACGGGTCTGGGCAAGTCGTGGGGCAAGTACTGCTGGCTGCATTCCGGCCACGGCACCATGACGCTGCAGTCGGGTATCGCCAACTCGTGCGACCCCGTCTTCTACGACATGGGCAAGGCGTTCTTTTATGACGAGAAACATTCCGAGGGCCTGCAGGAGGTCTTTCGTCGCTGGGGCCTAGGCAAGACCTGCGGTATCGATCTGCCGAGTGAGGGCGCGGGCCGTATTCCCGATGCCGAGTGGAAAGAGTCGTACTTCACCGACGCATCTGCCGAGGACCGCAAGTGGAATGCCGGCGATATGACCAACATTGCTATCGGCCAGGGCGACATCCTGGTGACGCCCCTGCAGATGGCGTGCGCCTATATGGGTCTTGCCAACGGCGGTAAACAGTACGTGCCTCACGTGTTTTTATCTGCCGTGTCGCGCGATGGCGACGGTGATGCCTATAAGTACAACGGCAAGGGCAAGAAGAAGCGCTTGGAGGCCAAGATCAACAGCGATTCGGATTTGGCTCTGGTTCGCAACGGCATGCACGACGTGATTTACACGGCATCGACGTCCCTGGCGGCGCACTTTGGCACCCTGACGCCGCAGGTATACGGCAAGTCGGGCACGGGCGAGAAAAGCGGCGAGGACGAATACGCGTGGTTCTGCGCCTATGCACCGGCCGATGACCCCAAGTAGGTCATCGCTACTGTTCTGGAGCAGGGCGGCGGCGGCTCAGATACCGCGATGCATGTCGTGCGCGACGTGCTCGGCGTGATTTATGACGAGCCCGATACCTCTTCGGCCTCGGGCGATTCTTCGGTTCGATAGGAGGTTGCGATGGATTTTTCTCCGGCGGATCTGTTCCGTTCAACCAAGACCGGCTCTCGCAGCAGCCTGGACCGCGTCAACAAGCAACTTTCGGCCTCGCGCGGCACGTTTCGCCAAAAGGTGCATATCGGCGTGCTCGTGGCTACTGTGGCGCTCGTTGCCTACGGTGCCATCATCATCTGGTCGGCTTCGCAGTTTAAGGCCGATGCCTCGTTCTCACGCCATCTGCTGGGAATTGGCATCGGAGCGGTGCTGGCGGTGCTGGTCTGGCGTACCGATCTGCGCGGTATTTCCAATTTCTCGACGGCGTTGCTCGTCATCGACCTGATCGTGATCCTCTCGCCCAAGATTCCGGGTCTGTCCTATACGGGCGGTCTGGGCATGACGGGCTGGATCAAGATTCCCGGTATCGGCTTGACATTCCAGCCGGTTGAGCTTGCCAAGCTCATCACCATCTTCTTTATTGCTACGCTTGGCTCGCAGTATAACGGTCGCATCGATACCGTTCGCGACTACGTCAAGCTCTGCGGCATGCTGTCCATTCCGTTTTTGGCCGTCGTCGCCATGGGCGACCTGGGCTCGGGCCTGGTCGTGTTGGTTTCGGGCGCCATCGTCATTTGCATGAGCGGTGCACGCCGCGAATGGGTTCTGTCGACCCTGGCCCTGCTCGTGGGCCTGGTGGCCCTCGTCCTGGCGCTCGATTCGGTCTTTGATTCGCTGCTCGGCCACGATGTGCTCATCAAGCAGTATCAGATGAACCGTCTGACGGTCTTTATCGACCCCGATAATGCCGATTCGGACGATGCCTACAACCTGCAGCAGTCGCTTATCGCCGTTGGCTCGGGCGGCTTCTTTGGTAAGGGTTTGGGCCATGCGACGCAGTCGGCCGGCGGCTTTCTGCCTGAGTTCCACACCGACTTCGTCTTCGCCTTCCTGTCCGAGACCTTTGGCTTTTGCGGTTCCTTTTTGCTCCTGTGCCTCTACGTGCTGCTGATCTTTTCGACGATTCGCGTTGCCTTTAAGTGCGAGTCTCTGTTCCTACGCTTATCATGCGTAGGTATCGTCGGCATGTGGGCGTTCCAGACCTTCGAAAACATCGGCATGTGCATCGGCATGATGCCGATTACCGGTATTCCGCTACCGTTTATTAGCTTTGGTTCGTCTTCGATGATGATTCAGCTGCTGACGGTGGGTATCGTACAATCCATATGGCGGCATCGTTCGGGCGCCGCGTAACCGCTGGAGGGGTTTGCTATGAAAATTCCCGTAGATAAGCTGACCCGCGCTTTTAAGATGGGCGCGTCCGTTAAGAAGGATTCCGATACGCCGGTGCGCGTCTCGGTCTATCTGGATGCGTCCGCCTCGCGCTTTCTGGCCGAGACGGTGCGTGACGCCTTTGTGCCGCAGACGACCTCGGGCATTGTGCGCGTCGAACGTCTGGGGGAGGAGCGAATTGCTCCAAAGACCGATACCGATGTGGTGCTGGTGCTCTCGTGTGGTTCCGACCGCTTGGAGAGTGCCGTGCAGGAGCTCGTGATCGCCGGCGCGCCCGTGTGCGTGCTTGCCGAGTCTGCTGTGGAGGTGCCGTTTATCGAGGAGTCCACGCCCATGCTCGGCGTGGTAGCGGCAACCGATAAGACATATCTGCTCGAGACGCTTGCCCGCTGGATTCTCGATCGCACCGACAAGGAAACGGCTTTTGCGGCGAACTTTGCCTTCATGCGCATCGCGGCGGCCAATCGCATCATCACCTCGTGCGCGCTTACCAATATGGCGACCGGTGCGCTGGTGTTTTTGCCGGGCGCCGATTATCCCGTTATGGCGCTGGCGCAGGTGGGCATGCTCTTTGAGCTCGCTGCCGTCTTTGGGCGCGGCATTAAGCCTGAGCGCGGCTACGAGGTCGCGGGCGTGCTTGCCGGCGGTCTTGTAATCCGCGCGGTCACCCGTGCGCTCGTCAAGCAGACGCCGCATATCGGGTTTGCCGTCAAGGCGCTCACTGCTGCCGCGGGCACCTATGGCATGGGCCGTGCGCTCGTTTCGCTCTACGAGCGCGATGTCGACTACAGCCGTGCCAACGAGGTAGTCACTGCCACATTCTCCCGCGTTCGCGATCTGGTGACCACGGTCGCGGGCGCTACCCGTCCTATGGCGTCCTACCAAGACGCATCCGATCTCGCTGCTTAGGGGTTTTCCGTTGCGCGTTGCATACCAAGACTGTTTTCATTTAATTGAGCCGCTGCTCGCCAAGGTCGAGAAACCGAGCCGCTATATCGATCACGAGTGGGGCACGCTTTCCAAGGCCGATGCCGATTACCGTTGTTGCCTGATCTATCCGGACGTATACGAGGTCGGTCTGCCCAACCAAGGTATCGCCATCCTCTACAACATTCTTAACCAGGCCGAGGGCATCTCCTGCGAGCGCGGCTATGTGCCGTGGCCCGATATGGGTGACGCCATGCGCGAGGCGGGCATTCCGCTGCTGTCGCTCGAGGGCGCAGCGCCGGTCGCTTCGTTTGATATCGTCGGCCTGCATGTGCCGCATGAGATGGCGGTGACGAACTTCCTCGAGGCTCTCGACCTCGCTGGCATTCCGCTGTTAGCGGCCGACCGCACTGAGGACGATCCCATTATCATCGCCGGCGGTCCCTCGGTGTACAACCCCGAACCGTACGCGGCTTTCTTCGATGCCATCCTCATCGGCGAGGGCGAAGAATCGCTGCTCGAGACCTGCCAGCTGCATCGCCGCCTGCGTGACGAAGGAGTCCCGCGCGCGCAGATTGTTGAGCAGCTTGCATCCATTGCCGGCAACTACGTGCCGTCGCTCTATGAGGTTCGTCACGACGAACCCTGCTCGCCGCATGGCTACACCGTGCCGTGTGAGGGTAAGGATGCGCCGACTGTGGTCTACAAGCGCGTCGTCGAGGATTTCGGCGCCACGAATCCGCTGTCGCAGTCGTGCGTACCCTATGCGCAGCTGGTCCACGACCGCCTGTCTATCGAGATCCTGCGCGGCTGCGCCCGCGGCTGTCGTTTTTGCCAGGCCGGCATGACGTATCGCCCGGTGCGCGAGCGCTCGGCCGATCAGATCGTCTCGTCGGTGATTCAGGGTCTGGAAAAGACCGGCTATGACGAGGTGTCGCTGACCTCGCTCTCCACGACCGACCACTCCTGCATTCGCGACGTGCTCGGCAGGCTCAACCGTCGCCTGGAGGATACGGGTATTCGCGTGTCTATTCCGTCGCAGCGCCTGGATTCGTTTGGCGTGGATATGGCCGAGTCGGTCGCCGGCGAAAAGAAGGGCGGCCTGACGTTCGCGCCCGAGGCCGGCAGTCAGCGCATGCGCGACATCATTAACAAGAACGTGACCGAGGAGGACCTGGACCGTGCGGCCAAGGCGGCCTTCGAGGCCGGCTGGAACCGCATGAAGCTCTACTTTATGATGGGCCTTCCCGGTGAGCGCGACGAGGACATCGTAGCCATCGCCAATCTGGCCGATCACGTGCTGGAGCTCGGTCGTTCCGTGGTGCCCAAGGCTCGTCGCGGCTCGATCTCGGTGTCCATCTCGGTTTCGGTCTTTATCCCCAAGGCCGCCACGCCGTTCCAGTGGTGCCCGCAGCTCGACTACGACGACGTCAAGCGTCGCCAGAAGCTGCTTATCACGAGCGTTCGCAACCGTGCCGTCCGCGTGCATTACCACGATGCCGAGACTTCGCTCATTGAGGCCGCGCTGTCCCGCGCCGGTCGTGACATGACGCCCGTCATCATCGATGCTTGGCGCGCGGGCTCTCGCTTTGACGCCTGGGTAGAGCATTTCTCGCTCGATAACTGGAAGGAGGCTGCTGCCAAAAACGGCATCGACCTCAATGAGCTTGTGCACCTGCCCTACGAGTTGGACTGGCGCCTGCCGTGGGAGCACGTGAGCCCCGGCTGCACGCGCGGCTTCCTCGAGCGCGAGTACCGTCGCTCGCTCGAGGGCGTCACGACTCCCGACTGCACCCGCACGTCGTGCACCGGCTGCGGGATCTGCCCCACGCTCCACGCCAAGAATGTATTGATGGGTGATCGCGCATGAGTGAGCGCCTGACCGACAACCCCACGCTCTTTAGGCTTCGTGTTCGCTATGGCAAGCGCGATCGCCTTAAGTACCTGGGCCATCTCGAAGTAATCCATACCATTGAGCGCATCGTGCGCCGTGCGGGACTTCCCTATGCCGTCACGCAGGGCTTCTCTCCGCACATGCGCGTGGGCTTCTCTTCGGCGCTACCGGTGGGTACGTCGTCGACCTGCGAGTGGTATGACCTGTTTATGACCGAGTTCGTGGCGCTCGACGAGGCGTTTGAGCGCCTGTCTGTGGCGTCTCCGGCCGATCTGGCGCCAATCGAGGCGGCGTACATCGACGTGCGCACGCCGGCGTTGACGGCGCAGCTCACGCGCCTGTCGTATCGCATCGACCTGCACTTGGATCCCGAGGCGCCCGTAAGCCCCGACGAGGTGCGTCGTGCGATCGACACGCTGCGCGCGGACCATGGCATCGACTACGCGCGCGGCAAAAAGAGCAAGCGCTTGGATTTGGATCACACGCTCGTGGGCTATGAGCTCACGGCGGGGGAGCGCCCGGACCATTTGGTGCTCATACTCGACACCCATGCCGATAACGAGGGCTCCATGCGTCCGGAAATTTTGCTTTCCGCTGCTGATGTTTTGTTGCAGGGCTTGACCCCGGGCGTGGATGCACCTATTGTTTCCACCGGTATGCAAGACCTCGTGACCATCTGCTCCTACGATGTCGAGCGTCAGAATCAAGCATGCGAGGACGACGAGGGCCGACTCGTCAGCCCCATACCTGTGCGAACTTGTGGATTTGCTCCACATACTCGTTGACGGGGGTATTTTCGCCTGCTACTATATTCGGCTGTTGCACTAACTGATGCATGAAGGGCAAGTAAACATGTACGCAATCGTTAACACGGGCGGCAAGCAGTACAAGGTCGCCACCGACGATGTCATCACCGTCGAGAAGATCGAGGGCAATGAGGGCGACAAGGTCACCCTGCCGGTTATCTTCCTCAACGATGGTAAGAAGATCGTCACCGATCCCGACAAGCTGGCCAAGGCCAAGGTTACCGCTCAGATCGTTGAGCAGTTCAAGGGCGAGAAGCAGCTGGTCTTCAAGTTCCACAAGCGTAAGCGCTATCGTCGTCTGAAGGGTCACCGTCAGCAGCTCACCAAGCTGAAGATCGTGAAGGTCCAGGCTACGTCCCGCGCCAAGAAGGCTGTCAAGGCAGAGGCCGAGGCTGTTGCCGAGGCTCCCGTCGCCGAGTAGATTACACTCGTAACGAAAGAGTAGGTATACACAATGGCACACAAAAAAGGACTCGGTTCCTCCCGTAATGGCCGTGACTCCCGCGGTCAGCGCCTTGGCACGAAGCGCTATGCCGGCCAGACGGTAACCACGGGCACGATTCTCGTCCGTCAGCACGGCACTCACATCCACCCGGGTGAGAACGTTGGCCGTGGCAAGGACGACACGCTGTTCGCGCTGGTCGACGGTACCGTTGAGTTCCACAAGGGTATCAAGCACAGGGTCAGCGTACGCCCGCTCGCGAACGCGTAATTCACCCTTCATAGAGCACATATGTGGGAGGCACTTGAGTTTTAGGATTCAAGGGTCTCCCTCTTTTTTGTAGGAGGCGATTCTGTTGTCACAGTTCACCGATATCAGCCGCATCAACGTGTGCGGCGGCGACGGCGGAGCCGGATGCATGTCGTTTAGGCGCGAGGCATTTGTCCCCAAGGGCGGCCCCGATGGCGGCGACGGCGGTCGTGGCGGCAATGTCGTCATCCAGGCCGATGCTCAGCTGTCTTCGCTGATCGATTACCGCTTTAAGCATCACTTCCGCGCCGAGCGCGGCACGCACGGGCAGGGTGCCCGTCGTAACGGTAAGAGCGGCGAGGACCTGATTCTCAAGGTCCCTATGGGTACCGTGGTGCGCGAGCTCGACCCCGAGACGCAGACCCCGATGTTCGAGATTGCCGATCTGGTGCACGATGGCGAGCGCGTTGTCGTGGCCCCTGGTGGCGCCGGCGGCTTGGGCAACACGCACTTTGTGACGTCGGTGCGCCGCGCGCCCGCGTTTGCTCAGCTGGGCGAACCGGCAGAGGAGCACTGGATTGAGCTCGAGATGAAGCTTATGGCCGATGCCGCGCTCGTGGGCTTTCCCTCGGTGGGCAAGTCATCGCTCATTGCGCGCATGAGTGCCGCCCGTCCCAAGATTGCCGACTATCCGTTTACCACGCTTGTGCCCAACTTGGGCATGGTGCGTGCCGGCGAGTACTCTTACGTCGTTGCCGACGTCCCCGGTCTTATCGAGGGCGCGAGCGAGGGCAAGGGCCTGGGCCATCAGTTCCTGCGCCACATTGAGCGTACGGCCCTGATCATGCATGTCGTCGACATGACGGGTGGTTTTGAGGATCGCGACCCGGTTGAGGATTACCACATCATCAACCGCGAGCTCGAGCAGTATGGCGCCGAGCTTTCGGAGCGTCCGCAGATCGTCGTTGCCAACAAGTGCGACGCGCCGGGCACGGCCGACAAGAGTGCCGACCTCAAGCGTGCAGCGCTCGACGATGGACATATGTTCTTTGCCGTGTCTGCTGTGACGGGCGCCGGCCTCAACACGCTGATGCTTGCCGTGGGCGAGCAGGTGGCTAAGCTGCGCGCCGAGTTGGCTGTCTCCGATGAGCCGGTCGTTCTGCGCGACGATGAGTGGGAGCGCCGTCGCCTGCAGCGTGAAAAGCGTTTCCGCATTGTTCAGGAAGAGCCCGGTGCCTTCCGCGTGGTCGGTCGTGCCATCGAGCGCATGGTCATCCAGACCGACTGGGAAAACGAGGAAGCCGTCATTTACCTGCAGCATAAGTTTGCGCGTATGGGTGTTGATGACGCGCTCGAGAAGGCCGGTTGCCGTGCGGGCGACGAGGTCCGCATTTGCCAGCGCGCCTTTGACTTTGAGGGCGCCGAGGACTTCTCGGAGTACGAGGAGCTCGAGGATGCTGGCGAGGACGTTGCCGTTGAGGCCATTGACGTGACCGATGCTGCGAATGAGGGCGTCGAGGTTGTCGATGCGACGGATGCCGCGGACGATGTCGAGACCCCGGAGGGCGAGTAAGCCATGTCGCTGCGCGGTGGAATCGGTTTGCCCGAGCTGCCCATAAAAGAGGGCAAAGAGTTTCGGCTTGGCATTATGGGCGGCACATTTGACCCGATTCATTACGGGCACCTGGTGACTGCCGAGCAGGCGCGCGAGTCGCTCGACTTGGACGCTGTGCTCTTTATGCCGGCGGGCTCTCCTGCTTTTAAGCTTGACAAGCCGGTGACGCCTGCCGAGGACCGTTATGCCATGACGGTCCTCGCCACCGCCGCGAACCCGGCCTTTTTGGCAAGCCGCTTCGAGATCGATCGTGCCGGTGTCACCTACACAGCCGATACACTGCGTGCTCTTCGCGACTTTTACCCGCCGCAGGTAAAGCTCTACTTTATTACGGGCGCCGACGCGATTATCGATATCGTGACCTGGCACAATGCTGATGAGATTGCCGAACTGGCGACCTTCATTGCTGCGACACGTCCCGGTTTTGACATCGATACGGCCCGGGCGCGGATTAAGGAATCGGGCCTGCCATTCGACGTACGCTATATTCAGATTCCGGCTCTGGCGATTAGCTCGACCAATATTCGCAAGCGGGTTGCCCGCGGCATGAGCGTGCGCTATCTTACGAGCGAGTCCGTGCTCGGCTATATCCGTAAACGCGGCCTGTATGCCGATCTTGGGCAAGACGATTTTGATTGATGGGGGAGAACGTTGTCGGTAGAAGACCAGTTTGAGGGCGACGAGCGCGCGCTATTGACGCGTATCCACGAGTTGCTCGATGTGCGCATGAAGGATAAACGTAAACGCTACGTTCATTCGCTCGGTGTTGCCGAGACTGCGCTGCACCTAGCCGAGGTATACGGTGTCGACCGCTTTGATGCCGCTGCCGCCGGCCTGATCCATGACTGGGACAAAGTGCTCTCCGACGACGAGCTGGTCACGCGCGCCCTGCATTACGGCATTAAGATTGCCGGCTCTCCGTCTGCCGCGACGCCGCTTTTGCATGGCCCGGTTGCCGCCTATGAGCTTCCGCAGCTATTTCCCGAGCTATCGCCGGCCGTTTTCCAAGCTGTCGACCGTCACACCGTGGGCGCCTGCGACATGACGCCGCTCGATATGGTGGTCTTTGTGGCCGATGCCATCGAGCCCAACCGCCATGGTGATTATGCCCACGCGCTGCGCAAGATGGTGGGGAAGTCCTCGCTCGACGAGTTGTTCTTCTCCTGTTTTGCGCAGGGTCTGGTCTATGTGATCCAGACCGGGCGTTATCTTTATCCCACGGCTATTACGATTTACAACCATTACGCCCAGCTGCGCTAGCTCGGGCTGTCTAGAAAGAGGTATTCCATGGCCGACGAGACCATGACCGACGAGCAGATTCTTGAAGGTGTGGAGCACAAGAGCTTCGCCGCCACGTCCGACCGCACTGCCGCCTCGCTGTCCGCGAGCGGTGTCGCCGCCGAGGATGTCGCCCGCGCCGCCGCGCAGGCCGCCTACGACAAGAAGGGCGAGGACGTTCAGGTGCTCGACCTGACCGAGCTTTCCGACGTATGCGACTACTTTGTGCTTGCCACCGGTACCAACAACCGCCAGGTCGATTCTATCGTCGACGAGATCGAGGAGAAGGTCGCCGAGGCTTGCGGCGAGCATCCGTTCTCCATCGAGGGCCGCGAGCAGAAGACCTGGATGCTCATGGACTACGGTTCGGTTGTCGTCCACGTCTTCACCCCCGAGGCACGTGACTTCTACCGTCTCGAGAAGCTCTGGGGCGATGCCCCCCAGCTTCCCCTCGACCTCCTCTAAATGATTTTTCTGGGACGGGGATAAAATAATCATTGCTACCGTTTGCCGAACCGCTCACCTTTGTTGGGCGGTTCGGCCTTTTTCTTCCTTTCCTTTTGTATGCTGTGACTACTGCATCCTTGGAAGGGAGGGATTCGATGACTCGTGTTGCCCGTGCGTTGTCCGAACTTGGCCATTATCACGTCATGCTCAAGGGCTGTGCTGGCCAGCTGATCTTCGAAGACGATGACGACCGCCTTTATTTTCTCAATCTATTGAATAGGCGATTTAGGTCCGCTCACATTCGTTTGCTGGCCTGGTGCCTCATGGACAATCATGTTCACCTGCTGTTTGATGACCCCGATAATCAGATGAGCGTTTCCATGCATGCGATTGATACGGCATGTGCGAAACACTTTAATCAAAAAACCGGTCGCCGCGGACCGGCGTTCCAGGAACGATTTAAGAGCGTGATCATTTCTGACGATGAGCAGCTGCTCCGTTGCGTTCGATATATCCATGACAACCCTGCAAAGGCTGGAATTTCTTCTGCTCCTCTTTATCGTTGGAGCAGCTTCCACGAGTATTTCTCTCATCCCGAGATTTGCGATTGTGACGGTGTCCTCGATCTGTTTGGGGGTACGGAGGCGTTTTATCTTGCGAGCACCGACGGCAAACCTAATTCCTATTTTATGCCCGAAGGTAAGCATATTTCCGATATGGATGCGCTAGAAGTTGCCCAGGCTCTTTTGGATCCGCATGAGCCTTATCAACTTAAATCTTTGCCGAAATCAGAGCGTAATCGTCTTCTGGCAGTGTTGAGGCATCGGGGGTTTACGATTGACCAGATTGCGCGCCTGACGGGAATCGGGACCAATATCATTCAAAGAGCGAAATGACGCTCCAAATGATTAAAAAATCCCCGTCCTAGAATAATCATCGTTTTGCCCAAAGGCGGTTAATCGTTGAAGCGGGATTGGCGGCCGAAGGATAGGGCGGTGTCGCCGAACTTGTCTCGGACGGCGTCGATAGCGACGGAGAGGTCGCGTCGGTCGCTGGATTGGGCCCCGCGGTCGTCGACTTCGCAGAACAGGTCGGTTTGGATACCGCCTTGGTGATTGAAGTCGCTCATTCCGATACCTGCCAGACGCACGTGCATGCCTTCTTGCCAGATATTGTCGAGCAGCTCGAGCGCCACGGCAACAAAGATATTCTCGTCGTCGGTGGGGTGGGGAAGCCGCCGCTGCGCCGTTCGCCCGCTTCCATACGAATACTTGAGCTTGAGCGTCACCGTGGCGCCCGTTAGTCCCTGACGGCGCAGACGGCGTCCCACTGACTCTCCCAACAGCGCAATCGCCGCTTCGATGTCCCCACGCTCAGTCAAATCTTTCGCAAAGGTGCGCTCATTGCTCACCGATTTAACCTCGCGTTCCTCGTCCAGACTCGTGACTTCGGAAACCTCGAGTCCCAGCGCACGCTGGCGCATGCGTTCGCCGTTGACGCCAAAAATAGAGGCCAAGGTGGATACCGGTGCACGTGATAGCTCGCCGAGGGTGTAGATGCGCGTGCGGCGCAGTCGCTCCTCGGCTGAGCGTCCGATGCCGCTCATGGCAGACACCGGCAGCGCGGCCAAAAAGCGCTGCTCGGTTCCGGGGCGCACGATGGTCAGCCCAAACGGCTTATCCCGCTCGCTTGCGATCTTTGCAACCGTCTTGTTGCAGCCCACGCCGATGGAGCACGTCACTCCCAGCGCTGCCACGCGGTCGCTTATACGCCGCGCAACCAGCAGCGGGTCTTCGGGCGCAAAGCGACCCGGTGTGATATCGATAAAGGCTTCGTCGATGGATACGCGCTCAACGCGCGGGGTCTCGTCGGCGAGAATCGCCATGACCTGCGCGCTCACCTCGCGGTAGCGATCAAAGTGCCCGTGCGTCCAAATGGCTTGCGGGCACAAGCGCCGCGCCTCGGCCGAGGCCATGGCAGAGTGCACGCCAAAGCGACGCGCCTCGTACGAACATGTGGACACGACGCCGCGAGAATCGGCATCGCCACCCACGATGAGCGGCTTGCCGCGCCACTCGGGATGATCGAGCATCTCCACGCTCGCAAAAAACGCATCAAGGTCCATGAGGCCCACCGCCGGGCCCGTCCAGGGAGGCGGTGTGACGCCCATGGTATCCTCATAACCGTATGTATGTTCGCGTCTTTCCATGTCATGAGTATACCGCGCAGCTCATGTGGGGTGCGTGTATGTGCTTGCAAATCCCAAATACTTGTCTAAGATATGGATTTGCCCTCGACTACACCGAAGAAGTTGGTCTCACGGACTTCACCTGCCCGCGTCGATGGCGTATTATGTTCAACTGTTTGTTTGTAGTTGCAGCCTAAAGCTGCTTGGTTGGAGGAGTTTCCTTTGGCAGTCAAGATTCGCCTTGCTCGTCACGGCGCTAAGAAGCGTCCGTACTACCGTGTCGTCGTCGCCGATTCCCGCGCCCCGCGTGACGGTCGTATCATCGAGGAGGTTGGCCGCTACAACCCGATGACCGCCCCCAAGACCATCAACCTCGACCTCGAGATGATCGCCGACTGGCAGTCCAAGGGCGCTCAGCTCACCGACGCCGTCGCCGCTCTGGTCAAGGCCGCCAACGAGGGCGAGAAGACCGAGACCGTCGTCAAGAAGTCCAAGAAGCAGCTCGCCAAAGAGGCTGAGGCCGCTAAGGCTGCCGCTGAGGCCGCTGAGGGCGCCGAGGAGTAAATCGTGCCTGAGGTTGACGCTGCACAGCTCGAGGGTGAGGCAATGCTCTCAGATCGCATCGCCGATCTCGTCGAATATCTCGTTGTTCAGATCGTCGACGACCCGGATTCCGTGAGCCTCGAGGTCATCGATGGTGACGACGCCTCTACGATTGAGGTTTCGGTCGCCGAGGATGACGTCGCTAAGGTCATCGGCCGTCGTGGCCGTACCATCAAGGCCATTCGCACGCTCGCCCGTGCACTGGCCGCTCGCCTCGACACTGCTGTCGAGGTAGAGGTTCTGGGCTAGGACCTTGAGGTCCCAGTACAAAAACATCGCCCGTGTGGTCAAGCCGCACGGAAGGAAGGGGGCGGTCCTCGCTCAGCCGCTGCGGGGGCGTCCTTCTGTATTAGAGCCGGGTATGCGCGTCGCCCTGACGCCGCCCGCGCTCAAGCGCGACCGCTTTTGCACGGTCATGTCCGTCACCGATACGGGCGATGGCGATTTGGTTTCGTTTGAGGGCATTGACGACTTGACGGCCGCCGAGGGCATCACGGGATGCTACGTGCTGGCAAATCGTGACGACTTTGAGCTCGATTCGCTTGACGCTGCCTATACCGACCTGATGGGTCGTGAGGTGGTCGACGAGCGCTTCGGTTCGCTCGGCACGATCGTCGAGATCATGTCGACGCCTGCTAACGATGTTTGGGTTGTCGAGGGTGATCGGTATGGCGAGGTACTGATTCCCGTGATCGAGCAGGTCGTGCTCGATCTTCCCGATGCAGGAACAATTTCCGTCCACGTGATGGATGGCTTGATCGATATGGACAAGTAGGGAGGACAACATGCTGATTGAGACCCTTTCGGTCTTTCCCGAGATGCTG
>CAUDCB010000034.1 GCA_958447915.1 uncultured Collinsella sp. | reverse complement strand
ACATGGACCTGCTCGATCGCTCGACTAAGAACATCCAGCTCTCGGTGTCTCACAAGACGCTTGGCGAGCTGCATCCTGCCGACATCGCTGACATCATCGAGCAACTCGACCCGCGCCTGCGCGCGCAGGTGTTCGCGCAGCTCGATACGGCGCAGGCCGCCGAGGCCATCTCGGAGTTCGATGACGACGAGCTCATGACCGAGATGCTCGAGGGCCTGTCCGACACGGACGCATCGTCGATGCTGGCCATGATGGACCCGGACGACGCTGCCGACCTGATCGACGAGCTCGATTATGAGAAGGCCGAGAAGCTCCTGCGCCTGATGGGCGTCAAGGAGGAGAAGGCGATTCGTAATCTGCTGGGCTACGAGGACAACACCGCCGGCCGCATCATGACCTCGGAGCTTGTCTCGCTGCCCGCCACGGCGACGGTCGGCGATGCCATCGAGGCGATTCGCAAACTCGACGAGGATTATGAGAGTGTCTATTACGTCTATACCGAGGATCCGAGCGGCATGCTGACGGGCGTGCTTTCGTTGCGCACGCTGATCGTAGCCGACCGCGACGCCACGCTGGGCCAGCTCGCCTATCGCGATCTGGTCTACGTGTCGCCCGACGAGGACCAGGAAGACGTGACGGACGAGATGACCAAGTACGACCTGGTTGCCATCCCTGTCTGCGACGAGAACCGTCATATCCTGGGTATCGTGACCTTCGACGATGCCATGGACGTTATCGCCGAGGAGCATCAGGAGGACCTGCAGATTGCCGGTGTCGGCTCGGGCGATAGCGCGTCGGACGACTCGACGAACGTGCTCAGCTGGTTCGTGCATCGTCAGTACTGGGTCGTCGTGTGGGGCATCGCCTCGTGCATTATGGCGACGGTGCTGGGGACGGCGCTGGGCTCCGCGCATCTGGTGGTGTTCCCCATGTGCGCCATGCCGCTCGTGCTGTTGGCTGCCTCGCGCATGGTGTCGTTCGTCAAGAACTACTTCCTCGAGTACGACGGTCACGACGACGAGCCCAAGCCGTACCTGGGATTCTTCTTCCAGAGCACGGGTATGGGCCTGATCCTTTCGCTCGTGACCTACCTGTGCGCGCAGCTGGTGCGCACCGCCGCGTTCCCCGATGCCTCTATGTTTGAGGAGCAGCTCTTTACCGGCTGCTTTAACATTGCCGCCATCATCTGCCTGGTGGGCAACATGAGCGCCGTGATTTACCTGATGGTGCTGTTCTGGCGCGATGAGCACGACCTTAACACGTCGGGTACCGCCATGAACGTCATCGCAGTCATGATCTCGTGTGTGGCGTACTGCATCGCCGCGGTGCTGCTCACCATGTCGGTCATGGGATAGGTGGTCGCGTGCAAAACACGAAGCAAAAGGGGAGCACCAAGCAAAAGCTGACCATCGCCGCCATCTTTGGCGCTATGGGCCCCGGTCTGCTGGCGGCGCTTTCGGGTAATGACGCCGGCGGTATCGCCACGTATTCCAGCGCGGGCGCCAGCTATGGCTACAAGATGCTCTGGATGCTTCCCGTCATGACCGTGCTGCTCATCGTGACGCAGGAGACCGCGGCGCGCTGCGGATGCGTCACGGGTAAGGGCTTGGCGTCGCTCATTCGCGAGCGCTTTGGCGTGCGCAAGAGCGTGCTGGCCATGGCAGCGCTATTGATCGCCAACACGGCGGTGACCATCTCGGAGTTCGCGGGTATCGCGAGTGGTCTTGCCCTGTTTGGCGTTCCGGCGAGCATCTCGGTGCCGCTCGTGGCGCTGCTGGTGTGGATGCTTACCATGTCGGGCAGTTTCCAGCGCATCGAGAAGATTTTGCTGCTGGTAAGCTGCGTGTTCGTGACCTATATCGTTGCCGCGTTTATGGCAGGCCCCAACTGGGGCGAGGTCGCGGTCGACTTGGTCGTCCCCAATATTCAAAACGACCCCAGCTACGTGTCGCTCGTGGTCGCAACAATCGGTACCACCATCGCACCGTGGATGATTTTCTTGGCGCAGAACAACGTGGTTGATAAAAATGCGGGCGAGGACGATATCGTGCTGCAGCGTATTGATACCGTGAGCGGCTCGATTGCTGCTGATATCATTGCGGGCTTCATTATCATCACGACCGGTACGGTGCTGTTCCCGGCGGGTATTCAGATTAGCGATGCCGCCGATGCCGCCCGCGCGCTGGAGCCCATCGCGGGCCAGTGGTCCACGGTGCTGTTTGCCTCGGGCCTGGTCGCAGCGAGCTTTTTGGCTGCCTGCGTGCTGCCGGGTGTTACGTCGAGCGCCATTTGCGAGGCTTTTGGCTGGGAGCGCGGCGCCGATCGCAGCTGGGATGAGGCTCCGGTTTATCGCGGCATCATTACGGCCATCATCGGCATTTCTGCCGTGTTGGTGCTCATGCCCGGCGTCGATTTGTTCCAGATTATGATGACCTCGCAGGTCATCAACGGCGTGCTGCTGCCCGTAGTCTTGGTATTCCAGGTGGTTATCGCGGCTGATCGCCACATTATGGGCGCCAACCGCAACGGCCGCGTGTGGAACGTGCTCACTTGGGCGACTATCGGCGTGATTACGGTGCTGACGGTCGTCATGTCTGTGCTGCAAGCGATGGGCTACAGCGCGTAGCGCCTCTTTTGGGTTTCGAGCGGGCCGCGGCCATGGGCTGCGGCCTCTTTTTTGCCCGCTACAGGGGGTCAGTTATATAACGATGGGCAAAAAATGCCAAATATGAGTACTGTTGCTAGACTGATGGCATTTACGGTCAAGAAGATAATGAACATAACCTATAGTATGTTCATTAAAATTGGCTCCAATACACCTTAAACAAGTCAGGTTGGCTGCTTTAGGGGGTTGTGGGGGTTGCTCGGACGTCATTTTGGGCGGTTTTGCCTGCTACTAAAATGGTAACAGTACTCATATTTGCCCTTTTTTGCCCACAGACCTTTGAGGTTGCGGCGAAAAGGGCTTGTTTTGATTTGGGGCAGGCGCGAGGCGCGGAAACGATGCCTGGAGCGGCGGAGCGGCTTGAAATTCATCTCTAGAGGTCTTCATTGGCTGCGCCAGAAGTGCCTCAAGGTGCCGGTGCAAAAGGAGCGTCCCTAACTGCCGCAGGGGGCGTCGGCCACGGCCGACGCCCCCTGCGGGTGGAAGCAGATTTGGCCGCGTGTTACTTGTCGGTGCCCAGCTTGTGTGGCTTGTAGGCGAGGGCATTGACGAGTGCGTCGGCGGCGGATTTGACGGCTGCTGGCTGCGGATCGTTGACGTGGTCCTCGGGGTGCACGGGCAGGTCTTTCTTGACCGCATCGTGGATCAGGTTGAGGTACTCGGTCACGCCGGTAGTCGACAGGTGCGTGCCGTCGCCGTCGAACAGGTCGTTGCGGTTGGCACTGTACCCGTACCAGTCGATAACGCGTACATTCTTGTAGCGCGTGGCGGCGTTGGCGATGGCCTGGTTCGTGGACCCGACCCACGGCTGCGGGCTACGCGTGTTTACAAACACGACGATACGCTGCTCGCCGGCGTCGGCCATGATCGCGTCGACCTGGGCGTCCGTTACCAAACCGTTGGTGCCCAGGGCAAAGACCACGATCTTGCCGGCAAGGTTCTGCTGGATATAGCCCTCAAATGTCGCGCGGCCCGCATCAAACTGGCGTCCCTTTTCGGCATCGATATGGCTGTGCGGGAACACGCCGTCAAAGGAATCAACGGCGCGCAGCGACACGGAGTCACCGATCATCAACAGGTCGTAGGAGCCATCGGGGAAGCCGTCGTTGTCCTTGTCGGTGTCATCGGCCGCCTGCTGGTCGGTAGGCGCGGTGTTCTTGGCTTCCTTGTTCAGAACTTCGGCGCCCTCGCCGCTCAGCGCAGATGTCTCGGGCACAAAGATCAGGCCACCCAGTGCAACGACCAACACGACAGCGCAGGCTGCGCAGACAGGGACGTGCGCGCGTGCCCAGTTGGCGGGCGTGGTGGTGCCATCGCGGAGTTCGGCGACGGTGCGGCCGAAGGCGCCCTTCCTAAACGGCGTTTCGATAAAGCGATAGGAGCACTCGGCTACGGCGACCACCAGCAGCACCTGCAAAATGTACTGCCACCAGGGCGTATCGTTGATGTTGGCGACCGGGTTCATGAGCAACAGCAGAGGATAGTGCCACAGGTAGATGCTGTACGAGCGCTTGCCAACCCACACGAGCGGCTCGGCGGACAGCGCGCGGGCAACCATTCCCTGGGGCTGCACGCAGGCCGCGATGACCATGAGCGTGAGGATGGAACATAACAGCGTGCCGCCGCGATACTGGAACGCGGTATAGCCGTTGGTGAGCGCGACCATGGCGGCAAGGCCAACCAGACCCACGACGCCCAACACATCGATGGATGCGGGCGAGGACCAAAAGCGCACGAGGGCGCTCGGCTGTGCCGGAGCGGTCTCGGCTGCTTCGTCGGCCTTCTCGCCAGACTTGCCCTCGGCGTTTTTGCCGTGCTTGGCGGCGCCAGCCAGGCGATTGAGCCCCAAACGATGTGCGAGACGCACCGGCGCCAGGTCGCGATCGGGGATAAAGGCCATCCAGGCGCCCAGCAGCAGCGAGAACACGCGGGTGTCGGTGCCGTAGTACACGCGGCTGGGGTCGGCGGCAGGGTTGTAAAGCACCATCATGGCGAGGGCAGATGCCGCGGCAAGGCCCAGAACCACGCGGCGCGTGTTGGGCTTGCTCACATGCATGGATACCATGGCAAACAGCAGTGGCGGCCAAATCAGGTAGAACTGTTCCTCGATGGCAAGCGACCAAAAGTGCGTGAGCGGCGAGGGGTCGCCCAGGGCATTGAAGTACGAGACGTTTTGGGCAATCTGCCACCAGTTGTTGAAGAACAGCAGCGACGGTAGGATGTCGGGGCGCATCTTGGTGAGCATCACGTGGTTAAAGATGGTGCACAGCGCGCAGGTCACGAACACTACCGTTACCACGGCAGGGACCAGGCGACGGATGCGGCGAATCCAGAAGCTCTTAAGGTCGATGCGGCCGGTCCTAGCGACTTCGTTGAGCAGCAAGCGCGTGATCAGATAGCCCGAAAGCACAAAGAAGATCGTGACGCCGAGCAGGCCGCCCTGAGCCCACGTGAGGTTGAGATGATAGAGCACCACCGCGACGACGGCGAGCGTACGCAGACCGTCGAGCGCAGGAATGTAACGAGATTTGGGGCGAGCGGTCGCCTGCTGGTCGGTAGCGGACGAGCGTGTGGCGCCGGTGTTGGTCTTGGCTGCATAGGCACCCTTGTTGGTGGGCGTTCGATGCGGGCTCGGGCCGCGTCGCGACTCGCCGGTGCGGCGGTCGGCGTGCGGGCGTTCGTGCGGCGCCTCGTTATCAGGCGCGCGGCGCGGGCCGCGTGGGCTCGATTGTGGGAATTGCTCCATAAAACATCATCCAATGACGAGAATAATCGGCACATATTCATTGTAGCTGCCTGCTCCTGTGAATGCTTGCTGCTGGCGCAACCTCAAGGGTGCGTTCACATCAAAGTGAACTAAAGTTATAGAGGTGCGAGAGCGCACGATCGACGCCGACGGTGGGCGTAAGGCCTGCAGACGAGGAGGTTTCCATGGCAGACAACGGCATTGTTGCGGTGTTCGGCAGCATGAACATGGACCTTTCGGTGGCGTGCGAGCGCATGCCGCGCGCGGGCGAGACCGTCGGTGGCAGCGGTTTTATCACCAATGCCGGTGGTAAGGGCGCTAACCAGGCCGTCGCCGCCGCGCGCATGGGTGCGCGCACGTGCATGATCGGCGCGGTCGGGCGCGATGCGTTTGGCGATGCGCTGGTGGCGGGACTTCGGGATGCCGGCGTGGGCGTTGAGTTCGTGGCGCGGCGCGACGACGTGGAGACGGGCACGGCGACCATCATCCGCTGCGAGAGCGACAACCGTATCGTGCTGTCGCCGGGTGCCAACCATGCGCTTACAGGCGATGATGTGGCCTGTGCGCTGAGGCACCTGGTGGCCGACGGGCTCGACGGAGGCGCCAGAGAGATTGCCCCGGCTGCCGGAAGCGTCTTTATCGCCCAGGGCGAATGTGACCTCGTGGCGACTGCCAAGGCGCTTGTTTGCGCTCACGAGCTGGGGTTCTATACGGTCTTTAACCCCGCGCCGGCCTGCGATCTACCGGCGGGAGTGTGGCCTGCGGTCGACTTGGTTTGCCCCAACGAGACCGAATGCCAGGCGCTGACGGGCATTCTGCCCACAGATGACGCGAGTTGTGTCGAAGCGCTCAACGCTCTGCTCGGCAAAGGCGCTGGCGCCGCGGTCATTACGCTGGGCGGTGCCGGCTCGGTTACGCTCGGTGATGACGGCGAGCTGCTGCACATGCCGGCGCTTTCGAGGTCGGTGGTCGACACCACGGCGGCCGGCGATACGTTTATCGGCGCGTTGGCGGCGGCTCGTCTAGAGGGTTTGCCGCTCTTTGAGTGCATGGTCGCGGGCGCTCGCGCCTCGGCGGTGACGGTGTCGCGTCTGGGCGCTCAGCAATCGATTCCCACGCGCGCCGAAGTTGAACATTGGTTTGGTTAAACGATAAAGACGGAGAAGCGGAGTAGAACAATGGCAACCAAGAAGCTGATCCTTGATCTGGATATGGGTGTGGACGATGCGATGGCGCTGGCCTATGCCATCGCGAGCCCCGAGGTGGAGCTCGTGGGCATCACCACGTGCTTTGGCAACGTGCGCGTCGAGCAATCGGCGCACAACTGCCTGGCGGTGCTCGACCTGTTGGGTCGTCCCGAGGTGCCGGTGTACCTGGGCGCCGATCGTCCCATTAAGGCGACTGAGCCCTATACACCGCCGGCGTCCACCACGCTCATTCACGGCAAGAACGGCATTGGCGGGGCGAGCGTGCCCGCGTCGCCGTACGAGCCGGTGGGGGCGACGTCGGCCGACGGTAACGCGGCGGTCGATTACCTGATTGATGCTGCGCGCACCTATGGTCCCAATCTGGTCTACGTTGCGACCGGCCCGCTCTCCAACCTGGCACTTGCCTTGGAGCGCGATGCGGCGGCGATGATGTCTATCGGTCGCGTGGTCGTGATGGGCGGTGCGCTCACCGTGCCCGGAAACGTGAGCGCGGGCGCCGAGGCCAACATGGCAAGTGATCCCGAGGCGGCCGATGCCGTGCTGCGTTCGGGCCGCAAGCTCACTATGGTGGGGCTGGATGTGACGCATCGCGTGGTGCTCACGCGTCGCGACATTGCCGGCTGGACGGGCTCGGGCACCATGGCCGGTTGCGCGTTTGCGAGCATGGTGGAGCACTACATTGGCTCGTACGAGATGAACGCCTCCTACCTGGGTGGCTGCGCGCTGCACGATCCGCTTGCCGTCGCCGTGGCGATTGACCCCACGCTCGTGGGCGCGCTCGGCTGTAACTTGCGCATCGACCTGCTTGGCGAGTATCGCGGCCGCACCATCTGCGATGAGCGCCGTGTGGCCGATCCCGACAAGAGCGCACTCGTGGCGCTGACCGTCGACGCCCCGCGCTTTCTGTCCGAGTTCAAGGCGCGTATGGCCCGCGTCCTGGGCTAAATGTTTTTCACGCCCCGCCCCATGTAGTCAATTTGGGACGGGGCTTTTTTAGCTACCGAGTAAATGTGCCCGTTGGGGGAATAGTCGCACCACTTTGCTTGACAACAGGCTAAACTAGCTATTAAACATTTACTATTCTGTTTAGATTGAATTTGCGGTCGTTTAGTTATCGAGTCACGGGGCGGTCAGGCCACGATGCTCGACCGCGACCGTTACTAGGGGGAACAATGGCTAAAGCAAGTGTTCGCGAGATCAGCCGCATCACCGGTTTTTCGCCTGCGACCGTGTCCAACGCGCTCAACCGCAAGCGCAGCGTGAGCGAGGAGACCGCCAAGGTCATCCTGGAGTGCGCACAATCGCTCGGATACCAGCAGTCGACGCAGCTCGAGAGTATCCAGTTCGTGCTTGCGCGCAAGACGGGTGCCATCCTGGACGAGAGCACCTTCCATCCCGCGGTTATTGAGGGCGTGGAGCGTCAGGCGCGTCGCCACGGCATGAGCACGAGCTTTGTCTCGCTCGACTTTAGCGACCTGGACGCCGTGCGCCCGCAGGTCGAGGGCCTGATCGCCGATCCGTCCGCCGCCATTGTGCTAATGGGTACGGAGTTGGGCGAGGAGGACTACGCCCTGTTCGCTAACGCCGCCGCCCACCTGATTGTGCTCGATGGCTGGAGCGATCGCCAGTATTTCGACGCCGTGGTCATTGCCAACACCGATTCGGTGCTGCGCGCCGTGGACTACCTTATCGAGAAAGGCCACAAGCAGATCGGCTATCTGGCGGGCGACCTTCGTATTCGCAACTTTAAGGATCGCGAGCGCGGCTATCGCCAAGCGCTTGAGGACGCGGGCCTCGAGGCCAATCCGGCATGGCGTGTCACGTTGGGCACCACGCTCGAGGGTGCCTATCGCGACATGGGCGTGTGGCTCGACAGCGTCTCGCACGACGACCTGCCGACGGCTTTCTTTGCCGAGAACGACGTGCTCGCCGTGGGTGCCATGCGCGCGCTCAACGAGCACGGCATACGTGTGCCCGACGATGTCTCGATCATCGGCTTTGACGACCTATCTCTGGGTGCCTTCTCCAACCCGCCGCTCACCACGGTGCACGTTCCCAAGCACGAGGTGGGCGAGATCGCGGTGCGCCGCCTGGTGGGCAACATCCGCAATCCCAAGAGCTATACCTGCAAAACGGCCGTATCGACCTATTTTGTCGAGCGCCAGAGCGTGCGCGAAATCTAGGCAGAACGGCGCCAGACCTCAGAGCGGAAAAGTCCGCCAAAGGCAACCATATATGACGCTACCAAGAGAGAGGGTCCTACGGGGCCCTCTTTTTGTTGCCCTTGTATGTTCAGATTGTTTACATACCGTTTAGGCTGATTTCTCTACCGTTTACGGGACTTTCGCGCTAAACTACTAAACAAAAGAGTAAAACATTTAGTAAACAGAACAAAACGAAACATGCGTCTGTTTACTGAACATGTGATTAGGGGAGGACGTACATGGATAAGATCAAGCTCGGTTTCGTGCCCACGCGCCGCAGCATCTTTAGCGCGCCGGACGCGATCAAGTATCGCGGCCTTACGGCTGATCGCCTGCGCGAGATCGGCGTCGACATCGTGGATATCGACGACATCAACGACGAGGGCCTGCTGTTCGACGACAGCCATATCGCGCCTATCGTCGAGAAGTTCCGCGCCGAGGGCGTCGATGGCATCATGCTGTGCCACGCCAACTTTGGTACCGAGTACGTTTGCGCCCGCCTTGCCCGCGAGCTCGGTCTGCCCGTGCTGCTGTGGGGTCCGCGCGACGAGCGCCCCGAGCCCGACGGCACCCGCCTGCGCGATAGCCAGTGCGGCCTGTTCGCCACCGGCAAGGTCCTGCGCCGCTTCCAGGTGCCCTTCACCTACATGACCAACTGCCGCCTGACCGATCCCGAGTTCGAGCGCGGCGTCTGGGACTTTTTGGCCGTGTGCAACGTGGTCAAGACCTTCAAGCACACCCGTATTCTGCAGATGGCCACCCGTCCGTTCGACTTCTGGTCGACCATGTGCAACGAGGGCGAGCTGCTCGAGAAGTTCAACATCCAGCTTTCGCCCATCCCCATGACCGAGCTTGTCCAGGCCGTGCGCGACGCCCAGGCCGACGAGCAGGCCATGGCAGCCATGCTCGCCCACATTGCCGACAGCTTTGAGATCTGCATCCCCGAGGATAAGGTCCCCGCTGTGGCCGGTCTTGCCATCGCCATGAAGCGCTTGGTCGAGAAGTACGGTTGCAACGCCGGTGCCATCCAGTGCTGGAACGCCCTGCAGGACGAGTTGGGCATTATGCCCTGCGCCGCCAACGCCATCCTTAACGAGATGGGTATCCCCGTCGTGTGCGAGACCGATATCCACGGCGCCATCACCGCGCTGATGGTCGAGGCTGCCGATCTGGGCCGTCACCGCGGCATGTTCGCCGACTGGACCGTGCGTCATCCCGACAACGAGAACGGCGAGCTGCTGCAGCACTGTGGCCCCTGGCCCTGCAGCTGTGCGGCCGTCAAGCCCAAGCTCACCTACCCGCTGGCGTTCGATCACCCCGGCGCGCTGACGGCCGAGGCCAAGCACGGCGACCTCACCCTTGCCCGTTTTGACGGCGACAACGGCGAGTACTCGCTGCTGCTGGGCAATGCCCGCGGCATCGACGGCCCGGCCGGCATGGGCACCTACCTGTGGGTCGAGGTCGACAACCTCAAGCGCCTCGAGGCCAAGATCGTCGAGGGTCCCTACATCCACCACTGCGTCGCCATTCACGCCAACGTCGTGCCGGTGCTCTACGAGGCGTGCAAGTACATCGGCATTGCCCCCGACTTATACGACCCGATTGAAGAAGACGTCAAAGCCTACCTGCGAGGAGAGTAGAAATGGCAACTATCGAAGAGCTTGAGTCCCTGCGTTGGGACCTTCGCCGCGATTGCGTCGATATCATCATGGCTGGCGCCGGCGGCCACATCGGCGGCGACATGTCGGTGATCGACGCCCTCATGACCCTCTATGCCAACCATCTCAACATTTCGCCCGAGACCGTCGACGATCCCAACCGCGATCGCTTCGTGCTCTCTAAGGGTCATGCCATGGAGGCCTACTACGCGGTGCTCTGCCACGAGGGCTATCTGGACCTCGATGACGTCAAGGCCCGCTTCTCCAAGTTCGGCAGCCCCTACATCGGTCACCCCAACAACAAGCTCAAGGGCATCGAGATGAACTCGGGCTCGCTGGGTCACGGTCTGCCCGTGGCCGTGGGCATGGCGCTTGCCGGCAAGATGGACGGCCGCGACTACCGCGTCTGCACCATCATGGGCGACGGCGAGCTTGCCGAGGGCTCGGTCTGGGAGGGCGCTATGAGCGGCGGCAACTACCAGCTCGATAACCTGTGCGCGCTCGTGGACCGCAACCGCCTGCAGATCAGCGGCAGCACCGAGGACGTTATGAAGCAGGACTCGCAGGAGGAGCGCTGGGCCGCCTTCGGCTGGAACGTGCTCTCCATTCCGGGCAACGACGTCCAGGCCATCGACGCCGCGCTGACGCTGGCCGCCGAGACCAAGGGTAAGCCCACGGTCATCATCCTCAACACGGTGAAGGGCTACGGCTCGCCGGTTATGGAGGACAAGGCCTCCTGGCATCATCATCTGCCCAACGATGAGGAATATGCCCAGATCATCGCCGATTTCGCTGCCCATAAGGAGGCTATCAATGGCTAACAAGATCGCCAACCGCAAGGTTATCTGCGACACGCTGCTCGAGGCCGCCGCAACTGACAAAGACATCGTCGTCCTGTGCTCCGACTCCCGCGGCTCCGCATCGCTCACGCCGTTCTTCGATCAGTATCCCCAGCAGTCCATTGAGGTCGGCATTGCCGAGCAGGACCTGGTGAGCATCGCCGCCGGCATGGCCTCGTGCGGCAAGAAGGCCTGGGCCGCCTCGCCGGCGTCCTTTGTGACCACGCGTTCGTATGAGCAGTGCAAGGTCGACGTCTCGTACTCCAACACCAACGTCAAGCTCATCGGCATCTCGGGCGGCGTGTCCTATGGCGCCCTGGGTATGAGCCACCACTCCGCGCAGGATATCGCCGCCATGAGCGCGATTCCCAACATGCGCGTGTATCTGCCGAGCGACCGCTTCCAGACCGCCGAGCTTGTGCGCGCCCTGGTAGCCGACAACAAGCCGGCCTACATCCGCGTGGGGCGCAACCCGGTCGAGGACGTGTACGCCGAGGGCGAGTGCCCGTTCCAGATGGATCGCGCCACCTGGGTGCGTCGCGGCACCGATGTGACGCTTGTCGCCACCGGTGAGATGGTCCGCCATGCCGTGGACGCCGCCGATTTGCTGGCCGAGCAGGGAATCTCGGCAACGGTGCTCGACATGTACTGCGTCAAGCCACTCGACGCCGAGGCCGTGATCGAGGCCGCCGGTACCACGCGTGCCGTCGTGACGGTCGAGGAGCACAGCCCCTTCGGCGGCCTGGGTTCCATGGTCGCGCAGGTCGTGGGCGAGCATTGCCCGCGTCCGGTCAAGTGCCTCTCCCTGCCCGATGCGCCGGTCATCACCGGCACGAGCCCCGAGGTCTTTGCGCACTACGGGCTCACCGCCGAGGGAATCGCCAAGACGGTCGCCGAGTTCCTCGGCAACTAGTAGAAACAGACGCTGCGCGGCCGCCAAGCACCGCACCTTGCCGTTCAAACCGTCGCTTGCGTACACAAAGTACGCGGCGGCCCTCTTTCACGGCGATCTGCGGCACTTGACGACCGCTCGCTCCTTGTCCGTCGGGTTTTAGTTTTTGAATCGACGGGGGAGACAGGAGAGTACATGAGCAAATACATCATCGGAATCGATCAATCCACGCAGGGTACCAAGGCGCTGCTGGTGGACGAGGGCGGCCATTTGATTCATCGTGCCGATCGCCCGCATCGCCAGATTGTCAACGAGGCCGGCTGGGTGAGCCATGATCCAGCCGAGATCGCCGCTAACGTGCTGGCCGTGGCACGCGCCGTGGTGGAGGAGACCGGGGTCGATCCGGCCGACGTCGCCGGCATCGGCATCTCCAATCAGCGCGAGACCACCGTTGCCTGGAGGCGCACGACGGGCGAGCCGCTGTGCGACGCCGTGGTGTGGCAGTGCGCCCGCGCCCGTGAGCTGTGCGACGAGCTGGCCGCGCGCGAGGGTGTGGCCGAGCTGGTGCGCGACACGACGGGTCTGGTACTCTCGCCCTACTATCCGGCGGGCAAGATGGCTTGGATTCTCGCGAACGTTCCCACGGCTGCCGAGGCCGCGGCGGCAGGCGAGCTGTGTCTGGGCACCATCGATGCCTGGGTGGTTTGGACGCTCACGGGCGGCGCGGAGTTCCGCTGCGACTGGTCTAACGCCAGCCGCACACAACTCTTTGACCTGCGCCGTGGCTGCTGGAGTGAGCCGGTGTGTGAGGCCTTTGGCGTCGATCCTGCCTGCCTGCCGCAGGTGACCGACTCCGATGGCATGTTCGGCACGACGGATCTGGGCGGCTTTTTGCCGGCGCCCGTGCCCATTCACGGTGTGCTCGGCGACAGCCATGCCGCCTTGTTTGCCCAGGGCTGCCACAGCCGCGGCATGGCCAAGGCGACCTATGGCACCGGCAGCTCGGTCATGATGAACGTCGGCGTCGAGTTCGTTGCCAGCTCGCACGGGCTTTCGAGCTCGCTTGCGTGGCGTATGGACGGCGTGACCGAGTATGTGCTCGAGGGCAACGTGAGCTACGCCGGCGCCGTCAAGACGTGGCTGCGCGACGACCTGGAGCTCATCAACAATCCCGAGGAAGTCACCGACCTGTGCTACGCCGCCAATCCGGCGAGCCGTGTCTACCTTGTGCCGGCGTTCACTGGCCTGGGCGCGCCGCACTGGGCGAGCGATGCCGAGGGCTGCGTCTTTGGCATGACGCGCACCACGGGCCGTGCGGAGTTCGTAAAGGCCGCCGATGAGTCGATCGCCTATCAGATCTTCGACGTCATCGATGCGATGGTCGAGGATTCGGGTGCGGCGCTGGCCGAGCTTCGTGTTGACGGCGGTCCCACGCGCGACGCGTACCTGATGCAGTTTGAGAGCGACTTGGTTGGCTCGCCCATCCGCATCGCGAGCAACGACGAGATGAGCGGCCTGGGTGCGGCCTGGGCCTGCGGCATTGCGCTGGGCATGTACACGCGCGATGTCGTCGACGTCTACGGCGCCCGCGACATCGTGGAGCCTGCCATGCCTGCCGACGTGCGAGCCAAAAAGATCGCCGGCTGGCGCCATGCCGTGAAATCTACAATCGCGTACACCGCCTAGAATGATTTTTCTGGGACGGGGATTAAATAATCACTCGGTCCTCGTCCCGCGTAGCTCATTGAACTGCCTCCCATTTCTTGGACACAAGAAATGGGAGGCTTTTTTATGGCTGGAAACGCTTTGTACGACGTCGGGATGAGACTGCGAGCGGCAGAGCTGCACGACGAGGGGCACGGCCGCGCGGCGATCGCGGCCCTTCTCGGGATGCCGGAGGAAACCGTGAGAGAATGGCTGTGCACCTACAGGTCTGCTGGTATCGAGGTTCTGGCCATGATGGGAAAGAAACACACCGCCTATTCGTTCGAGACGAAGCTGGCCGCCGTCAGGGCGGTCGTCGACGAGGGCATGACGAAGCCCGAGGCCATGGAGAAGTTCGGGATAGCCTCGCCAAGCCCTTTCAAGAAATGGCTGAAGGCCTACAAGGAGGAGGGCCCGGAGGCGCTCAGGCCAAAGCCCAGGGGGAGGCCGAGGGGGTCCGGCTCCCCGTCCGGGGAGACGACGCGCGAGCAAGAGCTCGAGCGCAGGATCAAGAGGCTCGAGGCGGAGAACGCCTACCTAAAAAAATCGATCGCCCTGAAGGCGGAGAAACGCTCTCGAACGGCGAGAAGGCCGCGGTCGTGAGCGGGCTTTCAGGGCAATACCCCCTCGCCGACCTGCTCGAGTGCGCCGGCCTGGCGAGGTCGAGCTACTACTACGCGCTGTCGCACCCGAAGGCTCCCACCAGGCCCGAGCTCTGGGAGGCCGCCGCCGAGATATTCTCGCGCACCGCCAACGGGTGCGGCCACAGGCAGATCGCCATGTGCCTGCGCGCCGAGCAGGGCGTGCGCATAGCCGACAAGACGACGCTGAAGATGATGCGCGAGATGGGCATCAGCTGCGGGATCCGCCGCGAGACCGACTACCACAGGTACAACTCGTACAGGGGCAAGGTCGGAAAGACCTTCGAGAACGTCATCGGCAGGGACT
>CAUDCB010000033.1 GCA_958447915.1 uncultured Collinsella sp. | reverse complement strand
CGTGTTCTTTGGCCTAGGCGGCCTGGACACTGCCAACAAGAGTGGGCGGCATAGGGCTGCCCGCCAGACAACTAAGGAGATTCTTGTGGCAACTCAGAAATTCACCGGCGTTATCCCTCCCGTCGTTGTTCCCGATACCGAAGACCACCAGCTCGACGTTGCCTCCTTTGAGCGCAGCATCAACCGCATGATCGACGCCGGCGTTGATGGCCTGTTCTTCTTGGGCTCTTCGGGCGAGGTCGTCTTCTCCACCGACGAGCGTCGTCGCCAGATCATCGCCGAGGCCGTTCGTATCGTCGACCACCGCGTTCCCGTTCTGGTCGGCATCATCGATACCGAGACCGAGCGCATGATTGAGCACGGCAAGGTCGCTCAGGAGCTGGGCGCCGATGCGCTCGTCGCCACCTGCCCGTTCTATGCCCTGCAGGGCATGACCGAGGTCGAGGAGCATTTCCGCATCTTGCACGAGGAACTCGATCTGCCCATCTTTGCCTATGACATTCCCGTGTGCGTTCACACCAAGCTCCCCTGGAAGCTCCTTGCCAAGCTCGGCGCCGAGGGCGTCCTTGCTGGCGTCAAGGATTCCTCGGGTGATGACATCTCGTTCCGCTACCTCGTTCAGGAGAACGAGAAGAATGGCCATCCGATGAGCATCCTCACCGGTCACGAGGTCGTTGTCGACGGCGCTTACCTCGGTGGCGCCGACGGCTCTGTCCCGGGCCTTGCCAACGTTGAGCCCGAGGGCTACGTGCGCCAGTGGAAGGCCGCTCAGGCCGGCGACTGGGCTACCGTCAAGGCCGAGCAGGATCGCCTCAATGAGATTTCGCACATCTGGGACGTCACCTCGGGCGTCCAGGGCTATGCCGGTGGCGTCGGCGCCTTCAAGACCGCTATGAACCTCATGGGTATCTTCGACAGCCCGACCATGCCGCGCCCGGTGAAGGCCATGACCGGCGAGAACGTCGAGGCGATTAGGAAGGTCCTTCAGGACAACGGTCTCCTGTAAAGCTTCCCAGGCACCCGACCTCGCCGTTCAACCGTGTGGCCATGACCCATTAGGTCAATGGCCACACGGTTTCTCGGCGATCTCGGACACCTGGAAAACCTTTACTGCGCTGTGACGGCTAGCCTGACGGCGCATTTCCTGTAGTTGTTTTTATCTCCGAAGGAGAGCGACATGGAGAACAAGTACGTCTGCTCTGTCGATATCGGCGGAACTAAAATTGCGACTGCCATCATGGAGTACCCGGCTGATGGCAGCGTGCCCCATCCGGTCTTTGAAGCCGAGGTTCCCACCGAGGCCCAAGAAGGCGGCGAGGCAGTTTTCCAGCGCATCGAGGCGTCTATTAAGGCCGCCATCGAAGCGAACCCCGATGTTGAGGTTCTTGGTGTCGGCATTGGCGCCGCAGGCGTCGTCGACCCCAAGACGGGCGCCATCGCGTATGCCAACGAGATTATGCCCGGCTGGTCTGGCGTTCAGTTGGGGCCGCGTCTGCGCGAGGATCTTGGTCTTCCCGTTGCCGTTGTGGGCGACGTGCAGGCTCATGCTCTGGGCGAGGCCCACTGGGGCGTCGGCAAGGGCAAGTTCTCCGTCTTGTGCCTGGGAATCGGTACGGGCATCGGCGGCGCATATGTCGAGAACGGCCGCGTGATGCAGGGCTTCCATGGTGCTGCCGGCCATATGGGCCATATCGAGTGCTCGGCTGCTGCCGGAATTCCCTGCGCCTGTGGTCGTTCTGGCCATCTTGAGTCGGTAGCTTCGGGCACCTCGATTGGCCGTATGTACGACGAGCGCTTCGGTCGAGTTGACCCCAGCCGTCCTTCGGTCGGTCGCGATGTGAACGACCTGTGCCGTGCGGGCGACGCAAAGGCGACGGAGGTCATCCATGACGCCGGCTTTGCGCTGGGCGCCAGCTTGGGCTCGCTTGCCAACATCTTGGATCCCGAGGTCATCGTGCTTTCGGGAGGTGTGATTCACCAGGGTCCCGATTGGCGTTCGCAAACGTGGAAGGACTCGGTGCACGAGGGCTATGCCAGCCAGGCGCTCGACCCGCTTCAGGACACGCCGATCCTCATCGGTTCTCTGGAGGGCGACGCGCCGCTCATCGGCGCCGCCGAACACCTTCTTGCGTCGTTGAAGTAAACATAACTACCAAGTGCGCCTTCTGAGGTGCCGCAGATTGACGTGAAAGAGGAGCGAAGCGTACTTCGGTACGCGAGCGACGGTTTGAACGTCAAGGTGCGGTGTCTCAGAAGGCTGTTTTGAGAAAGGTTGAGTCGAACATGACCGTTGATCCTTTGATCCAGTCCCTAAAGGGCAAGCTCGTCGTGAGCGTTCAGGCGTATATGGGCGAGCCGCTTCGTACGCCCGAAACCATGGCTCAGATGTCTCGCGCCTGCGAGCTTGGCGGTGCTGCCGCTATTCGCTGCCAGGGTCTTGCCGACATCGCCGCCATTAAGGGCCGCTGCGAGGTCCCCGTCATCGGCTTGTGGAAGGATGGACACGAGGGCGTCTACATCACGCCGACGCTGCGTCATGCTCGCGCCTGCGTTGCCGCCGGTGCCGACATCGTGGCAATTGACGCCACTGATCGCCCGCGTCCCGATGGCAAGACCGTTGAGGACACCTTCCGTCCGCTGCACGAGGAGGGCGTGCTCCTGATGGCCGACTGTGCCACCATCGAGGATATTCGTCGTGCTGTCGACATGGGCTTCGACCTGGTGTCCACCACGCTTTCTCATGGTGTCGCCGCCATCGATTGCACCATGGCCGACGGTCCCGATCTGCCGCTCCTGCGCCAGGCGACCGAGGAGTTTCCCGGCCTTCCCATCATCTGCGAGGGTCGCGTGCACACGCCTGAGGAGGCCCGCGCCGCGATTGATGCGGGCGCCTGGGCAGTTGTCGTGGGCACTGCCATTACGCACCCCACGAGTATTACGAGTTGGTTCAAAGCCGCGCTTGAGGCGTAAGACGGACCTCGTATCCGCTTGGGGCGGTATACTCAATAAAGGCAATTGATCGCGCGGGATCCGCTGGCCGGGTCCCGCGCTTGTTTTAGGAGGCACACATGCAAAAGGGAGATGCCATGGATGCGGCGGAGCGCTCGGAGCGCATCCCCGATATCGTCATCATCACCGGAATGTCTGGATCGGGCCGAACGCAGGCCGTGCATGTGTTCGAGGACATGGGCTATTTTTGCATTGATAACCTGCCTCCGCGTCTGATCGCCCAGCTTGCCGAACTCGTCGGCATCAATACGGGCGTGGGCAGGCATCTTGCCGTCACCTGCGACCTGCGCAGCCAGGGCTTGTTCGATGAGCTGCTCGATGCCGTTGCCGCACTCGAGGAGCGCGAGATGAGCTGTGACATCGTGTTTCTCGAGGCCTCTGACGAGGTGCTGATCCGTCGTTATAGTGAAAACCGCCGCCGCCATCCCATTGCCAAGCCGGGGGAGACTACGGCCGATGCGATTCAGCGCGAGCGCCTGCAGCTGCAGGGCGTTCGCGACCGAGCTGACATGATTATCGATACGAGCCGCTTGCGCACCTCTGCTCTGCGCAACAAATTGCGCATGGCGTTCTCCGAGTTGTCCGACCAGCAGCTCATGGACGTTCACGTGTTCTCGTTTGGCTTTAAGCACGGTATGCCCGTCGAGGCGGACATCATGATCGACGTTCGCTTCCTGCCCAATCCGTTCTACGATCCCGAGATGCGCACCATGACCGGTCTCGATAAGAAAGTCTCCGACTTTGTTCTGGACCATCCCAAGACCCAGGAGTTCTGGAAGGCCTGGACGCAGCTGCTCGATACGGTCATGCCCGGCTATATCGCGGAGGGCAAGCCGCAGCTTTCTATCGCCATCGGTTGCACGGGCGGTCAACACCGCAGCGTTGCCATCGCCGAGGCCACGGCGCGTTATTTGGAAGGCGCCCAGTATCACGTGAGCATTTCCCATCGCGACTTGTCGCGCGCGAACACGAAAGCATAGGCCTGCATGTCGTTTACCGCCGAGGTGCGTGACGAGCTCGCGCGCTGCGAACCCGAATGTGAATACTGCGATTTGTCGACGCTTGCCGCCCTGACGCGTGTGAGCGGTACACTTTCGCTGGCCGGCTCCGGGCGGTATCGTTTGACGGTCGCGACCGAGACGGGTGCCGTCGCGCGCACGATGATCACGCTGACGCATCGTATCCTTAAGCTCAAAACGGAATTCACCGTTCGTAAATCGGTCTTGCATAAGGTCCGTAACTATCTCATTACCCTGCCCGATCAACCCGACCTGGACAAGGCTCTGGTGCTGCTGGGCATTCTAGACCGCAGGGGAGGGCTCGTCGCCGGTGTTCCCCGGCACATCGTTGCCCGTCCCTGCTGCAGACTTGCCTACATCCGCGGCGCGCTCATCGCCGGCGGTTTCGTGGCCGATCCCCGCGGAGACTTTCATTTGGAGATCGCGGTGCAGGGCGAGCAGTATGCCCGGGGACTTTGCGATCTATTGGAGCAGATTGGGGTCCATGCGCGCGTTAACGCGCGGCGCGGGTCCTTTGCCGTCTACATTAAGAGCGCCGAGGAGATCGAGCAGCTCCTAAAGCTGGTCGGCGCCAAGCGCAGCGTTGCCGAGATCGAGGAAGCGCGCGCGGTCAAATTGGTTAAGAACGACGTAAACCGTCGCGTGAATGCCGAACTGGCCAATCAGACCAGAAGTGCAGGTGCCGCCCAGCATCAGCTTGCGTTGATCGATGAGCTCGAACAGCGGGGTTTGCGCGACACGCTTCCGGACGCCTTGGCGGTCTTTTGCGACCTGCGCGAGCGCTATCCCGATCTGTCACTGCGTGATCTGGGGGAGATGGCTGACCCTCCCTTGTCGAAGTCGGCCCTCTACCATCGAGTTTTGAGGCTTGAAAAGCTCATTGAAGCAAACAGGTAGTTGAGCGAAACTGCTTATATAGGGATTGAACTGCTGTTTTACTCTTTAAAACGTTTTAACGTAAATTTGATTTTCAATTTCGAGCATTCTCGTGAAATTCAAGTCAAAAAAAAGGTATATTAGGCGAGTGGTTAGTTTGTGGGCCTCAACGGCGGGCGCTGTAGCTCGCGGGGGCCTTACGAAAGGAGACACAATGGCAGTAAAGGTTGCTATTAACGGCTTCGGTCGCATCGGTCGTCTGGCTTTCCGTCAGATGTTCGGTCATGAGGGCTCCGAGATCGTCGCTATCAACGACCTCACCTCTCCCGATATGCTCGCTTACCTGCTGAAGTACGACTCCACGCAGGGCAACTACGCTCGCGATCACGAGGTCGTTGCTGGCGAGGATTCCATCACCGTTGACGGCAAGGAGATCAAGATCTACAAGGAGGCCGACGCCAACAACCTGCCTTGGGGCGACCTCGACGTCGACGTCGTTCTCGAGTGCACCGGCTTCTACACCAGCAAGGCTAAGGCTCAGGCCCACATCAACGCTGGCGCCAAGAAGGTCGTCATCTCCGCTCCGGCCGGCAGCGATCTGCCCACCATCGTGTACAACGTCAACCATGAGACGCTGACCGCTGAGGACAACATCATCTCCGCTGCTTCCTGCACCACCAACTGCCTCGCCCCGATGGCCAAGGGTCTGAACGACTTCGCTCCCATCGTGTCCGGCATCATGACCACCATTCACGCCTGGACCGGCGACCAGATGCCGCTCGACGGCCCGCAGCGCAAGGGCAACAAGCGTCGTAGCCGCGCCTGCGCCGTCAACATCGTCCCCAACACCACCGGTGCTGCCAAGGCTATCGGCCTGGTTCTCCCCGAGCTCAACGGTAAGCTCATCGGTGCCGCCCAGCGCGTCCCGACGCCGACCGGCTCCATCACCAACCTCTACGCTGTCGTTGACAAGAAGGTCACCGTCGACGAGGTCAACGCCGCTATGAAGGCCTACGCTGCCACCATCTCCGAGACCTTCGGTTACAACGAGGACGACATCGTCTCCACCGACATCATCGGCGAGACCCATGGCTCCATCTTCGACGCCACTCAGACCATGTGCTCTGACCTCGGCAACGGCCAGACCCTCGTTCAGGTCACCTCTTGGTACGACAACGAGAACTCTTACACCTCTCAGATGGTCCGCACCATCAAGTACTTCGAGAAGTTCGTTGCTTAATTTAGCTTTTAGCGAATAGCTCGTTGAGCGTCTAAAGAAGGGCGCGGCCTTATAGGGCTTACACCCTAGGGTCGCGCCCTTTTTATAGGAAATCGTCTGCCGTAATGGGAGGCAGACACGTACGAAAGGTAGAAGCAAACATGGCCTTTACCAAGAAGACCGTCCGCGACATCGATGTCGACGGCAAGCGCGTTCTCGTCCGCGTTGACTTCAACGTGCCTATCAAGGATGGCGTCGTTGGCGACACCACCCGTATCAAGGCTGCCCTGCCCACCATCAACTATCTCGTTGAGCACAACGCTCGCGTCATCCTCATGAGCCACCTCGGCCGTCCTGATGGCACCGGCTTCCAGCCCGAGCTGTCCCTCGAGCCCGTCGCCAAGAAGCTCGCCGAGCTCTCTGGTCTCGACGTTGCCTTTGTCGCCGACACCTACGGCGAGAAGGCTGCCGAGGCTGTCGCTGCCGTCGAGCCGGGCAAGGTTCTCGTTCTCGAGAACGTCCGCTTCGATAAGCGTGAGAAGAAGAACGATCCCGAGATCGCCAAGAAGCTCGCTTCCTATGGCGACGTCTTCGTTCTCGATGCTTTCGGTACCGCTCACCGCGCCCAGGGTTCCGTTGTGGGCCCCGCCGCTTACCTGCCCGCCGTCGCCGGCTTCCTGCTTGAGAAGGAGGTCGACACGCTGACCGGCATCTTCGCCGAGCCCGAGCGCCCCTTCGTCGCTATCGTCGGCGGTTCCAAGGTTTCCTCCAAGATCGGCGTTCTCGATCACCTCATCGACTCCGCTGACACCCTGATCATCGGTGGCGGTATGGCCTACACCTTCTTCCTGGCTCAGGGCATGTCCGTCGGTCAGTCCCTCAAGGAAGAGGACTGGGTCGAGCGCGCTGGCGAGATGCTCAAGAAGGCCGAGGAGAAGGGCGTCAAGATCCTGCTCCCCATCGACAACCGCGTTGCCGATCACTTTGGCGAGGACGCTGTCCCCGAGGTTGTCGCTTCCGACGCTATCCCCGACGATCGTGAGGGCATGGACATCGGCCCCAAGACCGAGGAGCTTTACGCCGAGGCCGTCAAGGGCGCCAAGACCGTGTTCTGGAACGGCCCCATGGGCGTCTTCGAGTTCGACAACTTCGCTCACGGCACCCAGGCTATCGCCGAGGCTGTCGCCGAGGCCGACTGCACCTCGATCATCGGCGGTGGCGACTCTGTCGCAGCCGTCAACAAGTTCAACCTGGCCGACAAGATGAGCTGGATCTCCACCGGTGGTGGCGCTTCCATGGAGCTCGTCGAGGGTAAGGCCCTGCCCGGAGTGGAGGCGCTTCTCGATGCCTAATCGCACCCTTCTTATCGCTGGTAACTGGAAGATGAACAACGACGTCGCCGTGGCCGCCAGGCTCGCCGACGAGCTGGCTCAGGCTCTGCCCGAGGTTCCGGCTGGCGTCGAGGTGCTCGTCTGCCCTCCGACCATTGACATCACCACGGTTCATGACCGCATTCAGGCTGCCCCCATCGCCCTCGGTGCACAGAACGTGTACTGGGAGGCCAAGGGTGCCTTCACCGGTGAGTCCTCTTGCGACATGCTCAAGTCCGCTGGCTGCACCTACTGCATCATCGGTCACTCCGAGCGTCGCGACTACTTCCACGAGACCGACGAGGATCAGAACAAGAAGGCCAAGGCTCTCGTTGCCGCCGGTCTTGTTCCCGTCTTCTGCTGCGGCGAGTCCCTCGAGGTCCGCGAGGCTGGCACCTATGTCGAGCACGTCGTGAACCAGGTCAAGGCTGGCCTTGCTGGTCTTGAGATCACCTGCCCCAAGCAGGTCGTCGTCGCCTACGAGCCCATCTGGGCCATCGGCACCGGCAAGACCGCTACCGCCGAGGACGCTCAGGAGGTCTGCGGCGCTATCCGTGAGACCCTCAAGGAGATGTTCGGCGAGGAGCTCGCTAATGGCATCCGCGTTCTCTACGGCGGTTCCGCTAAGCCCGGCAACATCGCCGAGCTCGTCGCCAAGCCTGACGTTGACGGCGCCCTCGTGGGCGGCGCTTCCCTCAAGGCTGCCGACTTCGCCTCTATGGTCGTCAAGGCAGGCGAGTAGGACATATGGCACAGCGTCATCTTCCTGCACTCCTGATCATCATGGACGGCTGTGGCTTGGCTCCGGCCGATGGCGAGAACGCCGTCGCCGCCGCCAAGACGCCCTTCCTTGATAGCCTGTACGAGAAGTATCCTCACACCACGCTCGGCGCTTCGGGCGAGGACGTGGGCCTTCCCGACGGTCAGATGGGTAACTCCGAGGTGGGTCACCTCAACATCGGTGCCGGCCGCATCGTGTTCCAGGAGCTTTCGCGCATCAACAATGCCATCAAGGACGGCTCCATCGCCAAGAACGAGGTCTTCGTCAAGGCTATGGACGATGTCAAGGCCGAAGGCAAGACTCTCCACCTCATGGGCCTTATGAGCCCTGGCGGCGTTCATTCTCACATGAACCACGTCGAGGCTCTGGTCAAGATGGCTGCCCAGCATGGCGTCAAGACCGTTCGCGTCCACGCCTTCATGGATGGCCGCGACGTCGACCCGCAGTCCGGTGCCGGCTACATGAGTGAGTTCTGCGCCTTCCTGGCTAAGATCTCCGAGGAGACCGGTTGCGACGCTCGCGTTGCCACCGTCTCGGGCCGATATTGGGCCATGGACCGCGATAACCGTTGGGAGCGCATCCAGCGTGCCTACGATGTCATGGTCAACGCGTCCGATGCCGATACCGACCCCGTGGCCGGTATCAAGGCCTACTACGAGAAGGATCCGCGCGGCGATGAGTTCGTCGAGCCCTTCGCTGCCCACAACGAGGGCATCCACGAGGGCGACGCGGCCATCTTCTTCAACTTCCGTCCCGACCGCGCTCGTCAGATGACCCGCGTGTTCACGGACAAGGAGTTCGACGGCTTTGAGCGCGAGCAGATCAAGCTTTCGCACTTTGTGACGATGACCGAGTACGATCCGACGTTTGACGTCGAGGTCGCCTTCCCCAAGACGTTCCCCGAGAACGTCCTGGCCGACGTTATCGCCGCCAATGGCCTCAAGCAGCTGCACACCGCCGAGACCGAGAAGTACGCCCACGTGACGTTCTTCCTCAACGGCGGCATCGAGGAGCCCAAGGAGGGCGAGGAGCGCGTGCTCGTCGCTTCCCCCAAGGTCGCTACCTACGATCTGCAGCCTGAGATGAGCGCTCCCGAGGTTACCGAGAAGCTCGTCGCCGCCATCAACGAGGATCGCGCTGATTTCTACATCGTGAACTTCGCGAACTGCGACATGGTTGGTCACACCGGTGTCTTCGACGCCGCCGTTAAGGCCGTCGAGGCTGTTGACGATGCTTTGTCCAAGGTTGTCCCGGCGATTCTCGCCAAGGGTGGCTTTGCGCTGATTACCGCCGACCATGGCAACGCCGATCACATGTTTGACGTTGCTTCCGACGGTTCCAAGCATCCGTTTACGGCTCACACCACCAACCGCGTGCCGTTCATCATCGTTGATGATAAGGCCAAACTCACCGGTATCGAGGACGGCCGTCTTTCCGATATCGCTCCGACCATGCTCACCATGGCTGGTATTGAGCCTTCCGCCGAGATGACGGGTCGCTTGCTCGCCACCGAGGCCTAATAGAAAACAAATACCGTTTTCTAGTAAGGGGGTTGTCCACAACCGGACGACCCCCTTTTTGGTATTTCTGCCATTTCTACCCCGTCCCTAAATGGCAGGTGGGGGAGTGTTGAAGGTTGTGGTACAGTACTGGAGTTTGAATTGTTCTATTAAGGAGCTTATCTATGGGTCCGTTCCAGATTCTTCTGTTTGTCGTTTGGGCTGTTTCTGCCGTGGCGCTGACGATTCTCGTTCTGATGCATTCCGGTAAGGGCACCGGCGTTTCGGATATGATCGCTAGCTCGCTGTATAACTCCAGCTCTGCCACGGGCGTCATGGAGCAGAACCTCGATCGCCTGACGGTAATTATGGCCGTCGTTTTTGCCGTGTGTGTCGTTCTGTGCATGTTCTTCTTCCCGCAGGGTATCGTCGGCTACTAAGCATCGGCGTATATACGTTTGTAAAGGGTCCCGCATGTGCGGGGCCCTTTTTGTTTACAGACTTGTAACAGAGTCAAAATATCCCCACATACTTCGCCCAACTAAAGAAATTCTCGACCGTTAACCGGAATTAGCCCCAAATCGTGAATAAAATGCGCTCCTGTATTGCAAAACGTTGGTCTGTGGTGCATAACCAGCCATAGCAGCGGGCGGCGTTTTGATGGTTCGGATCGGATTGTCTCGACATATGTCCGACTGAACATTTCTTTGTCCTATCTCATAAGGAGGATGGCATGGCTGATTCTATGTTCCACCAGCCCGTTATGGGTCGTCGCGCCTTTGTCGGCGGTACCCTTGCTGCGAGCTCCATGGCTTTTCTTGCCGCATGCGGCAAGAAGGGCGGCGACGCTTCCGGTTCTGAGTCCGGTTCGACGCTGAACTTCTACATCAACAACCCGGTCTGCATCGACCCCTACAACGTCCAGGAGGATCAGGGCACTCAGGTCGAGTACCAGCTGTTCGATGCTCTGACCTCTTACGACGCCGAGAAGGGCAAGATCGTCCCGCTGGCTTGCGAGTCCTTCGAGGCCAACGACGACGCCACCGAGTTCACCTTCAAGATCAAGAAGGCCAAGTTCCACAACGGTGACGACGTTACCTCCAAGTCCTTCAAGCTCGCTTGGGAGCGTCTGGTCAACACCAAGTCGGCCATCGCTACCGAGTACGGTCCTTCCGAGGTCTCCTATCACCTTTCCATGGTCGAGGGCTATGACGATTTGCTTGCCGGTAACGCTACTGAGCTCAGCGGTGTTACTTGCCCCGACGATGAGACCCTCGTCGTTAAGCTGTCTTCCGCTTACGCCGACTTCCCCTTCGTCGCCTCTCACCCGGCTCTATCCCCGGTTCCCGAGTGCGCCGAGTCCGATGTTAAGAGCTTCTACCTTGCCCCGATCGGTAACGGCCCGTTCATGATGGACGGCAAGTGGGAGGATGGTCAGGAGATCAACCTCAAGAAGTTCGACGATTACTATGGCGACAAGGCCAAGATCGATGGCATCCACTTCCAGGTCATCAAGGACGTGGAGACCGCCTACAAGGAGTTCCAGGCCGGTAACCTCGATATCTGCGACGTTCCCGTTGCTCAGATCGACGCTGCCAAGAAGGATCGCGGCGTGTCCAAGGACGGCTACACCATGGGCGACGGCGAGCGCATGCTGCTCGGCGCCGAGCCTTCCACCTACTACCTGACCTGCAACACCACGGCCGAGCCGTTCAACAACGCCGACCTGCGCAGGGGTATCTCCCTGGCCATTAACCGCGAGGCCATCTGCAAGACCATCTTCAAGGGTACCCGTACCCCCGCCGACGGCATTGTTCCTCCGGGCATCGATGGCTACAAGGAAGGCGCATGGGAGTTCTGCGCCTACGACGTCGACAAGGCTAACGAGTACCTCGACAAGGTTGCTCCTGCCGGCGCTAACGGCGATCGTGGCATTAACGTGACCCTTTCCTACAACCAGGACGGTGGTCACAAGGAGATCATGGAGTCCATCATCGGCGACCTCGCCAAGGTCGGCGTTACCGCCGTCTCCGATACCCCTGAGTGGTCTGCGCTGCTCGAGCAGTACCAGAACTTCAACTATCAGTTCGGTCGTCTGGGCTGGATTGCCGACTACCCGATCATGGACAACTTCCTGTATCCGCTGTTCCACTCTGCCTCTCTCGGTGGCGACAACCGCTCTGGTTACAACAACCCCGAGTTCGACGCCAAGGTCGACGAGGCTCGTACCACGGTTGACGACGAAGAGCGCGTCGCTAAGATGCAGGAGGCCGACGCAATGGTCGCTGCCGACTGCCCGGTCATCCCGGTGATGTTCTACACGCACACCATCGCCGGCTCCGATCGCATCAAGCACCTCTATGTCGATCCGCAGAAGCACGCCGAGCTGGGTACCGCTGAGCTCGCCTAAGAGTTTGCAGCTTCCGTGAGGGTCAAGTATTTACGTAGACCTCATGGGAAACATACAGTTCTCCCTAACCTGGGGTAAACTGGCTGATGGTAATTTTGGGATGCCGGTCTGGCGATCGGCATCCCATTTAGGTTAATCCCTAGATAGGGGAGTGGTATGGGTAAGTACATCGTTAAACGTGTGCTTCAGTTCATCCCGGTATTTTTGGGCGTTACGCTGATTCTGTTCGCCCTCCAGAATATCGTGCCGGGAGATCCGATCAAGCTGATCGGTGGAGACAAGGCTCTGTCCCCCGAGGTGGAGCTTCAGCTTCGCGTACGCTATCACCTGGTCCAGACGGACGAGGACGGCAACGCGATCCTTGACGAGAACGGCGATCCCGTTCAGACGTCGCTTGTAGACCGTTATCTGTATTACATGAACGGTCTGCTTCATGGCGATCTGGGTAATTCGTACCAGCGCAAGCTGCCGGTTACGGAAATCTTTGCCCAAAAGTATCCGTATACGGTCAAACTTGCCGCGTGCGCCATCGTGCTCGAGGCAATCATGGGTATCGGTGCGGGTATCATTTCGGCGGTAAAGCGTTATTCCTTCTGGGATATTTTGGTTACGCTCACCACGTCGATTCTCGTTGCTGTCCCGGCCTTCTGGCTTGGTATGTTGCTGCAGCTGTTCTTTGGCGTCATCCTCAAGGATGCCACCGGCGGCGCATTCTCCATGCCGATTTCGGGTGCCGGCGGTTCCAGCTCTCAGTATCAGGATTGGATGCACTATGTGCTTCCGACCATTACGCTGGCTTCGGTTTCGACCGCTTATGCTGCCCGCATTATGCGTTCGCAGCTGCTTGACGTCATGAACCAGGATTACATCCGTACGGCAAAGGCCAAGGGTCTCTCCAGTCGCGCGATCATCATCAAGCATGCGCTTAAGAATGCACTCATCCCCGTCGTTACCTATATCGGTGTCGACTTTGGCGGCATGCTTTCGGGTGCCATCCTGACCGAGACGGTCTTTAACTGGCCCGGTATCGGCTATGAGGTCTATCGCGCTATTAGCATGCGTGACTGGCCCATCGTTATGGGCGGCGTTACGCTCATCGTTGTCGTCGTCATGGTGATCAACCTGCTCGTCGACATTAGCTATGCATTCCTCGACCCGCGTATCCGCCTTGGCGGTCCGTCGGATAAGGCCTAAGGGAGGTACGTCTCATGCAGGAAACTGATTCTCAGTCTCAGGAGCAAGCTACCGCCACCAAGGCCGCATCTGCTCCCGCCAAGTCCCGCACGCTGTGGGGCGACGCTTTTAAGCGTCTTCGTAAGAACAAGCTCGCCGTTATCGGTGTCTGCTGGATTATCATCGTCGTTTTGGTTGCCCTGACCGCCGATCTGTGGGCTAAGCCCTGGCTCGGTTCGCCGACGGCTTCCGACTCGACCACCATGGCCGAGACGTCGCTGCTGGCTCCGTGTGCCGAGCACCCGTTTGGCACCGACGCCCTTGGCCGCGACATTCTCGTCCGCGTTATCTACGGTGCGCGCGTTTCGCTGTCCGTCGGCATTATGGCCACCGCCATCTCCACGGTGATCGGTTTGGTCATGGGTGCTCTGGCCGGTTTCTACGGCGGAATCTGGGATACGATCATCATGCGCTGTGCGGATATCTTCCTAGCGTTCCCGTACGTGCTGTTCGTCGTCGCCATGATCGCCGTTATCGGCCGTGGTCTTCAGAACGTCTTTATCGCCATCGGTGTTCTCGGCTGGCCTTCGATTGCGCGCGTCTTCCGATCTGCAATCCTGACGGTCAAGGAAAACGACTATGTTGACGCTGCGCGCGCGATGGGTGCATCCGATGCTCGTATCGTCGTGCGTCACATCTTCCCGAACTCCGTTGCCTCCATCGTGGTCTACGCGACTATGAACATTGGTGGCGCCATTCTGACCGAGTCCGCTCTGTCCTTCCTTGGCATGGGCGTTATTCCGCCTACGCCTTCGTGGGGCTCCATGATTCAGGACGGTCAGCAGTATCTTCTGACTGCTCCCTGGATGATGATCATGCCCGGTCTGGCAATTCTCTCGACGGTGCTCGCCTTCACCCTGCTGGGTGACGGTCTGCGCGACGCCCTCGACGTCAAGATGAAGGACGCATAAGGATGAAGAAGAACAAGAACTATGTGGACCTGAAGGACCAGCCGGTTCCCGAGGGCCAGCATCTGCTCGAGGTCGATGACCTTAAGATGTATTTCCACACCGAGGATGGCGTTGTTCGCGCTGTCGACGGTGTCTCCTACACGCTCGATCGCGGCGAGACCCTGGGCGTCGTCGGTGAGTCCGGCTCCGGTAAGTCCGTGACCGCCATGACCATCATGGGTCTTATCTCGATGCCTCCGGGAAAGATCGAGGGCGGCGACGTTCGCTATCGCGGTCGTTCTATCCTCGAGATGACCGAGGAAGAGATGCAGCACATTCGCGGTAACGACATCGCGATGATCTTCCAGGATCCTATGACCTCCTTGAACCCGGTCTATAAGATCGGCAAGCAGGTGGGTGAGGGTCTTCGTCTGCACCGTGGCTACTCCAAGCAGGAGGCGCTCAAGCGCGCTACCGAGCTTTTGGACCTCGTGGGTATCCCCGAGCCCGAGAAGCGCGTCAATGAGTATCCGCACCAGTTCTCTGGCGGTATGCGTCAGCGCGTCATGATTGCCATGGCTCTTGCCTGCGATCCCGATATTCTGATTGCCGACGAGCCCACGACTGCCCTGGACGTTACCATTCAGGCTCAGATTATTGAGCTTATGCAGGAAATGCAGGAGAAGAACGGCAACGCCATCATCATGATTACCCATGACCTGGGTGTCGTCGCCGATATGGCCGACAAGATCATGGTTATGTACGCCGGTCGTCCCGTCGAGTTCGGTACTGCTGAGGAAATCTTCTACGAGAGCCGTCACCCCTATACCTGGGGTCTGATCCGCTCCATCCCGGAGCAGGCTATCGATGAGAAGAAACCGCTTACGCCGATTCACGGCAACCCGCCTTCGCTCATGAACCTGCCCGAGGGCTGCGTCTTCTCTCCTCGCTGCCCCTATGCGACGGACAAGTGCCGCAAGCAGCGCCCCGAGCGCGTTGTCACCGAGTCTGGTCAT
>CAUDCB010000032.1 GCA_958447915.1 uncultured Collinsella sp. | reverse complement strand
GGGTTAAACAGGAACTATTTCACCGCAACTTATCGATGGCGTGTTTGGTTGGTGCCTGTTGATGGTTTGGGTATCGGGGAGGGCGGGCTCCGTTATAATCGCCTAGAACATTAAATGGAAACGGGACGGGAGCCATACATGCGCCAGGGTTTCGACAACGCGAAGTATATCGAGCTGCAGGCTGCTCACATTAAGGAGCGCATCTCGCAGTTTGGCGGCAAGCTGTATTTGGAGTTTGGCGGCAAGCTGTTTGACGACTATCACGCGAGCCGCGTGCTGCCGGGTTTTGAGCCGGATAGCAAGTTTCGCATGCTCAAGAGCATAGCCGACGACGTCGAGGTCATCATCGCCATTAACGCGAACCACATCGAGAAGAACAAGGCTCGCGGTGACCTGGGCATTACCTATGACGAGGATGTGTTGCGCCTGGTCGACCTGTTCCGCGGCAACGGCTTTGCCGTCGCGGCTGTGGTCATCACCCAGTACGCCGGCCAGCCCGCCGCCGACGTCTTCCGCAATCGTCTAAACGCGCTCGGCATTCCTGCCAAGCTGCACTATCCCATCGAGGGCTACCCGCACGATGTCGATCTGATCGTGTCCGACGATGGCTACGGCAAGAACGAGTTTGTTGAGACCACCCGACCGCTTGTCGTGGTCACTGCCCCCGGTCCTGGCTCGGGCAAGCTTGCCACTTGCCTCTCGCAGCTGTATCACGAGCATAAGCACGGTACCGCCGCCGGCTATGCCAAATTCGAGACCTTCCCGGTTTGGAATCTGCCCCTTACGCATCCGGTCAATATTGCCTACGAGGCCGCCACGGCTGACCTCGATGACGCCAATATCATCGATTCGTTCCACCTTGAGGCCTACAACAAGACCACTGTCAACTACAACCGCGACGTCGAGGCCTTCCCGGTGGTCCGTGCTCTGATGGAAAAGATCCTGGGCAAGAGCCCCTACCAGAGTCCTACGGACATGGGCGTCAATATGGTCGGCTTTGCCATCACCGATGACGATGCCTGCCGCGACGCTTCCAAGATGGAGATCGTCCGCCGCTACTTTACCGCGGTCGAAAATGTGCGCCGTACCGGCGTGGGCGATGAGCAAGTCGACCGTCTCAAGATTATTATGAAGAAAGCCGGCATCGATAAGAACTACTCACCGGCGCGCTCGGCGGCCCTCACCAGGGAGCAGCTGACGGGTGGTCCCGTGGGTGCCATGGTCATGCCCGATGGCTCCGTGGTGACCGGTAAGACCTCCACGCGCCTGGGCGCCGCAAGTTCGCTCATTATGAACGCCCTCAAGCATGTTTCGGGCGTCGACCTTGAGCTCGAGGTCATTAGCGATGAGGCGATCGAGCCCATCAGCAAGCTCAAGACGCATTTCCTGGGCAGCAAAAACCCGCGCCTCCACACCGACGAGACGCTTATGGCGCTGTCGATCACCTCGGCCACGAGTGAGACGGCCGCTCGCGTCCTTTCGGGCCTGGAGCAGCTGCGCGGTTGCGATGCCTTCTTTAGCGTGATTATCTCGCCGACGGACGAGACGGTACTGCGCAAACTGGGTATCAACGTGTGCTGCGAGCCCAAGTTTGAGCGCCGCGGTTTCTTCCACCGCTAAGTTTGAAGCACCGCGGTAATTGCATTGCATTTTGGCCGTATCGGGTTAGCGCCCGGTACGGCTTTTTGATCAATAAAGTGCCTATTTCGGCGAAAAATAGCCGTTTACCTGCCTAGAAACAATTTGAGCGGTATACAATAACCATAACTGTTTCATCCTTAGCGGGATGCCGCATGATGGATATTACCTGCCATCGTGAGGTGTGTCGGTCGCGCACGGCGCGTTAGATGCTCGTGCTCGGTTTGAGGAGGCTGCTATGGCGGGCAAGGGTCGTGCGAGTGTTAACGATATGAAGCGTGTCGAGGTACTGGTGTTGATGGAGATCGCCCAGCAAACCGAAGACAATGGCGGGCCGTATGGTTTCTCGCGCAAAACGCTTGCCGAGCGCGTGGGGGTTTCGCCGTATCGTGCCCGCGCCGCAATCGATCGCTTGGATTCCGAAGGCATGATTGATGTCGTCTCGCGTTATAGCGACGACGGCGGTCAGCTTGCAAATGGCATTTGCCTCACCGAACGTGGCGAATGGTATCTTGAGGGCGTCCGTACCGGCATGCTCGTTCAAGAAATGCTTGAGGACGAGGCTGCTGATCGATAGCAGCATGTAACCCTTGCCATAGCGACGCCGCCTGGGAAACCGGGCGGCGTTTTGTTTCGAGATTGAGAAATGCGAGCGCGCGCGAGAAAAGATGAGAACGGCTTGCGGTCCGAGTATTACAATGAAGACCCGTAAGATGTGTATGGACAACTTCTACGGGAAGCGCAGGTAACTCAATATGACCAAGCATGTGTTCGTAACCGGTGGCGTGGTTTCGTCCCTAGGTAAGGGTATTACCGCGGCCTCATTGGGCCGTCTGCTCAAGTCACGCGGCTATAAGGTAACGATGCAGAAGGCCGACCCGTATCTGAACGTCGACCCCGGTACCATGAGCCCGTTCCAGCACGGTGAGGTCTTTGTGACCGAGGACGGCTACGAGTCCGATCTGGACCTGGGCCACTACGAGCGCTTTATTGACGAGAACCTGACCCGCGATTCTAACTTTACGACGGGCGCCATTTACAAGAGCCTGATTGCCCGCGAGCGTCGCGGTGACTTTTTGGGCGGTACCGTCCAGGTGATCCCGCACGTCACCAATGCCATCAAGGACAAATTCCGCCGCATTGAGGAGCAGACTGGCTCCGACGTTGTCATTACCGAGCTGGGCGGTACGATTGGCGACATCGAGTCGCAGCCGTTCGTGGAGGCTATCCGCCAGTACCGCAAGGAGGCCGGTCCCGAGAACGTCTGCTACATCCACGTGTCGCTCGTTCCCTATATCGCCGCCGCACACGAGGTTAAGACCAAGCCCACGCAGCACTCCGTCAAGGAGCTGCGCAGCTTTGGTATCCAGCCCGACATTATTGTGCTGCGCTCCGATCACCATATTGACGACGCCATTCGCGGCAAGATCGCAAGCTTCTGCGACGTCGACACCGACTGTGTCTTTACCAACGAGGACTGCGCGAGCATTTACGACGTGCCGCAGCTGCTCGCCGAGCAGGACTTTGACCTGCGCATTTGCGAGCGCCTTGGCCTCGATCCGCGCGAGCGCGATATGAGCGAATGGAATGAGTTCCTGCGCAAGCAAAACCATGCCAACCATCACGCCGATAAGGTTAAGGTTGCCGTCGTGGGAAAGTACACCCAGCTTCCCGATGCATATCTGTCGGTTATCGAGGCCCTGCATCACGCGGGCGTTTTCTACGATCGTCACGTAGATGTGCAGCTGGTCGATGGTGAGAGCCTCGATGCCGAAAACGTCAATGAGGTTCTGGGCGACGCATCGGGCATTCTGGTTCCCGGCGGCTTTGGCAAGCGCGCCCTGGAGGGCAAGATTCTTGCTGCCGAGTTTGCTCGCGAGCACAAGATTCCGTATCTGGGCATTTGCCTGGGTATGCAGGTTGCCGTGTGCGAGTTCGCCCGCAACGTTGTCGGCCTTGCCGGCGCCAGCTCCTCCGAGTTTGATCCGGACGGTCCGTTTAGCGTAATCGACCTGATGAGCTCGCAGGAGGACGTGACCGAGAAGGGCGGCACCATGCGCCTGGGCGCCTATCCGTGCAAGCTCGCTGCCGATACTCTCGCGCGTGAGGCGTATGGCGAGGAGCTTGTCTACGAGCGCCACCGTCACCGTTTTGAGTTCAACAATGCCTTCCGCGATCAGCTCGAGGACGCCGGTCTTGTCATCTCGGGCCTTTCACCCGACGAACGTCTGGTCGAGATGGTCGAGCTGCCGCGCGACGTGCACCCGTGGTACGTGGCCACTCAGGCCCACCCCGAGTTCAAGAGCCGCCCCACCAATCCTCAGCCGCTGTTCCGTGAATTCGTGCGTGCCTCGATTGGCCAGCATGAGGGTGTCGATCGCCTACAGGTGACGCCCATGAATCGTGCGACGGACTAAGGTTGCCGTCGAACAGGGAACATATCGAAGAAGCTCCTTCGTCGCTCGCTGTGGCGGCGGGGGAGTTTCTTGATTACCTTGCAGTCGAGCGGGGCTTGGCGCGCAACACGATTGCCGCCTATCGCCGAGACCTGACGACCTACTGTGCCTATCTGGAGCGGACGGGCATTGCATCCTTTGAGGACGTGAGTCGGCGGGTCATCGAGGACTTTATCGCCGATCGGCGCGACGGAGGCTATTCCGACGCCTCGGTGGAGCGCGCGCTCGCGGCTGTCAAAGGCCTGCATGCCTTTCTGGTGCGCGATGGAGCCGTGGCCCAAAATCCCACGGCGGCATTGCGTTTGCCAAAAAAGGCCGAGCGCCTGCCGGAGTGCCTTTCGGTGGAGGATGTTTCGGCACTGCTTGACCAGGATTTTCCCGATGGAGAAATAGGCCTGCGCGATCGCGCCATCTTGGAAGTGCTGTATGGGTGCGGCCTGCGCGTGAGCGAGCTGGTGGGGCTCGATGTGAGTGATATCCATGTCGATGACGGCTTTGTGCTGGTTCGCGGCAAGGGCTCCAAGGAGCGTCTGGCCCCTTTGGTGGGAAGTGCGGCGCGTGCCCTGACGCGCTATATATGCGATGGACGCCAGCTTCTGGCGGCTCACGCCCGTGGGACAGAGACGCCGGCGGTCTTTTTAAACAAGAACGGCGGGCGTCTGTCGCGTCAGGGTGTTCACGTCATATGCGAGCGCTACGGGCGCCAGGTGGGGTTGGTGGGCCTCCATCCGCACACGTTGCGCCACTCCTTTGCCACTCACATGCTTGCGGGCGGTGCGGACCTTCGCGTGCTGCAGGAGATCTTGGGGCACGCCGATATATCGACCACGCAGGTCTACACGCATGTCGATCGTACGCAGCTGACCGAGGTTTACCTGGCGGCCCACCCGCTGGCACATCGCTAATACGCAGCTGACCTGCAATTACATGCGATCCGAGGACGGACCCTCGATTGCTGGAACGTGCTGTTGCGCACGTTTTGGCAGTCGGGGGTCCGTCCCATTTTGCGTCACCGGCCAATGGCACGGTGGGGTGCACATGCCGCGCGTGGGGGAGTTTGGGGGCGATGTGAACGGCGTGTAAAGAGGCCTAAAATTCGCTTCAAGGTCAACTTGAAGGTTGAGGTTGAAAGGCGGGGTGCTACAGGTGGCATCCCGCCTTTGCGTTAAACACAACATATTGTGTTTTCGAACATATGCTCGGGGGTGGTGCCCAATAGTTAGGGGGTGGAGTAGTGGGGTAGGGTGGGGGAAGGGGTGGGGAAAGGTGTTGAAAAATGGGGCGGTTCCCCATATTATTAATGACGTCGACAGGCGGGGTGGTTCCCCGCGTACGTGCCATCTGAGTAACCGAGGGGAGGGCGCACATGGGAATGACTGGTGCATACGAGCGCAATCTCGATGCAAAAGGTCGTCTGTCCCTGCCTGCACCCCTTCGCGAGGAGCTTGGAGAGCACGTTCGCGTGTTCAAAGCCCTGGATGTCGATGCTCTGTACGTGTTCTCTGCCGAGGCCTTCGATAAGTGGGTCGAAGGACTCTTCGCGGGTCGTGAGGGCCACGAGGGTTTTAACCCGCGTGACATCAACGACCAGAAGCTCATGAGAGCGATCAACAAGCGCACCACGTCGATGGATGTGGACGGCGCCGGTCGTATCGGTCTGTCTGAGTCTCTCCGCAAGCAGGCGAACCTCGACCGCGAGGTCACGGTTGTGGGTAACTACGACCACCTTGAGGTTTGGGACCGCGCCGCGGCCGATGAGGACGATGACGACGAGGCTCTGCTTGACCTCTTCTTCTCGTAAGGGCAAGGCACGAGTAACGGATGGAGCGTGGGATCTTGACACAAGAATATCGGCATGAACCTGTCATGCTCGGCGAAGTGCTTGAGTCGCTGCAGCTAAAGAGCGGCTCCGTCGTCTGCGATTGCACCCTTGGCGGTGCCGGCCATTCGGTAAAGCTGGCCGCGCAGGTGGGGGAGACCGGCCTTTTGCTCGGCGTCGATCAGGATGACATGGCCCTCGAGGCCGCTGGCGCCCGTCTGGACCGCGAGGTTCCCGGCGTACCGCACCAGCTGCTGAAGGGCAACTTCGGCGACTTGGACGAGCTGCTTTGCTCGGCCGAGGTGCCCGGGGTCGATGGCTTCCTGTTCGACTTGGGCGTTTCGTCGCCGCAACTCGATATCCCTGGCAGGGGCTTTTCGTACAACGAGGACGCCCCATTGGACATGCGGATGGATCCGGGTAACAACACCTTAAACGCAGCTGAGGTCATCAACACCTATAACGAACACGACCTCGCCCGGATTCTACGCGTCTACGGCGAAGAGAAGTTCGCCTCGCAGATCGCACGTGAGATCGTGCGCCGCCGCGAGCATGAACCGATCGAAACCACCGGTCAGTTTGTCGAGATCATCAAGGCGGGAATACCTGCTGCCGCCCGTCGGCATGGTGGGCACCCTGCCAAGAAAAGTTTCCAGGCCATTCGCATCGAGGTCAATCACGAACTCGATGTGCTCGAGCGAGGGCTTGACGCCGCCACAAGGTGGCTCAACCCGGGCGGACGCATCTGCGTCATCTCGTATCACTCACTCGAGGACCGTATCGTAAAGAACCACTTTAAGGAGATGAGCCAGGGGTGCACGTGTCCGCCGGAGATTCCGGTGTGCGTGTGCGGCAACGTGCCGATACTCAAGGTCATCACCCGCAAACCCCTGGTTGCCCAACCCGATGAGGTTGCGCGCAACCCTCGGGCGAGATCAGCCAAGATCCGCGTGGCGCAGCGTCTGTAGACGCGACCGCGCGATATTGGACCTCCCGCTCGTACCACAAACGAAGCTTAAACACACTACCAACGTACTCGGGATGGGAGGCGGCATATCATGGGCTACAACACCTCAAACGCAGCACTCGCCTATGATATGAACGCCATGCCCGCCTATCGTGAGGCACCGCAGGCTCCCGCTGCTCCCCGCGAGCAGCGCACGCCGCGCTTTGATGTCTACACGGGCGCGGGCCGTCAGGCAAACCAGGCGGTAAGCCCGGTTTTCATGAGCGTTCTTAAAACGTTTTGCATCATTGCGGCCATCTTCATGACGATCGGTGTCGCTCGTGTGGCGCTCGCCGGCGTTACGGCTCAGGTGCTCAACAGCAACGCCGCGCTTACCAACACGCTCGAGAAGGCGACCGATGAGAGCTCCGACTTGGAGGTTATGCATTCGGTCTATGGTGCCGACACACGCATTCGCGACCTTGCGGGCGCTTATGGCATGGTGGAGCCCAGCGAGAGCGTTACACTTGATTTTTCGCAGGATGCAGCCGCGGGCGCTAGCTCGACCGCGACCGCTCAGTAACAAGACGGTAGCTGAGTATGACAAATGACTATCGCCGCGGTTCCGACGGGGGTCGCGGTTCTGGACGTCCCTCATCGCGGGGACGTTCTGGTTATCAAGGAACGGGTCGGCCATCTTACAACGCGAGGCCATCCTATGGCAACGACCCTGCGTCGCGTCTCCGTGGCTCGAGTGGCCCTCAAATGCATAACACCAGACCGCGCAAGAGCTCGTCGACCGAATGGCTCACGGGCACGCCGCTGCCCCGTCGCAAAGCCGTCATGGGCTTCATCGGGTTTGGCTTGGGTTTGGGCGTCCTTCGCCTTGCCGACTATCAAATCGTGGAAGCCGATAAGTTACGCGACCGCGCCGATGCACGTCGCTTGCTTGCGCAGACGCTATATGCCAAGCGCGGTACCATCTACGACCGTAACGGCAACGTGCTGACGTCGTCGGTCGAATGCCGCAACATCGCCGTGAATCCTCAGCTTATCGAGGACGTTGACAAAACGGTATCGGCGCTGGTCAAAGCAACGGGCATCGATAAGAAAACCTGTCGGGATCTCGTTTTGTCCGATGGCACCTGGGTGTATATCAAACGTCAGGTGGACGAGGACGATGCCGCGGCGCTGGAGAAGAAGAACCTGCCAGGCGTGCTCTTTGAGCAGGCCATGAAGCGCGTGTACCCCTACGGCAACCTGGCATCGCAGGTGCTTGGCGTGATAAACGTGGACAACGACGGTCTGACGGGCCTGGAAAAACAGTACAACAAGCTTTTGACTGGAACCAACGGTTCGCTGGTGCGCGAGCGGGCGAGGGACGGTAGCTATATCGCGGGCGGCGCCTATAAGAAGGTTGCCGCGGTGGACGGCGTGGACATCGTGACGACGCTCGATGTCAATATCCAGCGTGCCGCCGAGGACGCCCTGGCCGAGGCGGTCGAAAAGACCAAGGCCAAGAATGGCTCGGCCCTGGTCACCGATCCCACGACGGGCGAGATTCTGGCGGCATGCTCGTATCCGACATATGACCAGACCGATCTGGAAAACGCCAAGACCGAGGACATGAACTTGCGCCTGGTTACCGATGCCTATGAGCCCGGCTCGGTCTTTAAGACGCTCGTGGCCGGTGCCGGCTTCGACTTGGGCGCCGTGCGTTCGAGCACGTCGTTTGAGGTGCCAGCGAGCATTAAGGTTGGCGACGACACCGTTACCGACGCCGATAAGCGCGACTACACCATGACCATGGATGTGCGCGAGATGATGTGCCGTTCCTCAAATGTGGGCTTTGTCCTGGTGGGACGCAAGATCGGCGCCGATGATTTTGCCACCTATGTTGACAAGTGGGGTATCGGTCATAGCTCCGGTGTCGATTTTCCGGGTGAGAGTCTGGGTATCGTCAAGGAGCGTGACCAGTACGACGGCGCCACGCTGGGCTCGATGAGCTTTGGCCAGGCGCTGTCCGTCTCGCCGATTGAGGTCGCACGTGCCGTGGGCGGCATCGCGAACGGCGGCGTGATGATGACTCCACACTTCTATAAGTCCAGCAAGGGCGATGAGAAGGACTGGGGCGAAGGTGAGCGTGCGATTTCGGAGGACGCTGCCGCCCAGGTGACATCGTGCATGCAGACGGTCGTGTCCGAAGGCACGGGCGTTGGCGGAGCGGTCGATGGCTATGACGTGGCGGGCAAGACCGGTACGGCCGAGCGTGCTGACGAGAACGGCGGTTACCTCAAGGAGAACTACATGTCGTCCTTTATGGGCTTTGCGCCGGCACAATCGCCCAAGGTGCTCTGCTATATCACACTCGACGGAACGCCGAGCGGCTCCGATGCCGCCGCGGTGCCATTCCAGTCCATTATGGCCAACGCGCTCGACGTGCTGGGTATCCCGCGCACGAAGTAGGGGGTTACAATCTTGAGCGCGGTCTGCCGTTTGATCTGAAGGGTGTTCACATGCCCTGCACCACGCGCGCATGGCACTGGGATACAATACGCCGATAGCATTATTAGGTTTACAGGGGAGCTGCAATGATAGAGATCGCCGTCAACAACCTCGCGGCCTCAACGGGGGCCCGAACCGTGACGGAAGAAGTCGATCGGGTATGCCGCGGGTGCGTTATCGACTCGCGTCAGGTCGAGGAGGGGACGATCTTTGTCGCCTTCCCCGGCGAAAAGGTCGACGGCAATGATTTTGCCTCCCGTGCCATCGAGTCGGGTGCCGGTGCCGTCGTGATGACGCGCGAGCCCGATGCCGAGTTGGTTTCGCTGGCGCAGGACAAGGGATGCGCCATCTTGCTGACCGACGACCCCGAGGAGTTCTTGCTACGCCTGGCGCATGTATATCGCTTGGAGCTTGGCTGCCTGGTCGTCGGCATTACCGGTTCGATTGGCAAGACGACGACCAAGGACGTTCTCGCCGCCGTGCTCGCCAAACGTTATCGCGTTTGGGCCACGAAGGGCAATTTCAACAACCTGATCGGCATGCCGCTCACGGTACTTTCCGCTCCGGCCGATACCGAGGTTCTGGTGCTCGAGATGGGCATGAACCATTTTCATGAGATTGAGCGCCTGTCCCAGTCTGCCAACCCCAATCTTGCCATTGTGAGCAAGATTGGAACCTCCCACATCGGTATCCTGGGCAGCCGCGAGAACATCGCCCGCGCCAAGTCCGAGATTGTCCAGGGCATGTGCGCCGCCGGCGACTTTTCGCCGTTGCTGGTTTTGGGCGGCGAGGACGACTTTACGCCGTTCATTCGCGATACGTTCGCCCAGCCTGCGGGTATTGACGTGATGCTGGCCGGTGTCTCGGACGACGACGAGGTCCGCGCACGCGACATTCGCGTCGACGACGAGGGCCATCCGGTCTTTACGCTCGACTTTGGTCAGGGCGACACGGTCGATACCATGCTGGCCATTCCCGGCGTGCAGTCCGTGCCCAATGCCGTCAAGGCCGCCGCGGTCGCCTATCGTCTGGGCGTGACGCCCGAGCAGATCGATGCTGCCTTTAGGGGCCTTACGATCACCGGCCACCGTCAGGAGATCAAGCGCGCCAAGAGCGGAGCACGCATCATCGACGACTCCTACAACGCCAGTGCCGAGTCTATGGCTGCCGGCCTCGATTTGCTGTGCTCGCTTATCTGTGACGGTTCGCGCATGGCGATCTTGGGCGAGATGGGCGAGATGGGCGACGAGGCTCCCCGCATGCATGAGCTCGTGGGCGCCTATGCCGCCGCCAAAAAGCTCGACATGCTCGCGTGCGTCGGCGGCGAGCTAGCTCAGCTCATGGCCGATGCCGCACGTATGATGGGTATGGATGAGGACCGCATCCAGGTGTTCTCCGATTATCAGCAAGTGCTCGACCGCATGGGCGGCGCGCTTGAAAATCATGATGTTGTACTGGTCAAGGGTTCCCGTTTTGTTGAGCTCGACCGCTTTGTGGAAGGTGTGTGCTAGCCCATGTTCGGCAATCCCTCGTATCCTACGTATCAAGCCTTTTTGGGACTTGGCATCGCTGCCGCCATTGCGTTGCTGCTTATGCCGTGGTGGATCAAGCTGCTGAAGGTCGAGGGTATCGGCCAACAGGTCCGAGCCGACGGCCCCAAGCGTCATTTGATTAAACAGGGTACGCCCACCATGGGCGGCGTCATCATCCTTGTCGCGATCTCGCTGACCTGCCTGCTGATGGGCAAGCTCACCACCGAGCTCGTGCTCGTGCTGCTTGCCACGCTGGCCACCGGCGTTCTGGGTCTCATCGACGATCTGACCTCCGTCACACATGGTCGCTCGCTCGGCCTGACGCCTCACGCCAAGATGATCGGTCTGACCATCATCTGCGTCACCTTTACCGTGCTCGCCGTCAATTGGTGCGGCGTCGCCCCCGAGATTCGTTTTCCCGGCGGCCTGACGATTGACCTCGGTGTTCTTTCGACCACCATCTGCGGCCTTTCGTTCCCGTGGCTCTACATTGTATTTTGCTGGCTGATGATCGCCGGTCTTTCCAATGCCGTGAACCTGACCGATGGTCTGGACGGTCTTGCCGGCGGCACTTCCATGATCGCCATGCTCGCCATGGCCGCCATGGCGTTTTTGCACGGTGACGTGAACCTGTCCATCTTCTGCACGGCGTGCGCCGGTGCCTGCCTGGGCTTTTTGTGGTTCAACTGCTACCCGGCGAGCATCTTTATGGGCGATACCGGCTCGCTTGCCCTGGGTGCCGCTTTTGCCTGCACCTCCATCATGACCAACACCGAAGTCGTTTCCCTCATCATCGGCGGTCTGTTTATCGTCGAGACCCTGTCGGTCATGATCCAGGTTGTCTATTTCCACTTTACGCACAAGCGCGTCTTCCTTATGGCGCCCATTCATCATCATTTCGAAAAGAAGGGCTGGGCCGAGACCAAGGTCGTTATCCGTTTTTGGATTATCGCCGCGGCCTTTGGCGCTGTTGGCCTCGCCCTGTTCTTCCAGTTGGGATAGTGGTCTTTCATGCCTCTTGCTGATGTCTTTAGCCTGCTTGTTTTGGGGCAGGGTAAATCCGGTCTCGATGTCGCCCGTTGGGCGTTGGCTCACCCCGAGCGCGTGAGCGCCACGACCGTGTATGGCGGCGGTACCTCCGTGCCCAATGACGCCACACGTGCGCTCGAGGCGCAGGGCGCGTCGTTTGTCTACGGCACCGAGCAGGTCGAGGGTGCCTATGACGTGTGCGTGACATGCCCGGGAATCTCGGAGTTCTCGGCTTTCTTTAAGGCTGGGCGTGAGCATGCCGCTCAGATTATGGGCGAGCCCGAGTTTGCCTATCGCCTGTCTCCCCAAAATTGGATCGCCATCACGGGCACCAACGGCAAGACAACTACCACGTCGCTGACCGATTATCTGCTCAAGGCCGCCGGTGAAGCCAGCGTGGCCGTCGGCAATATCGGTGAGCCGCCGGTGAACGAGATCGACGGCCGCGCACACAATGAGTGGTTTGTGGCCGAGCTGTCGAGTTATCAGATTGCTACGACCGCCGAGCTTCATCCTCGCGTGGCGGTGCTGCTCAACATCACGCCCGACCACTTGGGCTGGCACAAGAGCCACAAGAACTATGCGCTTGCCAAGATCAAGTTGTTCGAGAATATGGTCGACGACGACCTCGTGGTTATCGACGTTGAGGATGCCGGCATCCATGAGTTCGATGAGTACATCTACATACCGGGTCGCCGCATCTGCAAGGTCGCTTTTGACGAGCCCGAGGGTGCAGACGCCGCCTTTGTGCGCGACGGCAAGATGGTCGTCCGCCTCAAGGGCGTCGAGACTCAGCTTGTCGCCACGTCCGAGCTCAAGATCTCGGGCCATCACAATGTCATCAATGCCCTATGTGCCGCCACGGCTGCTCTGGCCGTCGGTGCCGATCCCGAGGGCGTTTGCCGCGGTTTGGCATCGTTCCAGCCACTCGAACACCGCGTGGAACCCTGCGGCGAGATCGATGGCGTGCACTACGTCAACGATTCCAAGGCAACGAACACCGATGCGGTCGAAAAGGCCCTTACAGCGTTTCCCGACGACGATGTGATTTTGCTGCTTGGCGGCCACGATAAGGGTACGCCGCTTGCGGACTTTGCCCGCGTCGTTATGGACAACGTGCGCTCGGTCGTTTGCTTTGGCGATGCGCGCGAGCGCTTTACCGCCGCTATGGACGAGGCCGATGTCGATGGTGACGTGGATATCGCCCAGGCCGATGATCTGCGCGATGCCGTTGACGTTGCCCGCTCGCTCTCGAGCCGCGGCGACGTAATCCTGCTTTCGCCCGCTTGCTCTTCGTTCGACGAGTTCTCGGGTTACGAGGAGCGCGGTCGCGTGTTTAAGGACTACGTTGCCCAGCTTGCCGCAGCAGCGAAATCGCAAACGGAATAGGGGTTGCCGGTGAGAGAGGAGAGCCCCCGACAGAATATGAGGAGGCCCGACTCGGACCGTGCTTCCTCGCTGCGTAGCACACCGCGTTCCGGACGCGGCGGGCAGACGTTTAGTGAGCGCTATATTGCCGGCGTCCCCGCCCGCATCATGCGCCCCCGTTTGATATTTATGGCTTGCCTGTTTAGCTTGGTTTGCTTTGGCTTGCTGATGGTGTACTCGGCATCTTCGGTCGAGGCGCTGCACGAGAATGGTTCGGCGACGTTTTTCCTGTTTCGACAGGCCGCGTTTGCCGGAGTTGGCGTGTTGGCTATGGTTGCCATCGTGCGCGTTTTGCCGGACAGTTGGTTTGGGGAAGACGTGCTCAGGTTCTTCCTCATGGGCATGATGGGGCTACTGGTTCTGGTGTTTTTTATGGGCAGCGGCAGTCGTGGCGCCACGCGTTGGCTCAGCATCGCCGGTATTCAGTTCCAACCGTCTGAGTTTTTAAAGCCGTTCGCCATCGCGTATTCGGCCATCATGCTCGACCGCATCTTTTCGCCCGGCGGCAACATCAACGAGTTTCTTTGCAAGATGGGCAGCTACCTGGGCATTTCGCTTTTTCTGATCTTTGTTCAGCCCGATTTTGGCACCGTTCTGATCATCTTGCTGACCCTCATGTGCATGGCGTTGTTTGCGGGATTGGACCCCAAATATATCGTTTGGACGGTCGTTGCCGGCATCGTCGTCATTGCGATCGCCCTTATCGCCGAGCCGTATCGTATGACGCGTGTCGAGGTTGCTTGGAATCCTTGGGCAGACGAATATGGTGACGGCTATCAGGCCACGCTTGCCATCATGGCGTTTGCCTCGGGCGGCCTGTTCGGTCGCGGAATCGGCAACTCCACCATGAAGTACTCGTATTTGCCCGAGGCGCATAACGACTACATCTTGGCTATTATCGGCGAGGAAGTTGGCTTTATCGGAACCGTGCTGTTCTTCTTGATGTTTGCGATGCTGATCTACTCGGCGTTTCGCATTGCCGAGCAGGCGACCGACCGTCGCGGAGCACTCATGGCATCGGGTTCCGCGGTCATCCTTGCGGTGCAGTTTTTGATCAACGCGCTGGGCATTCTCAATGTGTTTCCCATGACGGGCAAGCCGCTGCCGTTTATTAGCTACGGCGGCTCGTCGATTATTGTGTCGCTTATGCTCGCCGGTCTGATCCTGCGCGTTTCGTATGAGAGCGCCCGTCGCGATGAGTACGACCGTCGCCGCGAGAGCTTTGCCGTTATGGATGAAAGTACCGCCGGCGTGCCCCACGTGCGCGGCGAGCGATCTTCGCGTAACGGCTTTACCGTTCTGGATGGCTCTGAGACCGAGCCGGCAGCCCGTCCGCGTCAGCGAACGGCGCCGCAAGATCGTCCGCAGCGCCCCACTCCTCGCAATGCGGACGGCGGATATAATCGAATCGATTTGAATTCGGACCCGTCGGCGCGTTTGCGCACCGATGACCAGGGGTCGCGTGTACGAAGGGATTACCATGACCGATAAGATGACCGTTGCTATTGCAGCTGGCGGCACGGCAGGACATATCAATCCCGCGCTCGCCTTGGCCGAGGAGCTGCGTGACCGCGGTCATCGCGTTGTGTTCGTGGGTCAATCGCGCAAGCTCGAGGGTCGTCTGGTTCCCGAGGCCGGATTCGATTTTGTGCCCATCACGGTCACGGGTTTCGATCGCTCCCGTCCCTGGACGGCGCTGACCTCGCTGTGGCGCGTCAACAAGGCGAAGCGTGCGCTTGCCAGTCACTTCTCGAAGGTCGGTAAGCCCGATGCCGCTATCGGTTTTGGTGCTTACGTTGAGGTCCCGCTGCTTGGTTGGTGCAAGGGCGCCGGCGTTCCGTATCTGCTGCACGAGCAGAACTCTGTTCCGGGCCTGGCCAATAAGATGATGAATTCACATGCCGCCCGCGTGTGCATTTCGGTACCTGCGGCCCGCGCGGTCTTTGAGCGCGAGGGCGACCCCGACCATGTGCTCATGACGGGCAATCCTGTGCGTCGTTCGGTGATCGAGGGCGATCGAGCCCGCGGCCGCAAGACGCTCGGTGTGCCCGAGGACGCGACGCTTCTGCTCGTCTTTGGTGGTTCGCTCG
>CAUDCB010000031.1 GCA_958447915.1 uncultured Collinsella sp. | reverse complement strand
CCTCCTTGGCAGTCTCGATAGCCTCGAGCGACTCGGTGAGCGTGCCGATCTGGTTGACCTTGACCAGAATCGCGTTGGCGGCGCCCAGCTCGATGCCCTTCTTAAGGCGCTCGGTGTTGGTGACAAACAGGTCGTCGCCCACCAGCTGTACCTTGTTGCCAATGCGACGGGTGAGCTCAACCCAGCCGTCCCAGTCCTCCTCGGCCATGCCGTCCTCGATGGAGATGATGGGATAGGTGTCGACCAGCTTCTCCCAGTAATCGACCATCTGGGCGCTCGTGTACCCTACGCCCTCGCCCTTGAGCTCGTACATACCGGTCTCGGCGTTGTAGAACTCGGTGGATGCCGGATCCATGGCGTACATGAAGTCGACGCCGGGCTTAAAACCAGCCTTCTCCACGGCCTTGGTGATGTACTCGAATGGCTCGGCATTGGTCTTGAGGTTGGGCGCGAAACCGCCCTCGTCGCCCACGCCGCCGCCCAAGCCGGCCTCGCGCAGCACGCCCTTGAGGGTGTGGTAGACCTCGGCGCACCAGCGCAGACCCTCGGCAAAGCTCGGAGCACCCACGGGCATGATCATGAACTCCTGGAAGTCAACGTTGTTGTCGGCATGCACGCCGCCGTTGAGGATGTTCATCATAGGCGTGGGCAGCAGGTGAGCGTTGACGCCGCCCAGGTACTGGTACAGCGACAGGCCCGCCGACTCTGCCGCAGCGCGGGCAACGGCCAGCGATACGCCCAGAATGGCGTTGGCGCCGAGCTTGGTCTTGTTGGGCGTACCGTCGGCGGCGATCAGTGCGGCATCGACGGCGCGCTGATCGAAGGCGTCGAGGCCCACGACGGCATCGGCGCACTCGTTGTTGACGTGCTCGACGGCCTGCGAGACACCCTTGCCCAGATAGCGGCCCTTGTCACCGTCGCGCAGCTCACATGCCTCAAAGGCGCCGGTCGAAGCGCCCGAAGGCACCATCGCGCGGCCGAAGCTGCCGTCCTCGAGCACGACCTCGACCTCGACGGTGGGGTTGCCGCGACTGTCGAGCACCTCGCGGCCGTAGACATCCAAAATATCGCTCATGTTGTCTCCCTCTCACTTGGAAACGGGTTGAATGCTTGGCGACACGGCTTGCACGCCACAGCGGCGCGCAGGTTCATAAGTTAGCCATGTCGCACTTTTTGCATTATGCCCTAAGTTAGCCGAGGGATACATATGAATTGGAGAAATCATTCTTTGGGGGCGCTTGTTTTTGCACCGAGCATTCATCTCTAGAGGTCGCCCCCCCCCATTAAATTCTTCTATCGGCATACCGTCTTTACCTGGCTTGCGAATGAAAGAGCCAATAATGTGCTTTTTCACATCGTGCAAAGTTCTGGATATCGTGCAATTCTAAGGGTCTGAAGTTCTGGATATCGTGCATAATCAGGTTATAAAAGTTCTGGATATCGTGTACGAGGTAGCCATGCTTAAACGAAAAGCCTATGACAAACTACTAAAATGGAAGCATGAAAGCGCTGGTAAAACAGCACTTCTTATTGAAGGAGCCCGTCGCGTCGGCAAGAGCACGCTTGCCCGTACGTTTGGAGAAACCGAATACAAGTCCTGCCTTGTCATTGATTTCTTTCAAGCACCTGCCGAAGTTAAGCAATATTTTGAGGACTATCGCGCTGACTTCGACTCGCTCTTCCTCTATCTCTCGGTTTTCTATAACGTCAAACTCTATGAACACGAGACGCTTATCGTCTTTGACGAGGTCCAGATGTACCCGCAAGCACGCGGACTCATCAAGTATCTCGTTGCAGACGGACGTTACGACTACATCGAAACTGGATCCCTGCTCAGCATCAAGCAGAACATTAAAGATATCGTCATCCCATCCGAGGAAGAGTCTCTGGAACTTGAGCCCCTCGACTTTGAGGAGTTTCTTTGGGGCATGGACGAAAAGGGGCTGGCCGATCTCATTCGCATGAGTTTTAACAAGATGAAGCCGCTCCCCGATGCCCTACATCGCAGAGCGCTCTCCCTTATGCGCGAATACATGCTCGTAGGCGGCATGCCTGAGCCGGTATCCATCTATGTTGAACAGCGCGCTTTTGCGCCCGTCGACGCTTCGAAGCGCCGAATCGTCCAGCTCTATCGCAACGATATCTCTCGTTTTGCAACCGGTTACGAATTCAAAGTCGTCTCCGTACTCGATGGCATCCCGGGTCAGCTCTCTAGGCACGAAAAACGATTCAAGCTTTCCTCACTTGATAAAAACGCACGCATGCGCACCTACGAAGAAGCCTTCTTTTGGCTGGCAGACGCGCGAATTGCCAATATCTGTTATGCCGCAAGCGAACCGAGCGTGGGCCTTTCACTCAGCATGGAGCAAACGGCCCTCAAGTGCTACATGGCAGACACCGGCCTGCTTGTAACGCTTGCCTTCTCTGACAACAACGATACCGATGAAGACGTTTACAGGGCCGTGCTTCGCGGCGACATCGGATTGAACGAAGGAATGCTTACCGAAAACTACGTTGCCCAATCTCTAAAGGCCAATGGACACAGGCTCTTCTTTTATTCCCAAAGCGGAAAGAAGGAGGGGGAGGAGCGCATGGAAATCGACTTCCTCGTTACCCGACCCTATGTCAATGCCGCCGGAAAGCCGCGCATCAGCCCCATCGAAGTTAAGTCGCCACGCAGATACGGAACCATCTCCCTCGACCGATTCCGCGCGCGCTTTAACAAGAAGATTGGGATGGCTTACGTGTTGCACCCTAAACAACTCGAGTGGGATGCCGAAGCACAGCTGGCACATCTTCCGTTGTATATGGCTTTTTGCTTGTAGAGACCTCTCTACGAATGGATGCCGTGAGAGACGCAGGCCTCACTCGCTTGCTTTTGCTTGGTCCCACAGGTCGTTGAGTTGAGCGGTTGAGCAGGCGGCGAGGTCATCGCCTGCCTCGTGCACGGCGGCCTCCATCGCAGCCCAGCGACGGCGGAACTTGGCCGTGCTGGCACGCAGGGCGCTCTCGGCGTCAATCCCCTCTTTGCGCGCGACGTTGACCAGGGCAAAGAGCAGGTCGCCAAACTCCATCTCGCGCTCGGGTGAGCCGGGAGCCTCGGCCTCAAACTCGGCACGCTCCTCGGCGACCTCGTCCCACACGTCCTGGACCGTCTCCCACTCAAAGCCCACGGCAGCCGCCTTGCGCGACACCTTCTGAGCCTGCATCAGCGCCGGCAGGTGCGTGGGCACGCCGTCGAGCAGGCCCTCGGGCGCAGCCTCGCCTGCTGCCACGGCCTTGTCCTTGGCAGCCTTCTCGGCAAGCTTAACCTCGTCCCAAATCTTGAGTACCTCGTCGGAGTTATCGGCATCCGCATCGCCAAACACGTGCGGATGACGGCGGATGAGCTTGGCGTCGATATCGTGTGCCACGTCGGCCAGCGTAAACTCTCCGGCGTCCGCCGCAATCTGCGCATGCAACACTACCTGCATGAGCACGTCGCCCAGCTCCTCGCGCAGATGCGTGGCATCGTCGGCCTCGATGCAATCGAGCGCCTCGTAGGCCTCCTCGATCATGTTTTTGCCGATGCTGCGGTGCGTCTGCTCGCGGTCCCACGGGCAGCCGTCGGGCTGACGCAGGCGCCAAATGGTCTGCACCAGATGCTGCAGCTCGGCCGACGCGTCTACCAGCGTGGACAGGTCACGCGAACCCTCGGTATTTTGCTGAGCCATGTGCTCGGCCATGGTTAGTCCTCCTCCATGATCACATGGCGGAACGTGCCGCCCTCGTAGATGCCGTAGCTGTGCGTGCCGTCCTTGGGGATGCTCACGCTGCCGGGGTTGAAGAGCCACAGGCCCGGGTGGGCGACGCTTTCCTCGTTGACCTTGATGTGCGTGTGGCCGTAGACGAGCGCGGAGCCCTCGGGCAGCGCGGGCGCGTGATCGACGCTGTTGTGCATGCCGGCGCCAAAAACGTGGCCGTGCGTCAGGAACAGCTCGCGGCCGGTCCCGTCAAACAGGGTGGCGTAGTCGGCCATGACGGGGAAGTCGAGGACCATCTGGTCGACTTCGGCGTCGCAGTTGCCGCGGACGGCGATGATGCGGTCGGCCAGGGCGTTGAGCAGCGGAATCACACGCTTGGGGGCGTAGTCGCGCGGCAGGTCGTTGCGCGGGCCGTGGTAGAGCAGGTCGCCCAGCAGCACGATGCGGTCGGGCTGCTCGGATTCGATGGCGGCGACCAGACGCTCGGTCCAGTATGCCGAGCCGTGAATGTCGGAAGCGATGAGGTATTTCATGGGGAGTCCTTTCGGAGTGGGGTTGATAGGGGCTGAATACGGGGTCTAGCGGATATGGAGCCCATCTACCGTGTTACTCGAATCGCAGCGCCGCGCTCTGAGCCGCCTGCATCACGCGTTGGAGCGGCACGCCATGTTCGCGGGCAAGGCGGGCGCAGTCCTCGTACTCGGGAGCCGCGCGCTCACTACCGTCGGGCAGGGTCGCCACCTTAACAGATACCTCGCCCCAAGGCGTTATCACCTGCTCGAATCGGCGCGGCAGGCAAACGCGTTCCATCACCTGGCGACGAATGCCGTTGGTCGTGGTCTCCAAAAAGATAATCGTCTGCAGGCGCTCAATATCCTCGTGCGAGCAGATCACCTGCAGCTGCCATCCGGGGCGGCCCTTTTTGCAGTAAAGGGGTAGCCAGTGCACCTCGCGGGCGCCGGCCTCGCGCAGGCGGTCAGCGGCGTAGGCGAGCACCTCGGGCGACGCATCGTCGATGTCGCACTCCAGCTTGACGATGGTTTCGGGCGCATCGGTCTCGCGGGACAGCGGAGATGTACTTCCACGTTGCATACGGTCCGGATCCTTTCCGCACGGGCTCGTTTTATTCACCCAAACGCTAGCACATCGGACGTGGCACAGGCGTGACTTTCGTCCGTCGCCGCCCTCGCCCCTATCCAAACGTGTACGTCAGCCTCCAAACATGTCATTTTTTGTCGGTTTTGGAGGCTGACGTACACGTTTTGAGAGCAAGCGAGGCCGCACCGCGCACCCTTTCCGATCGATTTCGGCACCCCGCGCGCACGACGCGCCGAGGCTGCGCCATTAGAATGGAGCGGATTCACCAAATGCAAAGGAGTCGCCATGCCCGCGTGTCCGCTGGTCGATTGCCACACCCATACTTCGTTTTCGGACGGCCATGCCTCGTTTGAGGACAACGTCCGCGCTGCTGCCGCCACCGGCTGCCGTGTCATGGTCTCGACCGACCACCTCACCCTGCCCGCCAGCATGGACGCCAACTGCGAGGTGCAGGTCGTCGAGGGCGACTTGCCGGCACATCGCCTGGCCTTTGAGGACGCCCGCAAACTCGCCGCGCAGATTGCGCCGGAGCTCACCTTTATCTACGGTTTTGAATGCGATTGGTACGAAGGCTGCGAGCCCTTGGTAGAGCGCTGGTCCCAGGACGCCGTGGTGCGCTTGGGCAGCGTGCACTGGATTGGCGACCCCGGCGATACCATGGCAGGTGCCGCGGGTACGGCGGGAACGGAAAACGCCGCGCGCCCCGATACGCCCGACTCACGCTGCGGCTGGATCGACGACGACACCAACCTGCACGTTTGGGAAAACTTAGGCGTACGCGGCGTATGGGAGCGCTACGTCGACGACTGGTGCCACGCCTGCGAAAGCTCGCTCAGTTTTGATGTGATGGCTCACCCCGACCTGGTCATGCGTTTTTCGAAGGAAGGCTTCGCGCCCGACTTTGACCCCGCGCCGTTTTGGAGGCAGATGGCCGAGTGCGCCCACGATACGGGTCGCCGCGTTGAGGTCTCGACCGCCGCGCCGCGCAAGGGCCTCGGCGACTACTATCCCGCAACCGGCCTTTTGCGCTGCTTTGCCCATGCCGAGGTGCCCATTACCTTTGGCTCGGACGCGCACCGCGCCTGCGATATCTGCTGGAAAATCCGCGCGGCCCAGGCCCACGCCTACGACTGCGGCTACCGAACCTTCGACATCCCCCACCCCACCGGCGAATGGGAACCCACACCCCTCGCCTAACTAGTCATTGGGGACGTTCTTAAATGACTAGCGGCGGCGGGCGTTGAGTTCGCCGGCCAGCTCGTCGAGGGTGATACCGTAGCGTTCGAGCGTTACGAGCAGATGGTAGACCAGGTCGCCGGCCTCGTAGCGGATGTGGTCATGGTCGTTATCCTTGCAGGCCATGATGACCTCGCTCGCCTCCTCGGCAAGCTTCTTGAGCAGCTCGTCCTCGACGTCGGTCAACAGACGAGCGGTGTAGCTCTCCTGTGGCGACGCATCGCGACGACCGTGAATCACCTCGGCCAGCCCCGTCAGCGTCTCGCCGATATTTCCCGGCTGCACGTTAGCTGTTCTGACTCCCATGGTTATTTCCTCTCGTTACTGCAGCGTAAAGTAGGTACCGGTCTCATCGAACCGAGGCTTTGCGCCCTTTTTCTCAAAGAACTCGACGATGACGGCATGGGCCTCATCGAGCCTTTCCTTCTCGGCCTCGAGCCAACGCGACTGTGCCCCGCACGCATCGGTCAGATGCACGCGGCACGGCACGCCCGCGCGGAGGAGCTCGGCGTTACAATCGGCGACTTCGAACGGCGTCACGACCCTCATCGCGCTCCCCCTTCCACGCGCTTAAAGAAGCAGGTACGGTTGCCGATATGGCAGGCAGGACCCGGCGAGTCGACCTTGACCAGCAGCGTATCGCTATCGCAGTCGGCCCAGATCTCCTTGACCTCCTGCATGTTGCCGCTCGTCGCACCCTTGTTCCAGAGCTCCTGGCGGCTGCGGCTCCAAAACCACGTGGTGCCGGTCTTGAGCGTCAGTCCCACCGACTCCTCGTTCATCCAAGCAACCATAAGCACCTCGCCGGTGTCATACTGCTGAACCACACAAGGAATCAGCCCGTTGGCGTCGTATTTAAGCTCGGACGCAGTTGTCACTTGCACCATTTAAAAATCCAATCTGACAGGGATGCCCTGGCTGGCCATATACTCTTTGACTTCGCGAATGCTGAAGGTTCCAAAGTGAAAGACGCTTGCTGCCAGCACGGCGTCGGCCTCGCCCTCGATCACGCCCTCGGCAAAATGCTCGAGCGTACCCACGCCGCCGCTCGCGATGACGGGGATTGGTACCGCGCGCGCCACGGCGCGGGTGAGCGCCAAATCGAAGCCGGCCTTGGTGCCGTCGCGATCCATGCTGGTCAGTAGGATTTCGCCGGCGCCACGACGAACCGCCTCCTCGGCCCACGCCACCGCGTCGATACCCGTAGCGTTGCGGCCGCCCGCCGTAAAGACCTCCCACTTATCGGCGCCCGGCTCCCCGGGCAGGCCCACACGCTTGGCATCAACCGCCACGACCACGGCCTGGCTGCCAAATGCCGCGGCAGCCTGGCTAATCAGCGATGGATTGCGCACGGCGGCAGAGTTAAGCGACACCTTATCGGCACCGGCGGCAACCATGGTGCGCATGCCCGGCAGGTCGCGAAAACCGCCGCCCACGGTATAGGGAATAGCGAGCTCTTCGGCCGCGTGCGCCGCCATCTCGATGGTCGTCGCGCGGTTGTCGCTCGTGGCGGTGATGTCCAGGAACACGACCTCGTCTGCGCCCTCGCGGTCGTAGGCGCGCGCCAGCTCCACCGGGTCGCCGGCATCGCGCAGGCTCACAAAGTTGACGCCCTTGACCACGCGGCCGTCCTTGACGTCTAGGCAGGGAATTACGCGTTTGGTAAGCATGGGCTACTCCTCCCCTCGGGCGGCGGCCAACGCCTGCGCCAGCGTAAAGTTGCCCTCGTAGAGCGCACGGCCGGTAATGGCGCCCTCGATGGCATCCTCACCCACCGCGGCCAGCGCGCGGATATCGTCGAGCGTCGAGATGCCGCCCGAAGCCACGACGGGAAAGCCCGCGACCTGCGCCACATGGCGATACGCCGCCACATCGATGCCCGTCTGCATGCCATCACGCGCGATGTCGGTGTACACCAGATGCTTAAAACCCAGCTCGGTGAGCTGCGCCACGGCATCGTCGAGCGCCACACCCGCGCCATCGCGCCAGCCGTTCACCTTAACCTGGCCGTCGCGCGCGGCAATATCGGCGACCAGCAGCTCGCCAAAGCCTTGGGCTGCCACCTCAGCAAAACCCGGCTCGGTCACGAGCACGGTGCCCAGCGCAATGCGGCGAGCACCATAGCCGGCCAGCTCGTCGATGCGCGCGAGCGAGCGGACGCCGCCGCCCACGTCCACGGACAGACCGTCGACGCCGCAGATGGCCTTAATCGCCGCCGAGTTGGCAGCGCACGTGTCCTCGTCCTCGCCAAAGGCAGCGGACAGGTCGACAACGTGCACCCAGCTCGCGCCCTGCTCGGCAAACGAGCGGGCAACGGCCATGGGGTCGTCGGAATATACCTTGCAGCGGCTGCGGTCGCCGCGCTCCAGGCGCACGACCTTGCCGCCGATCAGATCGATTGCGGGAAACAGGATCATCGGCCAACCTCCTCGACGATGTTGACGAAGTTCTTAAGGATGCGCTGACCCAGCGCGGAGGATTTCTCGGGATGGAACTGGCAGCCCCACACGTTGCCATGGCGCACGATGCACGGGAAGCTCCGCGTATAGTGCGTGCGCGCCAGCACATCGGCGGCATCGGCGTCGTCGGCCACCGCGTAGCTGTGGGTGAAGTACATGTTGGCGCCCTCGGCAAAACCGGCGAGCAGCGGGTCGGCCGCACCGGTGGGCGTCATGTGCACCTGGTCCCAGCCCACGTGCGGCACCTTCAGGCGGCTCGACTCCAGGCGCGTGCACGAGCCGCGCATGATGCCCAGGCCATCGACCCAGGGGCCGTCAGCCTGCTCGGGGGCGTTACCGTCGGCGACCACGCCCTCGTCCGCAGGCACGCCCTCGTTGCCGCGCTCAAAAAACAGCTGAAGGCCCAGGCAGATGCCGAGCAGCGGAGTTCCGGCGGCAACGGCATCGAGTACTGCGTCCGCCTCGCCGCTCTGACGCATAAAGGCGATCGCGTCATAGAACGCGCCCACGCCCGGGATGACCAGGCCGTCCGCGTTGCGGATCTGCTCCGGATCGTCCGACGTGCAGGCGGCGGCACCGGCGCGCGCAAGCCCGCGCACGACGCTCGACAAGTTACCCTTGTGGTAGTCGACCACCACGATCTTCGGTTCGCCCACGCGACCCCTCCACTTCTCATCATCCAAAACCACCACAAAGGGGACAGGCATCTTCGTGGTGGTTTTACCCTTGTGACGGTTACAGCAAGCCCTTGGTGCTGGGGATGCCCTGCACGCGGGGATCGAGCTCGCAGGCGTGGCGCATCGTGCGGCCCACGGCCTTAAAGGCGGCCTCGATAATGTGATGCGAGTTACCGCCCGCCAGCTCGCGAACGTGCAGCGTAAGCTTGGCATCGCGCGCGAAGGCGTAGAAGAACTCGACCGCCAGCTCGGTATCGAAGCTGCCCACGCGCTCGGTCGGCACGGGCAGCTCGCAGTAGGCCTGCCCGCGGCCCGAAATATCAACAGCAGCCATCACAAGCGTCTCGTCCATGGCAATCGCCGCGTCGGCAAAGCGCGCAATACCCGCCTTGTCGCCCAGCGCGTGGCAAAACGCCTCGCCCAGCACAATGCCCGTGTCCTCGACGGTGTGGTGCGCGTCGACCTCAACGTCGCCCACCGCGTGCACCGTCAGATCGAACAGACCATGGCGGCCAAAGGCGTTGAGCATGTGGTCGAAAAACGGCACGCCGGTCGAGATATCGCACACGCCAGATCCGTCCAGGTCGAGCTTTACGACAATGTCGGTCTCCCCCGTCTTGCGGGTCACCTCGGCATAACGGCCCATCTACATCTCCTCCTTCACCAGCGCGGCAAACGCAACCAGTACCTCGTCGTTTTCCCGCGGCGTACCCACGGTAATGCGCAGGCAGTCCGCAAGGCCCGGCGCATAGCTAAAGTCGCGCACCAAAATCGAATACTCGTCGCGCAGGCGCTCGCGCACGCGCGTGGCGCGCGGCGTGCGCACGAGCACAAAGTTCGCCGCGCTCGACCATGCCTCCACGGGCATGCCCTCGGCAGCCATTGCGCGCAGGGCGCACAGCTCGCGCTCGCGCTCGGATGCGACCTGCGCCACCACGGGCGTGTAGGCATCACGGGCACGCACGCAGGCAAGCGCGGCGGCCTGGCTCAGCACGTTGACCGAATAGATCTGGCGAATCGCCGCGAACACGTCGACGACCTCGGGTGCCGCGATCACGTAACCCAGACGCGTGCCGGCGGCGCCAAACGCCTTGGACAGCGTATGTAGAATCACCAGGTTGGGATGCTCGGCGATAAGGCCTTGCGCCGTGGTGGCCGCGCCAAACGAATCGTCGGCAAACTCAACGTAGGCCTCGTCGACCATGACCATGCCGGGGCACGCATCGCACAGCGCCGCGACAAAGTCGAGCGGTGCCACGTCGCCCGTGGGGTTATTGGGCGAGGTCACGATGGCCAGGTTGCACTCGGGTGCCGCCGCAAGCACTGCTGCCTGGTCGAGCTCAAAGGTCGCCGGGTCGCGCCACACGTCGCGCACCTCGGTCTGGCACAGAGACGCAAAGAACGCATACTCGCTAAAGCACGGCGGGCAGTTGAGCAGGGTCCTCCCCGCGCCACCAAACGCCAGCAGATAGTTATAGAGCAGCTCGTCGCCGCCGTTTCCCACGCAGATGCTCTCGCGCGTCACGCCATGCCAGGAAGCAAGCTCGTCGCGCAGGTCGTTGGACATGGGATCGGGATAGCGGTTGAGCGGCGTGGCAACCAGGGCGGCGTCGACCGCCTCGCGCACGCCAGCCGGCACGGGATAGGTGTTCTCGTTGGCCGAAAGGTTGATGCGCGTGGGCGTAAAGTTAGGGTCGTAGGGCTCAATACCGGCCAGGTAAGGCTGGACGAGCTCCTTCATACGAGACGTCAGCTCGGCCATATTAGGCCTCCTTGCCGGTCGGGCCAGCGCCATCCGCGCCCGCAGCCACCAGGTCCACACCCTCGGCAACCGTCGCCACGGCGTCGCCCGGCCAGGCAACCTTGGTCAGGTCGGCCGCGGCGAGCGACTCGGCGCTCACGGCATCCTCGCCCTGCTCCAACACGCGGCGACGCAGTGCGGCCGAAAGCGCGTGCGCCCACAGGCCCTCGGCCTCGGCCAGACGCTGCGTGGCGGGAGCGTCGGAGAGCAGGCCCTCGGGCGTATAGCAAATGACGCTCGAACGCTTGACGAATTCTTCGACCGAAAGCGGGTTGGAGAACATGGCCGTGCCGCCGGTCGGCAGCGTGTGGTTGGGGCCGGCAACGTAATCGCCGAGCGGCTCGGAGCTCCAAGCGCCCACAAAGATGGCACCGGCGTTGCGAATGCCGCCGAGCAGGCCCATCGCATCCTTGCAGTGCAGCTCAAGGTGCTCGGGCACCACGGTGTTCACGGCCTCGACGGCGGCAGCCATGTCGGCGGCCACCACGATGGTACCCTCGTTGTCGAGCGAGGCGCGCGTGATCTCGGCGCGTGGGGACTGCGCCACCAGGATGTCGATACCCGCCTCGACCTCGCGCGCAAACTGCTCGTCGCAGGTCACCAGGTAGCAGGCAGCCAGCGGATCGTGCTCGGCCTGCGCCATCAAGTCAGCCGCGACCACCATGGGTTTGGCCGTGGCATCGGCCAACACGCAGACCTCGGAGGGACCGGCGACCATGTCGATGCCCACGTCACCCGAGACAATCTGCTTGGCAGCGGCAACAAAGGCGTTGCCCGGGCCGGTAATCTTGTCGACACGCGGAATGGTCTCGGTACCGTACGCCAGCGCGGCCACGGCCTGAGCGCCGCCCACCATATAGATCTCGTCCACGCCGCCGAGCTTGGCCGCGGCAAGCGTGTAGGGGCTGATCAGGCCGTCCTTTTGCGGCGGGGTCACCATGACCACGCGCTTGACGCCGGCCACTTTGGCGGGAATGGCGTTCATGAGCACGGTGGAAGGGTACTGCGCGCGACCGCCCGGCACGTAGATGCCGGCCGCAGCGAGCGGGGTCACCTTAACGCCGAGCATCGTGCCATCCGGGCGCGTGGTAAACCAGCTCTGCTCGACCTCGCGCTGGTGGAACTCGCGAATCTGGCGCGCAGCCTTTTCGAGCGCGGCGACAAAGGCCGGATCGAGATCTTCGAGCGCGGCATCGATCTGCTCCTGCGGGAGACGGAAGCTCTGCAGCTCAACACCGTCAAAACGCTGGCAGTAATCGCGCACCGCGGCATCGCCGTTGGCACGCACGTTGGCCACGATATCGCGAGCGGCGTCGACGATGTTTTGCGGCAGCACGCCCTTGCGGTTGAGCTGGTTGGTAACGAGGCGCTCACCGGGAGCAAGCTTGATAGTCTTCATATCGGTATCCCCTATCGGTCGAGGTTTTTGTTCGAAAAACGAGAGACCGGGCGGCGGCGTCAGTCGGCCCGCCGCCCGGACGTTGGGGCGCCCGTGCGTGCTCGCGCTATTGTGCCGAGCCCGCAACGGGCTCAAAATGCTTGTCCTTCACGGCTGCCGCCAAGCGATCTGCCAGATTGCGTACGCGCGGATCCAGACGTGCGGCACCCGGATTGACAAAGAAGCGGGCCGTGCAGTCCATAATGCGACCAGTAATAACGAGGTCGTTATCGCGCAGCGTGGCGCCCGTGGCGGTAATATCCACGATGCGATCGGTCATGCCGACGATGGGGCCCAGCTCGATGTTACCGTGCAGCGAAACGATGTCGACATTCACGCCGCGCTCGGCATACCAGGCACTCGCGATGCGCGGGTACTTGGTTGCCACGCGAAGCGAACCGCGGCGGGCATAGTTGCGCTCGGCCTGACCGGCGCGCCACGCGGGCTCCGCCTCGATAAAGGTGCACAGGCCGTAGCCCAAATCGACCAGCTGCAGCAGGTTGAGGTCCGCCTCGATGAGCGAGTCCCAACCGCAGATGCCGCAATCGGCGCCGCCGCAGCCCACAAAGGCAGGCGCATCGCTGGGACGCACGATGACAAACTCGATATCGCCGACCGCGCCCTCGCCGGCACGCGTATCGCGGCCGCGCACAATCAGGTGACGGCCGGGGTCACGCAACTCAGAGACGTCCAGGCCCGCGGCCTCGAGCACGTCGAGCGTGTCGGCCTTAAGCGAGCCCTTGGGCACGGCGATGCGCAGCGGGCCCTCGGCACCACGGCCCGCGGCGTGGTCGCCATCGGAAGCGGCATCCTCGGCCGAGGTGTGCGCGGCCTCCAGGCGCTCGAGCGAAAAGGCGAAGCCCGCCGCCGGCACCTCGATGCCGTCGCCAAATGCACCGGTAAAGATGGAGTCGTAGCGTCCGCCCGAACCGACCGGATCGGGCAGGCCGCCGGCATAGGCCTTAAAGACCAGGCCCGTATAGTAATCAAACGAGTTCATTATGGAGAAGTCGAAGGACAGCACCTGGGCGTCCTCGGGAGCCAGGCCCTCGACCAGGGCACGCAGCTCGCGCGTCAGCGGCGCGACGATACCGGCGGTCTCCAGCAGCGCGTCCACGCGGTCAAGCACCTCGGCTCCGCCGTGTAGGCGCGGCAGCTCGCTAATGGCGGCCTTGACGGCATCGGACTCGGCGCTTGCCGTCACGCGGGCATCGAGCCCCACAAAGTCGTTGGCGTGCACACAGCGCAGGGCCTCGGCGGCCAGCTCGCAATCCTCGCACGCCGCGAGCAGCTCCTTAAACGGACGCACGCTACCTGCGATAATGCGCGCATCGGGCAGCGCCAGCTTGCGCACGGCCTCGGCCACGAGCGAGACGATCTCGACATCGCCCGCGGTATCGCCCGCGCCGATAAGCTCAAAGCCCAGCTGTGTAAACTGGCGCGAGCCGCCGGCATTGCGCTGGCACTCGCGAACCACCGGCGCCTCGTAGCGAAGGCGCAGGGGCAGGTCGGCCGCGCGCATGCGAGTCGAAACCAGGCGAACGATCGGCAGCGTGTTGTCGGGACGGACCACCAGCAGGCGACCGTCGTCATCAAAGAGCTTAAACGGCGTATCCGCAATGCGGCCGCCTTCCTCGAGCGAACCCTTGTCCTCGAGTAGCGGCGTCTCGACCGGCAGGTAATGATGCTCCCTAAAGCAGCCCTTCACCGTCAGCGCGATCTCCTCGCGCGCCTGAGCCTCCTCGGGCAATATGTCCCGGAATCCCCACGGTGTGGCCGTCATCTGGTGAGCCTCCTCATGCTGTGTTTCATATAGAACGAAAGACCGGCATAGCTCCGCCGGTCTTCTGGGTACTTTAGCATACTAGAGTGTTTGCGGGGAGAATCGTCCTCCTCGGCTCACACCGTATTCATTTGGAAACATAGGAGCGGATTGTCGCAACCCAACCCCACCTAGACGTCAATCGCACGACGATACTCTGCCATTACCTGCGCATCGGCAGCTGCGGGGTCGGCAAAATAGCGCCAGTCATAGGTCTCGGCCGAAACAACTCCGCGATAGCCGCGCGCCACCAGCCTATCCAGGTCGGCGCGCATATTGCGGTCGCCGTCACCCCAGGCAAGATGCGTCGTGCCATCTGCCGCAACATCGACAAAATGCACGTGGGCGACATCATCGCCAAGCAGATCGAAATAATCGTCGATGGTATCCCCCGCCACCGCCATAGCGCCCAAATCCAGACACGCCTTAAGTGCCGGATGATCAACTGCCTCGATCATGCGCTTCGTATCGGCCGCCGAGTTCACGATCATCGACTCAACCGGCTGTAGGGCCTCGAGCACCAGTCGCACGCCGCGCTCTCCCGCATGCTCGGCAATCGCACGCAGCATCGAGGCGCTGCGACCCCACGCGTCCTCGATCGGCTCGTTCAAAAATGCCCAGCCGCTCGAGACCATGACCTGCTCGGCTCCAAGTTCCGCCGCGATATCCACAACGTTCTTAAAGTACGCGAGCGTGCGAGCGCGCGCCTCATTCCCGCGCGCCGCGATATTCCACGGCTTGGGATTGTTCTGTTCGGGACAAAGCCCCACAATCCGAACCCCATACCGCTGTGATAGCTCCCGCACCTGCTCGAGCGAATCGTATCCATGGCAATCGACATACAGATGCATCGCCCCGGTCCAAAGCTCGCAACACGTGTAGCCCGAAGCCGACGCCGAAGAAAAGAACTCCTCAAGGTCAAAATAACGATGGCTGATATTCATGACGGCAAGCTGGGGATAGCTCATAATTACTCTCCAACCCAAGCGAGGCCCCGTTCCATATAGGAGCGAGGCCCAATTACACAAACGTTATTTGCTCTTAGTAGTCGAACTGGTGATAGTAGCGACGGTAGTTGAGGTTGTGCTTGGTGACCGTCTCGTAGTAAGCGGCAAGGCGATCGGTGATCAGCGAGGAGAGGATCCACGGAGACACGATGACGCGGAACTCGTCGTCAAGGCCGGGGATCGCGAACTCGGCGGTGTCGA
>CAUDCB010000030.1 GCA_958447915.1 uncultured Collinsella sp. | reverse complement strand
GGTCGGCGGCGGAGTGTTGGGCGGCAAGCTGGTCGGAAAGCTCGGTAGCGGCAAACTGCCTAAGCTTGAGCTCGGCCTTGACCTGCTTTTTCTGCTTACGACGACGCGGCTTGGACATCCGTCTTTCCTTCCCGTCCCAAATAGACTACTTTCCGGGCACGCCGCTGCTGGCGTGCTTTAGTACTGGCTCTCGTGCTTGCTGAAGAAGTCGAAGCGCGGGGGCAGCGGCTTCACGCGGTGCTCGCCGGGCTTCTCGCCCAGGCTCTCCACAAACTCGTCCGTGGAGGCAAAGATGTTATCCCAACTAAAGAAGGCGACCGGATCGACGTCGAAGTACTCGCAGATGAGCTCGCAGCCGGCCGGGACAATGCCGTGCATGAGCACGGTCGCCACACGCAGCTCGGTAAAGGCGTCGACGAGGGCCTGCTTCATGGCGGCGTTGGCTGGTTCGCCCTCGAGCTTGTTGGCGGCCTTGGAGGCGTCGCTCCAGCGCTTGTTGGCGGCACGCAGGTAGTCGTCGCACACGGCAAGCGCGCGGTGCGTCTCGAACTTGTACATGGCCTGCTCAAAGGCGAGAGCGGCCTGCTCGGCAGCCTCGACCACGGCGGCGGAGGCGGCACCGGCGGGGATGCAGCCGTTGCGATAGGGGCTCTCGTCGCCCTCCTTGATGGCGACGCCGTAGAAGCAGCTGCGGGCCAGGCGGTTGAAGACGCCGGTCAGCAGCGCGCTCTCCTTAAGGGCCGGATCGATGACGCGCTTGTCGTCGCAGGCACGCACCTCGTTGCCGTCCTTGTCCTTGCCGGTCACGCGCGTGTCGTATGCCTTGGGACTAAAGCTCACCGGCTTCTCGGACAGGCCGAGCGACAGCCAATGCGCACGCATCTGCTCGCAGGTGTAGTGGTTGAGCAGGTCGTCTGCCGGCGGGGGAGGCGTCTGCGAGGACGAGCTCGCCTTTTTGCCCATGTAGAGCAGGTGATAGCAGGCGCTGACGGTGCTCTGCGTAAGGTCCCAGCCCAGGGCCTCCCACATGGCGGTTTGCGCGATGCAGTAGAAATAGATGTTGTCCTGACCGATGAACTGATAGATCTGCGCGTCGTCAGAGCACCACCAGTCGCGCCAGTCGAGCGAGCTGTGCTGGTAGGTGGGCGCGGGGACCTGCGTGGAATCGGCGGCGGGCTCGCCCATGAGGGCGGCATCCTGGGCGGCGACGCCCTCGGTCACGCCGGCGGCACGGGCGTCGCGGGCGAGTACGGTGCGGGTGTAGCTGATGGGCGCCCACAGGCTCTCGGGCCAGCACCAGCAGGTGACGTCGGTCACGCCGTCGACCTCGGGCACCGGAACGCCCCAGTCGATGTTGCCGGTGATGCGGAAGGGCACGAGCGCCTTGCCGCTGCGGAAGCGCACGCCGCCGTTGGCGAGCACCGCGTGGGCGTCGTCGCGCTCTTTCCAGCTGGGGAAGGTGACGGTAAAGCTGCTCTTGTTGCCCTCGGGCTCCAGCACGGTGTGTTCGGGGAGCTGGTCCTCGACGGCATCGAAGGCCTCGCGGAACTTATTCTGGATGTAGAGCTGAGCCGGCAGCAGCCACTCCTCCATGGTCTTGGAGACCACGGAGCGAACCTGCGGGTTCTGGGCGAGCTTGGCGGTGTAGGTCTTCATAAAGTCGAGGTAGGCCGGCAGGTCGAAGTAGAGGTTGTCGACCGGGCGCAGCTCGGGCACCTCGCCGGTGAGCTGGCTCTTGGGTGCGATAAGCTCCTCGGGCTCAAACTGGTGACCCAAGTCGCACTCGTCGGCGTACGCCTTCTCGGACTTGCAGCCCTGGATGGGGCAGCGGCCAATCACCTGGCGGCCGTTGAGGAATGTGCCGGCCTTGGCGTCGTAGAACTGCAGCGTGGAGCGCTTGGAGATGGTGCCCTGCTCGTGCAGGCGCTCGATAATCTCGGCGGTAACCTCGTTGTGAATCTGCGCAGCCGGCTCAAGGCCCGAGCCGCCGTAGATATCGCAGCTGATGTTGTAGTTGTTGAGGGTCGCGGCCTGGCGGGAGTGGTTGGACTCGACGTACTCGCTAATGGACTTGTCGTAGTCCTCGTTCTCCTTGAGCTTGCGGTAGCTCTCCATGATGGGCGAGCCGTAGCAGTCAGTGCCCGAGGTGAAGATGACGTTCTCGCGGCCCAGACGGTCGCGCAGGAAGCGGGCGAAGAAGTCGGCCGGGACAAAGACGCCGCCAACGTGGCCAAAGTGAAGGCCCTTGTTGCCGTAGGGCTCGCCGGCGGTAACGATGGCGCGGCGAGGCCAGCTGGGACGGTCGTTCATGGAGTATTTGGATGCCATGGGACTCCTTCGCATATGGTGAGAGCGCGTCCGGGCGCAAGGCCTGGCGACGCGGTGGTCAATTCGTGCATATCGTTCGACATTATCGCACATGCGGGCGGGTGCGTGACGGGGGCGCTATCCTAAGATGCTATGAATGAGATTTCCAACATACATGCGTTTGAAGACGAGGATTTTCTGCACGCTTGCTTCGTGTGGGGGATGGCCGTGCTTGTGGTGTTTGCCGTGTGCCTGGTGCCGGTGTTTATGCTGCTGGGCGGGCCCGCGGACCTGGATGCGGACGACGCGGGCGGCTGGATGGCGGTCTTGGGCTGGATAGTCGGCTTGGCGGTCGTCTCTGCGGCGTCGTTTGTCGTGCACGAGCTGGTTCACGGTGTGTTCTTTAAGTTGTTTGCGCCCGCCGGTGCGCATGTGACCTTTGGGGCAAATCTCGAAACCTGCATGATTTATGCCTGCGCCGAGGGCGTTGTGTATTCGCGCCGGCGGTACATGCTCATTTGCCTGGCGCCGACGGTTGTTTTGACGGCGGCGTTTGCCTTGGGGTTTGCATGCTCGGGTTATCCGCTGCTGTGCTACTTGGCAGCTGGTCTGCACCTGTCGGGCTGTGTGGGCGACTGGTATTACGTGCGGACCATCCTGCGCGACCGCCGCATTGTCGCCTGTGAGGACACATCCTTTGGCGTGCGCTTTTTCGCAAGGTAGTCTTTTTGGATGATTTTTCTGGGACGGGGATTAAAAAATCATTGCAGGGGAGGAGATGCTGATGAAGCCGTTGCTGCTGCACGCCTGCTGTGCGCCGTGCTCGCTTGAGCCGGTCCGCCTGCTGCGCGAGGAGGGGTTTGAACCCACAATTTGCTGGACCAACCCCAATATTCAGCCGCGCGATGAATGGCAGCGCCGCCTGGACGAGCTGCGCCGGTGGTGTGCCGACGGCGGCATCGAGCTCATTGAGGCGGGCGAGGACCGCGAGCGCTGGGAGACCGGTGTGGCACCGCTGGGCGCCGATCGACCCCGTCGCTGTCGCGCGTGCTACGCCTTGCGCTTGGCCGAGGCGTGCCGCGTGGCCCAGGAGCGCGGGTTTGAGTTTGTGGGCACGACGCTCGCCGTCTCGCCGTATCAGCTGTTCAATACCTGCAATGACGTGCTTGAGCGCTTGGCGGCGGCACATGGGTTCACCCCGGTGATTCGCGATTTTCGCCCGTATTACCCCGAGGCCACGCGTCGTTCGCGCGAGCTGGGCATGTATCGGCAGAATTATTGCGGCTGCCGATTCTCGGCCGTCGAGGCGGCCATGGACCGCGCCCGCATCCGTGACGAGCGCAAAGCCTCCAAAAAGTAGTTCATTTGGGACGTCAGCCTGCTAGGATGTAGAGCGGACTTTAACTATATAAGGAGAATCCGACGTGTCTATGCGTACCGATGATTTTGACTATAACCTGCCTGAAGAGCTCATCGCTCAGGCTCCTGCCGAGCCGCGTGACTCCTGCCGCCTGCTGGTGGTGGATCGCAAAGGCTCCCAGGCAGGAACGCCGCTGGAGCATGGCGGCACCGTCGAGCACCGCATCTTCCGCGACATCATCGACTATATCGAGCCGGGCGATGTGCTCGTCATCAACAAGACGCGCGTGATGCCGGCCCGCCTGATCGGTCGCAAAGCCGGCTCGGGTGGCGTGGTCGAGACGCTGCTGCTCAAGCGTCGCGAGGATGTTGACCCGCTGGGTCACGTTTGGGAGTGTCTGGTCAAGCCGGGCAAGCGTCTGAAGCCCGGTGCTCAGATTGAGTATCGAGCCGGTGGCGCCCATGCGCCCGAGGGGGCTCCCGTGGTGCTGACGGCCGAGGTCATCGACTTTGTCACCGATAGCCGTGGTGGCCGTCTGGTGCGCTTTGAGCCGGCCGGTTGCAATGCCGCCGGCGACCCGCGCACGCTCGACGAGGCCATCCATGCTGCCGGCCACGTGCCGCTGCCGCCCTACATTACCGATTACGAGGGCGACCCCGAGAAGTACCAGACCGTCTACGCCATGAAGGAGGAGCATTCGGCCGCTGCTCCCACGGCGGGTCTGCACTTCACGCCCGAGCTCATGGCGGCTATCGAGGCCAAGGGCGCGAAGTTTGCCGCCGTCGAGCTCGAGGTGGGTATTGATACCTTCCGTCTGGTGGAGGAGGACGACCCCACGCAGCACGTCATGCACACCGAGCGTTACCACGTGTCGCAGGAGGTTGTCGACGCCGTGCATAAGGCTAAGGCCGAGGGGCACCGCGTGATCGCCGTTGGTACCACCGCAGTACGCTCGCTCGAGAGCGCGTTTGACGCTGGGGCGCCGGTGTCCGATCCGGCCGTGACAGCGCGCTATTTTGAAGGCCGCGAGGACGGCGCCGACACGCTCGGCCGCGGCGACATCGTGGTGCGCGAGAACGCGACGACGCAGCTCTACCTCATGCCTGGCTCGACCTATCACGTGGTCGACGCGCTGATCACGAACTTCCACGTGCCGCGCTCTACGCTCATGATGCTCGTGAGCGCGCTGGCCACCCGCGACCAGATCATGGATGCCTACGCCGCCGCCATCGAGGAGCGCTACCGCTTCTTCAGCTTTGGCGACGCCATGCTCATTCAGTAGGTTACGGCGTTTTCCAAACGCCGTAACCGGTCGACGCTGCAAACGCCCCTAAGCGGCAATCTGACGTTCAATCGTCGGGCATGACCAGAAGGTCAATGCCCTCCTCTTTCACGTCACCTTGCTCGCTTAGGGGCGTTTTCGCTGACTTCGCCAAAACATTGGCGTTGCCGTGGTTCAACCTGCCAAAAAGGGACAGGTTTATTTTGGCAGGTTTTATCTGGGCAAACGTTGTTGGCGCAATGGGGACTGGTTTATATGCACCAAGTTGGTGCAAAGTAGCCTGACCCCTTTGCACCAGTTAAAAAGTTGCGGTGAGATAGTTCTTGAATTGGCCTTTTTGAGGGCTAAACAGGAACTATCTCACCGCAACTGCGTTGGGGCGTTTTTTGCCAACTGGTTTACTTGCTCGCAAACAGCCAGATTGCGATGATCACCAGGATTGCGGCGATGATGCAGACGATGGCTCCGGTGAATTTGACGCGTGAGTCGCGGGTACGCTTGCGCACGTCGTCTTCGGCGGCCTCGAGTTGGGCAACTTCGCGCTCGGTCTCGGTATGCTCGGCCTTGTCGCGTGCCAAGGACCCGGCGAGCGATTCGGTGATTTCGGGATGGTCATGCACCTCGGTCGCCTGCTCGATAATCGACTGCGCATGCGCGGCATCTGCCCGGGCGTTTGCGATGGCCTGCTCTTGCTCGCGGCGTGCCTTGTCCTGCGCGGTGATCTTTTCGCGCAGCTCGCGCTGACGCGTCGCGGCGGCAGTTTTTGCGGACTGCAGCTCGTCGCGCGCGGCATCTGCCTCGGCCGTTACGGCCTGGTGCGCGCGTTTAGCGTCGGCGATGGGAGCCTGTGCCTGCTCGACGGCCTGCTCGGCGGCGGCAAGTGAATGCTCAAGATCGGCGGTCACGCGCGGAATGTCTTCCTCGGCCTTGCGGAGGGCGTCGGCAGCGTCGGAGATTTGCATAGACAGCTCGCTGGTGCGCACGGTGTAATTGGCGGGATTTGCCGAAGGGTTGCGCTGCAGTTCGGCATACTCGCGACGCAAGGTCTCGAGCTGTGCGCGCGTAGCATCGGCAGTTTGTCGTGCGGCGGCGACATCGGTATCGCGCTCAGCCTTCACTTTGTCGCGGATGCGCTTGGAATCTTCGAGTCGACGAACCAGGCGGTTGCCGGTCTCGCGTGAACTCGCCTCGCGGGCTTCCGCGGCGTCGAGTGCAGCCTTCAGGCGGAGTTCGGTCGCATCGTCCTCTGCTTTCATTTGCTCGAGCTGGCCCTTGAGCTCCGTCGCTTTGGCGGCATGGGCATCACGGTTAATTTCAGCTGCCGCAGCGGTCTTTTGTGCCGTGGCGATTGCCTGGCGCTGGTCGGCGATGATCTGATCGTAGCGGCCTGCGATGTCCTGGCGCGTCTCGAGCTCCTCTGCCTGGTCGGCGATGCGCTGCTCAAGCTCGGACAGGTGGGCGCGGGCATCGGCGAGTGCCTTCTTTGCGGCGTTCATCTCGCGCATGGCCGACGCGCCCTGGGCGATAAAAGTGCCCACGGCGTTAGCGGTGTTTGAGACGGCGCTCCCCAGGTCGCGGCTCGTGGCGGGGGCATGCGAGGTGGTCGGGTGCGCGGCCTCGGCGGCATTCGTATCGGCAGTCTGCGGCGCGGCGATATTGCCGGTGCCGCCTTCGATCACGGAAAAGCCCGCTGCGTGCGGGTCGACCGCGTCGGTGCCGATCGTGGGGTGCTCGAGTTGCAGGAACGAGGGCATGGTGCTGCCCTGGTCGGCAACCGGGGTCTCGCCGGGCACAAACGTCGAGGCGGCCTCGGCGGCTTCCTCTTCCTCGGCGTCGACATCGGCATCGGCGACAGCGTCCTTCATCGCTTTGACGGCATCCATCATGGAGTCCATGACGGCGTCGAGCTCTTCTTCCGAAGACACCTCGATGGGGCCTGCTGCTTGCGGAGCGTTCTCAGCCTTGGGCTCAGTATCGCTCGGGTCCGGCTGCTCTAGCTGCTCTTCTTTGTCTTGCTCTGCGGCGACATTTGCGTCTGCGGCCTCGTCTGCGGCGGCAGGAGCCTCCTCGACAGCGGCATCAATGCCGCCATCGCTTCTGGTGGAAGTATCGCAGTCGTCAATGGTGTCTGCGGAATTATCAATATGCTGTTGAGTCTGGGGGTCCAGCTCGTCTGTCATAGGCATGTGCTCCTCATCGTTGTTCGTCACCCTATGATAAAGTCTCGCGCCGACATCCCGCGCCCCGCAGCAAAGTTTCAAAACGTGTTCGATGACTCGTTGCGTTAACAAAAACTCGGTCGCTCTATCCAATTTTTACTTGACATTCCCTTCGCCGAAAGACGTTGCACCGTTCGCCTGCCATGGGCTTTATTTTTCACTTGAACCCGCTAAAGTTGCATGTCAGCTTTTGGCGCGTGAAGTTGGATGCGCGCAGTCGACGGGCGGGCCCGTCGCGATTTGAAAGGACTTTGTATGGGACTTTTCACTGGTAAGACCGTGATCGTCACCGGCGGCGGCAAGGCCACGCTCAAGGACGGCTCCGCTGGCTCCATCGGTTACGGCATCGATATCGCTTTTGCCAAGGAGGGCGCGAACCTCGTCATCACTGGCCGCAACGTCGCCAAGCTCGAGGCCGCCAAGGAGTCTCTCGAGGCTGAGTACGGCGTCAAGGTTCTTCCTGTTCAGGCCGATGTCTCCGCCGGCCAGGACAACGAGGCCGTCGTGCAGAACGTTATCGACAAGGCGATTGAGGAGTTCGGTCGTATCGACGCCGTCGTCAACAACGCTCAGGCCAGCGCCTCGGGCGTGACCATTGCCGATCACACCATGGATCAGTTTAACCTGGCCATTTACTCCGGTCTGTATGCTACCTACCTGTACATGCAGAAGGCCTATCCGCACCTGAAAGAGACCAAGGGCTCCGTGGTCAACTTTGCTTCGGGCGCCGGCCTGTTTGGCAACTACGGCCAGTGCAGCTATGCTGCCGCCAAGGAGGGCATCCGCGGCCTGACTCGCGTTGCCGCCAACGAGTGGGGCAAGGACGGCATCAACGTCAATATCGTTTGTCCGCTTGCTTGGACCGCTGCGCTCGAGAACTTCCAGGATGCCTATCCCGAGGCGTTCAAGGCCAACGTCCACATGCCGCCGGCGGGCCACTACGGCGACGTCGAGAAGGAGATCGGCCGCGTGGTCGTTCAGCTCTGCGGCCCCGACTTTAAGTATATGAACGGCGAGACTGTCACCCTCGAGGGCGGCATGGGCCAGCGGCCCTAACAGTTACGCGGTTCTACGAACCGCGTAACCAGTTGACGCTGCAAACCCGCCAGAGCGGCAATCTGCCTTTCAACTTCGGCGGCATGATCAAAAGATCAATGCCGCCTTGTTTCAAGGCACCTTGCTCGCTCTGGCGGGTTTTCGCTGTCGGTGCCATAGCATCGGCGTTTGTGTTGTTGACAGAAGGCCTCTCATGGGTAGTCGTTGGGGATGTTCTTAAATGACTAGTCGAAAGGGACACTCTTGTCGGCACTTGGGGACAGTCCCTGAGTGCCGGCAGATTGGGACACTCCTTTGCAAGATGGCTGCGAAGACTGTCCCCAACGACTAGTCGTTTAATGCGCCAGTTTCTGTCGAGTCGGTGCGGTTCGATGGTTGCTCGTATAATGGTCTGCGTATGAACCGCAACCAAGGAGTTCCAGTTTATGGACCAGAGCCTCTTTAAATTCGACCTTATCGCCGAGGACCCGACCACGCACGCGCGCGCCGGCGTGCTGCATACCCCGCACGGCGACATCGAGACGCCGATCTTTATGCCCGTGGGCACCAAGGCAAACGTCAAGGGTATTCCCACCGAGACCGTCAAGCAGCTCGGTGCCCAGATCGTGCTTGCCAATACCTATCACCTGTCCATGCGTCCCGGCGAGGACACCATCGCCGAGCTGGGCGGACTGCACAAGTTCATGAACTGGCACGGCCCCATCCTCACCGACTCGGGCGGTTTCCAGGTCTTCAGCCACAACGACGCCGTCAAGCTCACCGACGAGGGCGTGCGCTTTATCGTCAACGATTACGACGGCCGCCACGTGTTCTGGACACCCGAGGACAACATGGAAATCGCCATGAAGCTCGGCTCCGATATCTGCATGCAGCTCGACCAATGCCCCGGCTATCCTGCCACGCGTGCCTATGTCGAGCGCGCCGTGGAGCTGTCGAGTATGTGGGCCGAGCGCTGCTACAAGGCTCATGCCCGTGATGACCAGGCACTTTTTGGCATCGTTCAGGGTGGCATGCATCTGGATCTGCGCCTGCGATCGCTGCGCCACCTGGAGGAGTGCGGCGACTTCCCCGGCTACGGCATCGGCGGCTACTCGGTAGGCGAGGACCATGAGACCATGTTCGAGACGCTGGCGCCGCTGGTTTCCGAGTACATGCCTAAGCACAAGCCGCGCTACCTCATGGGCGTCGGCAACCCTACCACGCTCGTGCGCGGCGTTGGCGTGGGCATCGACATGTTCGACTGCGTGCTGCCGACGCGCACTGGCCGCATGGGTACCGCGTTTTCGAGCGAGGGTCGCCTCAACTTCCGCAACGCGCGCTTTGCGCACGACGACGGCCCCATCGACCCCACCTGCACCTGCCCGGTGTGCACGGGCGGCTACAGCCGCGCGCTCATCCGTCACATGGTCACGCAGAAGGAGATGCTCGGCGGTATTCTGCTGTCGATGCACAACATCTACTACCTGCTCAACCTTATGCAGCGTGCCCGTCAGGCCATTATCGAGGGCCGCTACGGCGCGTTTGTGAGCGACTGGATGAACAGCCCTGCGGCGGTGGACTACTAAGAGCGGCGCGGGCGCTTGCAAAGCGCGGGCAACGGCAAGGGACGAGCGCCGGCCGGTCATCACGTTCGCTAACACCGTCTGCGCGACCGATGACCGATAGCTTGCAAGCACTTGATGCATCGTGGGTACCATACCGAATAGTTGATGTTCGGGCGGGTGTTTGGCGCATGGCGTCGACCCCGCCCGTTTTTCTTTTTCTCGATAGGAGTACCCATGATTAAGAATGAAAACGTCGAGGGCGAGCCTGCCTACGACGAGACGTACCGCCGCGGCCCCGTGGTCATGCGCGGCCCCATGATTCCTAAGGACAACACCTATGCCAACTTGCTGGCGCCCGAGGAGTCGACCGACTGGCTGCATGCCGATCCGTGGCGCGTGCTGCGCATTCAGGCAGAGTTTGTCGATGGTTTTGGCGCGCTTGCCGAGCTTGGTCCTGCAGCGACCATCTTCGGCAGCGCCCGCACGCCCAAGACCGATCCGCTCTACAAGGCGGCGCGCACGGTCGGTCGCAAGATCGCCCAGCGCGGCGTGGCGGTTATCACCGGCGGCGGTCCCGGCGTCATGGAGGCGGCCAACAGGGGAGCGGCGAGTGTCAACGGCAAGTCGGTCGGCTTGGGTATCGAGCTTCCGCACGAGCACGGGCTCAACAAATACGTGAACCTTGGCATGGACTTCCGTTACTTCTTTGTGCGCAAGACTATGTTCGTCAAATACAGCTCGGGCGCTATTGTGTTTCCCGGCGGGTTTGGCACGCTCGACGAGATGTTCGAGGTGCTCACGCTGGTGCAGACGCACAAGGTAAAGCGCATGCCGCTCGTGCTGGTGGGCACCGAGTACTGGCAGGGTCTGTTCGACTGGCTCAACGGCCCGGTGATGGATGCCGATATGATTAGCCCGCTCGATCCGGAGCTTGTGCACATCACCGACGACCTCAACGAGGCCGTCGACATTGCCCTGAGCGGGCTGATGTAGGGTGCTGTGACTGTTGTTATAGTAATGTGAACGGCATACTGATGCTATTTAACATCAGTATGCCATCTAAACTGGGTATACTGATGCAAAAGACGAGGCGAGGAGGTCGCGTATGTCTACTGCAACGGTTAAGCCTACGACGGTTCGCATCGAAGAGGGGCTCAAGGAACAGGCGACTGAGTTTTTGGATACGGTTGGTCTGAGTCTCAATTCGTATCTCAACCTTGCTGTTCGGCAGCTGGTAAATCAACGAAAGATTCCTTTTGAGATCGTAGGAAGGGCGGAGGTGCCCAACGAGGCAACGAGGCGTGCCATGGTGATCGCCGAAGCTCATGAGTTGGGGATTCTGCCGGACGACAGCCCGTCATTCAATAACGCTGATGAGCTTATATCATTCCTCGATGAGGACTAGCGATGTTTGAGATTAAGGTCGAGGCTCAGTTTAAGGCGGATTACAAACGGGCGATGCGCATCCATCCGCAGCTAAAAACCGAGTTTAAGGCGGCGGTCGCAGAGCTTGCGGCTCACGGCTCGCTTCCCGCGGAATATGGTGCCCACGAGCTTTCAAACCCGGGCGGCAACTACAACGGCCACATCGATTTCCATCTATCCGATGGCTTGGTCGATGTGGTCGTTCTGTACTTGCCGCATAAGACTAATCCTGTGATCCGACTGGTGAGAATGGGCTCGCATGAGGAGTTATTTCAGGGCCCGCAGGGCTGATTGCTCGCTTATGTTTCGCGGGGAAATAGGGATTGATTCGCGGCCGATTGGCTAAAACAGCCCCTATTCCACCGTAACTGTTGGAGACGTCCCGTTCGTGGCTGCGACCTCCAGTTCTCCTCTTCGCTGGATTTCGCTTAAAAGCTCGGCTGCAACTTCGCTGCTTTTGAAACGGATGCTGCAGTCCTCTTTCTTAGGAAAGGCCAGTAACGGGATAGTTCCGTACCAGACGGTTTCCTCGTCAATTACTGACGCGCGCAGGCGCCCTTCGGCTTTGATGGAATAGTCGACGTTCATCTCGGTAAAAATCGCTTTCACGTCATTGTGCGGAGTCGAGGCAATTGAAATCTCAAGGGCAATCCCACGGGCGGCGGCGCCTGTGAGTACGGCAGCGAGCTTTGCGAGGCATGCAGCGGATGCGTAGGGCGCGGCAATAAAAATGCTTTTCGTTGCGCGCTCGATGTCATCCGCTAAGGCCTCCACGGCCCTTGCCGGCCTAACGAGGATGTTTTGATCGGCCCGTTTGTTGTCATTTGCTGCAAAGACTTCATACCCCAGCTTGGCGTAGGTCTTGAGTCTCTTCTGGTACATGTGCGCGAGCATGGGTATCGACAAATCAACATAGTCGAATATCTCAACCCGCTGCTTGCCCTCGTGACTTCTATGTAGCCTGCCTGCCTGCTGCGTTATGCTGCCGTCCCAAGATATCGGTGTGGCAATGAGCAGAGTGTCAAGGTAAGACAGGTCGAAACCCTCGCCCAGAAGGCCTTCGGTTGCGATGATAATTCGATGCTCATGCTCGAAGCCGGGAAGGCTGTTCAGTATTGCCTTTCTTTCTTTGGCGTCGATTTCTCCGGTTAAGAGTATAGGTTCGTGTCCGCGGCTTTGAAGCAGCCTACATAGCTCTTCGGCATGTTTTTTCCTTTTGGATAGCACAAGCGGATGTCGACCGTTTGACGCGGTCTCGAGGGCATCGTCGACAATTGCTTCGTTTCTCGCTGTGTGCGCACACAGGAGATCGAGAACTTGATTAAAGGACGCCCCTGGTTCGTAGGCGGGTAGTCGAACTCCGGTAAAACGCGGCCTAACAACGCGCTGAATTCCCTGTTGGATTGCTTGCGTTTTTGGATCAATGACATGGCGAAGCGGGCCGCAGAGCATTGAGAGTGCTCGCGTGAGTCCGTCCGAGCGTTCGGGCGTCGCGGAAAGGCCGTATACATATTTGGCTGGAGCGGATTTGAGGACGAGCTCAAGCTGTGGTGCGGCTGCATGGTGACATTCATCACAGATGATGAGGCCGTAATCACGAACGAACTCCTTGGCTATTGGTTCTCCGGTCTGGGGGTCCTTGCTGGACAGAGACTGGAATGAAGCAATGTCGATGAGATGGCTTATGGTGGTTTTGCCTCCTCCGATTTGGCCAATGAGCGGAGGCTGCCTTTTACTGATTCGTCCTTTTGGGGTTCGAACTGGCTTTCTGTTATCCGTAATGTCGATAAACCGTTCGAGCTGGGATTTCCATTGGGCAATGAGCGCAGTCTTGGGAACGATGACAAGCGTTGGAAGACCGATGGCAGCAATAAGATAGGCCCCAATGACGGTTTTCCCGAAACCCGTCGGCGCGGACATGATCCCGTCTTCATAGTTGAGCATCTGTTCGGCGGCAATTTGCTGTTCAGGGCGAAGAGCCCCTTTAAATGTCATCACAATTGGATTGCCCGACATGCGCTTGTCTGAATAGTGAGCAGAAGCGCCGGCTTCTTGAAGCAGCCGCTCGAGTTGAGCTTTACAGCCTCTGGGAATCGCAACGCAGCCATCTCTAAGTTCACTGAGGTCTATGTACCGCGGTTTGCCAAATACTGATTGGTGCATTGATTGGGCACGGAAGAATTCCGGGTTGGCAAATGTTGCAAGCCTGCGAACCTCCATCTGGGCGGCCGGGCTCAGAGATCTTTCGGTTATGTAGAGCATATCGGCTTGCGTGACGGGTAGCGATGACGGGAAGTCCTGCAGCGTGAGCGGAAGCCGCTTTCGCGGCCTCTGAGAATGTGGCGCGGCGGTGTTTCCCGCCACTGCAGCTGATATTCCATGCGGTTTATTGTCGATGCTTTCGATTAGATTTTGCACCGTTGCATGTGGAACCAGCTGAATTTGTGAAAGGTAAAGCCATTGATCGGGAAAGGGCTCAAATTGCTCGTCAACAAATACACTGTTCCCTTTTCGCTGCGCTTTTCCTTGAAAAGGCAGTGCTATGAGATTTCCGAAGCCGCCCTCAGGAATGGTGGACTGCGCGGGCAGCATCCGGTCAAAAGCTTCAAAGGTGATTGTCTTGTTGAGCGCCGCCGCTTCGGTGATAAGGCTGCTTCCAAATTCTCGTGCGATCTTTGCGCTGGTGAGCTCTAGGAAGAAAAACCAGACATGTGCGCCGTTACCTGATCTCGATCGCTCGACTGCAGCATCGATCCCATGGTTTTTTGCGACAAGCCGAATGGCGTTTGTCGCTTCTTTCCAATCGGCTCCGTCAAAGTCGATGACCAGGACTTTTGTGTTACTGTCACTATCGAGAACGTATTGACCTATGACGTCTCGGAGCCTGTCGTCGTTGCCTTTGAAATGGGCGATGATCGCGGCATCGCTCAGCTTGGGGAAGATGCGGTTGCCGCATTCCGCGCATTTGGTTTTCTGACGATTTACTTTGGGGCAAATGCCTGCCTTCCATTCATTTGCGCAGGCGGGTGTATAGCCGATGCCCCCGTCTTTTCTGCGGTACCCATGAGCGTAAACATCTTTGCGGCCAGTAAAGAGATTGCGAAAGAGTTCCAGTTTGTCGCGCGCTGGGCTCGCACTGGTGACGATTCCTTCGACCTGTGCCCGTCTATCGAAAGATTCGCCAGCTTTCTCCCATTCTTCCAGTGTTGCGTAACGGATGTCTGGACCGTTGCCGCAGATGACGATTTGGCTGTGCGGCTCCGATACATGGGCGACGGTTTTCTTGAATTGGAATAGCGTACCCCCGATGAGGGCGTATTGATGCGTGACGGTGCTCATGTAAATGCCGTTCTTGTCGGAGTTCATTGAAATGAGGGTACGTTATTTTGATTTTTAAGGGACTCGACTCTGATTTTGGTTCGGTGATAGCGGAGTACAGCTCCGTGAGTGGTGTTTGGCTGATGTCAAAATGTGCGGTAGCTGTTGCTGAATGGGTTTTGGCGGCCATGAGGTGGGCTGGAGGCGCAGGAAACTATCCTCGAATAGACCCTGTGGGCAAAAAATGGCAAATATGAGTACTGTGGTTTGAGCAGTAACATATCATCTGGAAAGTATTTAAGACCAATCGATTCGGATTGGATATAATCAACCCTCTAAACATGGCGATTCGGGACTTTATGACGCTCGGAATTGGCGGAAGATGGCAAATTCAGCCAGATTTCGCTGTTACTAAACTGGTAACAGTACTCATATTTGCCATTTTTTGCCCAGAGGGTATCGCAAGGGGGTTGGACAAAGCATCGATCGCCGCCAATTTCTCGATTGGCTGGTTGGGCGGCAATGAAGTTGCGGCGTAATGGGAAGCGTTTCGCGGCCTTTTGGCTAAAACGGCCCCTTTTCCGCCGCGACTCCTAAAAAGACGCCGGCGCGCCTTGAGTTGCGGCGCGTCGGCGTGATGGCTTTGTTGTGGCTGGGTGTACTTCGGTTGTTCGACGGCTTTGGCATGTCCGATCTTGCCAGGCAAGCCTTTGTTACCGTTTAACGTTTGCCCAGATAAAACCTGCCAAAATAAACCTGTCCCTAATTGGCAGGTTGGTAGCGGGGACAGTAGCTGATGGCGATGGCATCGACGCCTACGTGGGTGGCGATGGTGCAGCCGATGGGGCCGGTGCCGGCGTCCACGTAGTCCTGGCCTGCTAGCGCTTGGTTGACGAGCTCTTGCTCCTCGGCGGCGCCGGTCGTGAGCACGCGAACGTTTGAGCCTGGGTGCTCGGTCAAAAACTCGAGGCAGTCAGCCATGGTGTTGGCGACGATGCGCTTGGCACCGCGGCCCTTCTTGATGGCCTTGATCTCGCCCGATTTCCACTCCGGCGAAACGGCCAGGCGAATGTTGAGCATTTGGGTGAGCTGGCCGGCGAGTTTAGGTGCGCGGC
>CAUDCB010000029.1 GCA_958447915.1 uncultured Collinsella sp. | reverse complement strand
TCGCCGTTCTGTGCGCGCATATCATTCAAACAGTAACGAACAAATTGTATCAGACTCATGCGCGTCAAAAATGAACGCCCGCACAGCTCCAATCATCACTTTTTTGAGAAAAATACTCCCTGCTTTAGTGGGGTGTAGTGATAATCTCACCTGTTCGCGCTACAGTTTGTCCGAAATATCTCGATGTTAGGAACCAAATGATCACTTCCGAGCTTTTCGGCACCGCGCCGTGCGGTACCCCCGTTCATCGTTACACCCTCAACGGGCCCGAGATCTGCGTTCGCATTATGGACTATGGCGCCACCGTGCTGGGTATCGATGTGCCCGACATTCCCGGCAACGTGCGCGATGTGGTGCTGGGCTTCGATAAGCTCGAGGATTACTTTGACAACCCCGCCTGCTTTGGCGCGACCATCGGCCCCGTGGCCAACCGCACCGCGGGCGCCACGATCACCATCGCCGGCACGGACTGGCATATGCCCACCAACGAAGGCATCAACAACCTGCACAGCGATCTTGAGCACGGCCTGCACAAGCGCGTGTGGGACGTTGAACTCGACGAGGTCCACAATGCCGTGCGCATGACCACCTCGCTTGAAGATGGCGAGCTGGGCCTGCCCGGCAACCGCACCTTTACGGCCGTGTTCACCGTGACGCGCACCGGCTGCTTCCGTATCGAATACGGCTGCGAGAGCGACCGCGCCACCTACGTGTCCATGACCAACCACACGTACTTTAACCTTGCCGGTCATAACGCCGGCATGGACTGCGAGCACTTCTTCGTTGCCAACGCTGCCCACTACCTGCCCATTAACGATCAGAACATTCCCACCGGCGAGATTGCTCCGGTCGAGGGAACACCGTTTGACTTTCGCGAGCTGCGCCCCGTCGCTCCCGGCATGGAAGCCGACGACCCGCAGATCAAGCAGGCACGTGGCTACGATCACTGCCTGTGTATCGATAACTATCAGTACGGCCGTAATCTGCGCCGCGCCCTGCACGTCGAGGAGATGTGGACCGGTCGTGAGATGGACTACTACACCACTGCCCCGGGCGTGCAGCTCTACACCGGCAACTGGCTGGGCGACGAGCACGCCAAGGACGATGCCAACTATGGCTGGGGCGCCGGCTTTGCCCTCGAGGCCGAGATGTACCCCGACACGCCGCACCAGCCTCTGTTCCCGCAGGGCATTGTGGGCCCGGGTCACCCCTACAGTAATGTGATCGAATACCACTTTATGAGGCACTAAGCCCATAACGCAACATATCGCACAGCAGCGCCCGCCGGCACACCGCCGACGGGCGTTTTTCTACCTAGTCATTGGGGACGTTCTTGGATGACTAGTTGAATGGGGTCGGGGTCGGAGCTGGGGAGGTAACGGATTTCTAGCTCTATGCCGAGCTCTTGCAACTCTTTGAAGGCGGCGACATCTGCGTCGCCTATGGCGACTGCGGGTGTTGCGGGACGCTTGCCCTCCCCTGCCTGCATATGACCAATGCTGATCTTGCTGATCGGCACACCGCCCTTAACCAGCGCAAGTGCATCAGCGGGCGACGCCACCATGATGAGAATCCATTGGCGCGGCGTTGCGGTATGAATGATGTCGATGGTCCTTTGCACCGAGAAAAACCGCGTCCAAACGCCTTCTGGCGCCGCCACCCTCATCGGTGCCCACTTGCGCGAATCCGCCGCGATCTCATCATTGATGATTAGGACAAGGTTGGAACCCACGGCTTCGTTCCACAGCTCAACGTCTTGCCCGTACATGAAACGGTCGTCGATGCGTGTGAGAAGAATCTTGGGTTGTGCCATCGCTGCCCCATTCTTTTTGAGACCCGTAAGAGCAAGACATCGCGTCTCCAATATTAGTGCATTTAAAGTGAGAAAAGCCGTCAGAACCCTTGCGCGGATGTGCGATGTCCCGTATCATAGACAGCCGTTGACGCCTCAGTTGCGTCACCACATGGTCGCCAGCGTAGCTCAGTTGGTAGAGCACCGCTCTCGTAAAGCGGGGGTCACCGGTTCGAGCCCGGTCGCTGGCTCCATTGCACAAGATAGCCGCCTTCGGGCGGCTTTTTTGTTGCCGATTCGGCCACTCGGTGGACTTCGGATTTAATGCTTAGGGGGCGGGGATTTACCAAAGTGAAATTATAATGAAAAGAAACCCAGCTGCAACAATTGCCATGGTGAGGGCTCGAATTGGCCATATAGATTTAAAATAGCCACGATACCTTCTCTTTTGCTGGAACGATATATCTATACAAGGTTGTGAGCGGAAAACAAAAATACGTCGATTGCTATCCGACAAACGGGTCTGGAATTGCATTCACCGGCATTTCGGGGCAGATTGATACACATGTACGAAAGGGAACCTATGTGGTGCGTTGGGTTGGAGCTGCTGCAGGCCCGATATGGATTGCGGTCTTGCGCCCCGATGTCCAAATAGGTTTCTCTCTCTAGACGGGAAGTTGCTCATGGACGCCATATATGACGGAGATGACTGGGTCGATCACTATACTTGGCGCCTGGTCGGCTCGAACGACAATGGGGATGTGGTGTTTGATGGACTATGTCCAAAGCATCTCCATCCTTTTGTCTCGTCGTTAATTGAGAGTTCCGCTCGTGTTGCCCCCTACAGCTCGGCATCGCTTCATGATACGGACGTTTTGAAGACCATAAGGGAATCAATTGACGAGGGCACGATGAGCGGCCCGCTGTTTTCTCGGCTTGTGGGGCTAGATGAGATTGGCTCGAAACGACTGCTTGCGGGCGAAAAAGTGGAACTCACTTATCGGTCGATGATTTCAATCCTGCGGCTAGCCGATGTTCTTCGCAAATAAATGAGGCTTCCCTATTCAAAAACCGAAAACCCCGCCAAACGTGATTCCCCTAGGGAAAACACGCTTGGCGGGGTCGTGGCGTGATTCCCCTAGGGGAATCACGCCATCAGACGAACAGCTCAGCCGAGCGGCTCGCTACTCCTCCCAGTAAGCATCTGCAAGCAGCTTAAAGCAGATCTTCTTGACCGGCTGTGCGCCATCGCCCGGGAACTCGAGCGTGGGCATGTGAGGCTCGCCGGCAACGAACAGCGCAAACTTGTCGTCGGCAAGATCGCCGGCGATCGAAGCGTCGGAATCGACCAGATCGTAGTCGTCCTTCTCGTCAAACTCCTGAACCAGCGTCAGGCTGCCCGTGGCGACCTTAAAGGCCTCGCGACCCTCAACGTCGATCTGCAGGTCGTGATAGCGCTGATGCGTCTCATAGTGAGCCTCGGCCTCGGGACGCGTCGTGGGAGCCATGACGTTCGCATAGACCTTGTCGCCCAGAATCGGATGGCTGCCGACCTCGAGCTCTGCCGGGTCGTTCTCCTCGAGCCAGTCGATCAGCACGTCGAGGCCCTTGAGCATTCCGCGGTACTCCTCGATATCGCCCAATGCACCGTAAATCATCTAAATCCCCTCTCGGATCGCTTCTTTGGCGGCTACTCGGCAAACGCGTTACCGACGCTGTTGCCACCCACATACGCCTCGACCAGGGTAAGGTCGGGATTGAACACGACAAACTCGGCGTCGCGCCCCAGCATAATGCTACCGCACTTGTCGTCGACATGAGCTAGCAAGCAATGCCGGGGCCGACGCCCAGGCTTTTACAGCTCGGTCACGACAACGCCGTTGTAGACCTCGTCCCAATGGTCCATGACCAGATGGCCGGTCATGGGATCCATGGCATTGAGCTTGCCGCAGGTGTTGGCGGTGCGCAGCACCGTCTCGTCGTCCGCGCCAGCAGCAATGGCATGCGCGAAGCCAGCGATAGTGGAGTCACCAGAGCCCGTGGCGTTAACGGCAGGGATATCGGGCGTCTTTGCGCGGAACGCACGGCCATTGTGGAAGCCAACGGAGCCGGCAGCGCCCATGGACACGACGACCCAGGGGATATCGGAGAAGCGGGCATCAGAGGCGAGCGCGGCGCGGAGCTCGTCCACATCGTCGGTGGTAAAGCTCGTACCCAAAAGGCCGTTGATCTCGGTCAGGTTAGGCTTGACCAGCTCGGGCTTAATTTCGGACTTAAGGGCGGCCTCGAGCGAAGCACCCGAGGTATCGAGCAACACCTTGGCACCGGCGTTCTCGGCAATGCCCGTGATCTTGGCATAGTAGTCTGCCTCGACACCGCGGGGCAGCGAACCCGAGATAGTGACGACGTCGGCCTTGCTCGCAAGCTCGGTAAACTTGGCGGTAAAGGCATCGAGCTCCTCGGGGGCAATTGTCGGACCGCTCTCGAGCAGCTCGGTCTGGTTGCCGGCATGAAGGATATTGAGGCAGATGCGGGTCTCGCCCTTGATGGGCACAAAGTCGTTGTTAATACCGTTGGCGTCCATGAGCTCGGCCATGTAAGCGCCCATGTGGCCGCCGAGCAGACCGGTTGCCACGACGTCGTCGCCCAGCTGACCCAGCACACGGGCCACGTTGAGGCCCTTGCCGCCGGCGGTCTTTTCGGGCGTCACACGGTTGACGTCATCGATAACGAGCTCATCGAGCTGATAGCGCGTATCGACAGACGGGTTCATCGTAACGGTGAGGATCATTTTTAGCTCCTTATCTCGCAGGCTCCTAGTGCCTCGCGATACGAGTCGACAAAACGGAATTACAGAATTTCAATCGTGAACGAGCGAACGACGGTCTCCTTGGGCTTGGCGACAAGGCAGCCGCGCTTATGCTCAAGCACGTCATCCTCATCGGAGCAGGTCGAAAGGCCGCCCCAGGGCTCAACTGCCACAAAATCGCCCTCGGGCTTACTCCACACGATGAGGTACGGAAAGCCCTCGAAGCTCAGGCGAACGCCCTTGTCCTCGCCCTTTTTGGAAATCGTGACCTGACGACTCTCGAGTACGTCAAAGATGGTCTCCGCAAAATCGAAGAGCTCGTGCGACAGGGGCAACGTCTTCCCCACCATGGGGTTCTTGGAGCGGTTTGCCACATCAATCAAGCCAGTCGATGGAACGGCGGTGCAGAGCTCCGCAGCCTCGTCCTTCTCAAAGCGCAGCTCGTAGTCCGTATAGACCTCGCCCTCATCGAGCGGGCACCTAAAGCCGGGATGTCCACCGATAAAGAACGGCATGTCCTCGGTGCCTTCATTGGTCACCTCATAGGAGACACGCACGGCGGCGTCCTCGAGCGTATAGCGGGCGACAAGCTTAAACGGATACGGATAATCGCTCAGCAACGCGGCGTTATCCTCCGAAGCCAGGCACATCGCCAGCTCGTTCTCACTCTGGCTCAGCAGCTTCCACTCCTGTTTGCGCGCAAACCCGTGGCGAGCGAGCTTCACATGATGCCCGGCAAACGTCATGGCATTGTTGTCGCGCAAGCCTCCGCAAATCGGAAAGCAGACCGGCGCCTGACCGGACCACACCGCGGGATCACCCTGCCACAAATACTCACGACCGTCAGCCTCAATCGAGGTAAACGAGCCGCCGGCCGTGGAAACCTTGATAGAAATCGAATCGTTGGAAAGAGCGTATTCCATTATCCATCCTTTCGGACAACTGCTTTTTCATGCAAGCGCCCGCCTCAATCCTAGTCAAAGGACAAACCCGCGCGCTCGTCGATGTGTCCGGTATCCCGACCATACAACGGGGTACCATACAGACATTGATGCAATTACAGCTGAAAGGCCTTCTTATGCGAACCATCATCCTTTATGCCTCACGCCACCACGGCAATACGAAAAAGCTCGTGGACGCCATCGTCGAGGCGCACCCCGAAATCGATACCCTCGACGTGAAGTCACTCGGTAAAAACGAGTACCCCGACCTGCACGAATACCATCTGATCGGTGTCGCCACGGGCATCTATTACTCCGAGATCGACAAGGACATGGCACGTGTGCTCACGAACGTGCTGCAGCCGCAGGATAAGGTATTTGGCCTTATGACCTATGGTGGCAAAAACAAGTGGTACGGCAAGGATATCGATGGCATCTGCCGCATGAGGCAGGCCATCTTTATGGGTGTCTACGGCTGCCCCGGCTTTGATACGTGGGGGCCGTTCAAGCTCGCCGGCGGCGTCCAGAAGGGACACCCAACTGCCGAAGAGATTAAGGGAGCCGTCGATTTCTTCGACAAAATCGAAGATGAGTACGGCGATATCATCGTCGAAGAGTACGCCAAGCGCGAGAAGCGTCTAGCATACGAAAAGGAGCATCCTGCAGGAGGCCTGGTGGCCGGCGTTAAGCGCACGGCAAAGAAGATTGCTAACAAGCTGTAACTGTGAAGGTGCTTTTGAGCGTTTAACCCATACGGCGGGTCCGAGCAGATTCGGGCCCGCCGTCTTTTTCTATCGTTACTCGGTAAAGGCGTTGCCGACGCTCTGGCCGCCAACATACGTCTCGACGAGGGTGAGCTCGTGGTCGAACACGACAAAGTCGGCGTCGCGACCCGGCATGATGCTGCCGCACTTATCCTCGATGTGCGCAGAGCGAGCCGGCACCTCGGTTGCCATGCGAATGGCGATATCGGCGCTGGCGATGCCCCAGTCGACGATGTTCTTGACACCCTGGGCAAGCGTGAGCACCGAGCCGGCAATGCTCTTGCCGTCGGCGAGCCAGCACAGGTTGTCCTTCATGATGACGTCCATGCCGCCACTGGTGTAGCTGCCCTCGGGCATGCCGCCGCAGCCCAGGCAGTCGGTGATGAGTACCGTGTGCTGCCAGCCCTTTGCCTGCAGCAGCGCCTTGATGGCGGCAGGGTTTACGTGCTTGCCGTCACAGATGATCTCAGCGTAGGTCTCGGGCGTGGACATGGCAGCACCCACGACACCGGGCTCACGGTGATGCAGCCCGCGCTGGCCGTTATAGGTATGCGTAAAGCAGCTGGCACCGGCGTTGATGGCGGCGATGCACTCATCGTAGGTGGCGTCGGAGTGACCGATGCTGGTCACGACGCCCTTCGCGTTGAGGGCGGCAGCATAGGTGGCAGCGCCATCGCGCTCAGCGGCCATAGCGCTCTTGACGATACGTCCGCCAGCAGCCTCCTGCCACTGGTCGAAGACCTCCTCGGAGGGATCGATCAGGTAAGCGGGGTTCTGCGCGCCCACGTGCTTCATGGTAAAGAAGGGGCCCTCCAGGTAGATGCCCTGAATGCGAGCACCGCAGAAGTCGGGGCCGCGGCCCTCGTCCGCCTGGGCAATGGCGGCGCAGGCGTCCTTGATCTGCTCGACGCCATCGGTGAACGTCGTGGGCAGCCAGCTGGTGGTACCGCGACGGGCGAGCTCGGTCGAGCTGATATCGATGCCCTCGGGATCGTTATCGGTAGTTGAGTGGTTGTAGAAGCCATGGATGTGAGTATCGACCATACCCGGTGCGATCCACGATCCCGTGTAGTCCTTAATCTCGCAAGAGGGCTCGTCGGCCTGCCAGGCGCCAAAGACGCCGTCCTCGACCATAAGATAGCCGCCCAGTTGCGGGCCTGCCGGCAAGAAGAACTTGTCAGCCTTAATTGCGTACGTGCTCATATGCACTCCTTGCTTCTAAAGCAGTTGACTGTGGTGATGCTTATACCCAGCTCACGTAAAACAAAAAGCGCCCGCCCGCCGTTATGAGCGGACGGGCGCCCTTACAGGGGGACGCGATTAAGCGGTGAAGGGGTGAATCGTCACGCCCTTAACCACGCGGTTGACCGTACCGGTGGGGCTCGGCGTATCGGGCGTGTTGCCCACGCGCACGGAGTTGAGCAGGCTGATAGCCTGAGCAAACATCACGAACGGCAGAGCAAGGTAGCCCTCGGGAAGTGCCTCGTAGCCCTTAAAGGTGAAGGACTCACCCTCATAGACGGTGGCACCTTCCTGCTGAACGGCAACGGTGTGCTGAGCGATCTCGTCGCCACCGATCTCGTTGAGGATGTCGATGTCGTACTGACGGGTGTAGGCGTCGTTGTTGACGAACACGAAGACGAGCGTCTTATCGTCGACGAAGGACTTAGGTCCGTGACGATAGCCCATGGAGGTGTCGTAGGAAGTAGCGACCAGACCGTGAGCGAGCTCGAGGATCTTGAGCTGGCTCTCCTGGGCAAGGCCACCGAAGGAGCCAGAACCCAAGTAGGTCACGCGGTTGAAGTCGCCAGCCAGGTAATCGGCGATCTCGGGCTCACGGGAGATGACCTCCTCGCCCATCTTGGCGATGGTCTCAACCCACTCGGCCTTCTGCTCGTCAGAGGCAGTGTCGAAAATAAGGGTGGAGAGCAGGGTCATGCAGGAATAAGAACCGGTCATGGCGAAGCCCTTGTCGTTGGCGCGCGGAATGAGCAGCGTCAGCGCGTTGGGATCATCGGCAGACTCGACGGCGAGCTTGCCCTCGGGAGCGCAGGTGATGTTGAGGAACTTGACGTTGTGGACGAGCTCCTTGGCAACGGCAACGGCAGCAAGGCTCTCGGGGCTGTTGCCAGAGCGGGCAAAGGAAACCACGAGCGTGGGATCCTCGGCGCGCAGGAAGTCGCGCGGAGCGCTCACGATGTCGGTCGTGGCGATGGGCTTAAAGTCGTAGAGATCAGTGTTGCCAGCGTGACGCAGGTACGGGGCGCAGGTATCGCCAACGTAGTCGGACGTACCGGCACCGGTGAAGACAACGGACAGACGGCCCTCGCCCATAGCGCGAGCCTCGGCCAGGAAGGCCTCGATGGCCTCCTTGTTCTCGCGATAGATGTTGAGCGTATCACGCCAAAGCTCGGGCTGCTGAGCAATCTCGGCCGTGGTGATCTGGGCGCCGAGCTCGGTGAGCTCCTCGACACTCTTCTCAAACATTTCTAATACCTCTCTCTAGAAGTAATCCTCTGACGTGCAATTATACACTTCAGTTGGTTATCTGGTAGTAACCAGTTAAATGCAAAGAATCACCATATGGAAACGATGCGGACACTAGTTGCTACGCTGGTGGTAAACCTTGTATTTAAACTGATCGGCACGAGCAACCGAGAGTGTATACTCCACAACCTCGTTTGACTCGTTATACGTAGTCCTGACCAAATCGAGCACAGGCGAGCCCTCGACAATTCCCAAAAGGTGGGCGTCGGTGGGACGGGCTATGCTCGCATAGAACTCCTCTTCGGCCACGCGTATCTTTTGCTGAAAGTCTTGCTCAATCACATCGTAAAGCGGCTTGCGCTCCAGCAGCGGTCGCTTTAGGGACAGAAATTGACGAACCGGTAGATAGCTGCGTTCGACCATCATGGGCATGTTGTCGGCAGAACGAAGGCGCTTGAGCTTAAAAATGCGATCACCGATACGTAATCCCATATGCTCGGCCAGATTCTTATCGGCCTCCATCTCGCAAAAATCGAGAATCGTGGTCTCGGGGTCGCGACCCATCGCGCGCATCTGCTCGGTAAAGCTGTAGGACTGCATAAGATTGGTTGCCTTTGCCGAACGGTCGGTCACAAAGGTACCGCGACCGTGCTGCCGAACCACCAGTCCTAAACGCTCCAGTTCCTGCAGAGCCAGGCGTACCGTAGTGCGCGAGAGACCATAGCGCTCCGAAAGTTCGCGCTCGGAAGGAATCATGTCACCGGCGCGATATTCATGGTCAATCTTTTCGGTCAGAATATCGACCAGCTGATCGTACAGCGGTTGCTTACGCGCTCCGATCGCCATCCTATCCTCCCTTTTGCTCGAATTCGGCTAACTACCTAGGGTGTTAAGCATTATCAGTCCGCAACACCCGAATCATCAAGAAAACAAAAGCCGCGCGCTCTTTCGAGCACGCGGCTTTTAACATACACATGGCTTAAGGGGTCGGGGTGTGAGCCGCGTAGGGACACACCCCTCAAGCTAGAGCCTTACCAGATGCTCGGCCAGAGACCAAGCGGGCCAGCGCCCAGGATGCCCAGGACGAAGAGCAGCAGAATGCCCTTGGTCGGGGTCCAGCTGTGCTTAGCGAACATGTAGTAAAGCAGCAGCGTAAGCATAAGCGGGACGAGCTTCGGGACGATGGTGTTGAGGGTGTCGGCAACGGAGAAGTTGACCGGATCCTCGGTGACGGTGCCGTAGGTAACGGACTCCATGCCGTTGCCCAGATCGGTGACGCCGCACTCGACAGCGTTGCCGTCGGCATCGGAAGCGGTGAGGGCGTTGCCGTCCTCATCGGTCATGGCGATGGTACCGGCCTCAGCGGTCTCGGTATCGATGCCCTCCATACCGGTGAAGTTCTCGGCCTCCTTCTCGGAGACGATCACGGTAGTAGCGGAGAGGCCACGGGTGGTGCCGTTGGGGATCTGGAGGTTGATCTGGGTGCCACCCATGGTGACGACCAGGCAACCGACGACGAAGACGCCCATGATGGAAGCGGCACGCGTGAAGGCCTGCATGTTGGCAGTCAGAGCGTCAATAGCGCTGGTGCCAAGCTTGTAGGACCAGTTCATGAGCCAGAAGCGCAGAGCGAACTGGACGACGTTGAAGATCACCAGGAAGATGATCGGCGCAGCGGCGTTGCCGTTGATGGCCATGTTGGAGGTGATGCCGGCCGTGATAGGCACGAGCGTCAGCCAGAACAGGGCGTCACCGATACCACCGAGCGGGCCCATTGCGGCGACGCGGACGGCGCGGATCGTGGGGATGTCAACCTTGTTCTGCTCGAGCGAAAGCACGATACCCATAACAAAGGTGACGAGGAACGGGTGGGTGTTGAAGAACTCCAGGTTGTGGCTCATGGAAGCCGCGAGGTCGTTCTTGTTGGTGTGGATCTTCTCCAGACCGGGGATGATGGAGTAGAGCCAGCCAGCGGCCTGCATACGCTCGTAGTTGAACGAGGCCTGCAGGAAGCAGGAGCGCCAAGCCATCTTGTTGAGGGTCTTCTGGTCGAGCTGCGGAGCAGGAGTGAGATCCTCGTAGTGCTCCGGGATCACATACTCATTAGATGCCATCTTCGAAGTCACCTCCGTCAGAAACAGCTGCACCCTTCAGCTCGGTCTGCTGCTGGAAGTCCCAGAAAGCGATGCCGAAGCCGATGAGAGCGAGGATGAGCAGGGCAGGGGTTGCCAGAGAATCGTTGGCAACGGTGATGAGCGCGAGGCCAAAGCCCATGAGGAAGAAGCCCCACATATCGCGGTTCATCATAACCTTGAGCAGGACGGCGAAGCCGACGAAGCGCATCATGCCGCCTGCAGCGGACAGACCGGTCTGCAGCCAAGTCGGGATGGCGGAAGCGATGGTCTGACCGATGGTAGCGCCAGCGATGAAGAACAGGGTGACGACGACAGCGAAGATCAGGCCGAGCAGAGCCATGGCGAAGTAGTTCAGACGCTCGATACCCTTGGTGTCAGCGTTGTGAGCCATGTTGTCCGCGGAGGACATGAGCGGCGACATAAGCGTGAAGACCAGGGTAACGCCGAGCTGACCAAGCAGAGCGAACGGAATGGCGAGGCCGACTGCCGCGTTGGGCTCAAGGCCCGTAGCGATAGCGAGAATGGCTGCCATGATGCCGCCGATAACAGCGTTAGGCGGCTGAGCACCTCCGATCGGCATGTTGCCGATCGTCATGAGCTGATAAGTACCACCCACGAGAAGACCGGTGTTGAGGTCGCCAAGGATAAGACCGATGACGGCGCCGGTGACGATGGGCTGATAGAGAGACTCGAGGAAGTTAAACTGGTCGATTGCCGCGACGAACGTGACGATGAAGACCAGAGCGACCTGGAAGATCGTGTATTCCATCTTGCTCCTCCTTTCAAAATGTATGTACGCACTTTGGATTTCACGTACAGAATGTCAGGGTTTCACTCCTGACAACGTGGATCACGAGGATTACGAGAAGAGCTTGCTCGTGTCCTCAACAGGCGTGCTCGGAACGCGCCTGATCTCCAACTCCACCCCCAATTCCTGCAGCTCTTTAAACGCAGCGACATCCTCGTCGTTAACTGCGACGGAGGTGGCGACTTGGCGCTTTCCTTCCGACATGTGCATGTTGCCGATGTTTACCTTCTTTATAGGCACACCGCCCTTGACGAGCGTAAGCACGTCTTCCGGTGTTTCGGCCACGATGAAGATCTTCTGGCGCGGGCTCGCCTTGCCGATGACGTCGATGGTCTTCTGCAGGGAGAAGAAACGCGTAGCGACGCCGGTGGGAGCGGCCATCTTCATGAGGTTCTGACGCATGGTGTTGGTCGACACGTCGTCGTTGGCGACGAGGATGAGGTTGGAGCCCAGGGTGGAGTTCCACTGGGTAGCGACCTGACCATGGACCAGTCGGTTATCGATGCGGGTAAGAAGAATGTTGGGTTCTGCCATGTTGATCAGCTTCCTTTCGTTATTTGCTGACGACAGTTACTTGATCTCCTGAATCGCGTAACGCGAAACATCTACGACGGCACCGGATCGGACTTTGATCTGGACCTTTTCGCCTTCGATGCCCTTGACGGTTCCGTAGATACCGCCGGCGAAAAGGACCTCCTGACCCGGCTTGAGCTCGGTGTGCAGCTCCTTGAAGTACTTCTGCTTCTTCTTCATGTTGATTTGCGACCAGATGGTGTAAATCAAGCCCATGACGACAAGCAGGCCTAAAAGGGCAACCGAGGAGCTCAGGACGTTGGCTCCGAAATCGGCCATTAGATGCCGTCCTCGTCGCCGAAGATATCCTCTTCCTCGGAGCCGGCAACGGATGCGACCGTCTGGGCGGTGATGCCCGTCTGGCCAACGGTCACGGCCTGCTCGCCAAGCTCGGCGAGCGTGGCGTTACCGCGGAGGAACAGAAGCTCAATAACCATGGGAAGGTTGGTGCCAGTCAGAACCTCGACATTGTCGACATCCTGGGCAATCATCATCGACTGGTTAAACGGGGTACCACCGAGCAGGTCGGTAAAGACGAGCACACCATCGCACTCCTCGCGCATGGCGGTGATAGCGGCGCGGAGATCCTCACCGTAGGAAGCAGCCTGGTCGCCCTCAAAAGGAACGACGGTAAAAGCGGGCTGGTCGCCGGCGACCATAGCGATAGCGCTTGCGAGGCCGGGTGCGAACTGTCCATGACCGGTAAGAATAAAGCCAACCATTCAAATTTCCCTTCCGAAGGTATGTGCAATACGAGTCCGATGATTTTCGGAAGCCAGCGGGCGCTCGCCCTTAAAGCTTCTTGGAAAGCGTTCGTTGAAGACCAGTGGTTTCTAAACTGGTAGTAACCACGTGACGTGTTGTTGTCACTATATCACCCCCGAAGAGGACGCTTTCGTTGATTCATACAGTAAAACGTTTTTGCACCGCTCACGGTGATAAATCGACCGTTCACCGCTCGTTAACACTTCTACCTGCAGTTTTGAAACCGTTTCGAAATGCTTTGGCAAAAGATCGGATCTTTTCCTGTGTCCAAACAACGTAGGGCGGCTAAATATAGCGTGTAGAAAAAATGCAGGTCATTGTGAAGATTTGTGAATTGGTCTTTTTGATTTAATACCAGTTAGAACCAGGTTAGAAATTATCGGTGAACGGTAGTTTTCGACCGTTCACCGGTTACTTGCAATCGTTTGCAGCCTTCTTCCTAGATGAATTGGGGAGACTCGATGAAGCACTTGCGCGGTTGCAGGATATTTCAATACTCGTCCATCCCCCGCGCGCCAAACTGCCACTCCCTGAATGTGCCATAGCTCTCGCTATTCGTCTCACAAACATTACTTACTCTAATCTGTAATTGTTTATCGTTTATCATTAAGTATGATATAAGATACAAGTATCATCCATGACATCGGTTGGAGGAGCTATGATCCGCTGGAATGTATCCAAATCGAATGAACCCATCAACCGCGAACAGGCAATAGCCGATCTGAGGAAGCTCGCTCACATCTGCAAATGGGCCACAATCTGCACCGCCGTAGCGCTCGCTCTGGGACTCCTCGCAGTCATTGCAATCGACCTTCTACTCATATTGCCTAGCCTCTCCCAAGGGTTCTGCCTCCAATCCGTAGAGCTTAATGCCGGCGAAGGGCCATGTCTCGCTCTCGTCGGCGCCAATGAACAGACCCCTCTTATGCTTGTCGCGCACGACGGTCATACTGTCATAGGGAGCGCCATGATGACATGCCTTGCGCTTGCCATTGTGCTAAGCGCATACAGGTTTTTCTCCGCCATTGAAAAGGCGGGCAGGCCCTTTGACCTCGAATGTATCCGCATACTACGTCAAGTAGGACATTTGTTCCTTATCGGCGGCGCCGCCGTGAAACTTTTTAGTGCCATAGTCACGGGGCTAATACTCTCAGGATTTGGCGGCAGCTTTACGGATGCGCTTGGCGGCCAGCTGCTCGACGCCTCTATGCTCTTTGCTGGCCTGATTATTAGCCTGATTGCCAGCGTCTTCCAGTACGGGTGTATCCTGCAAATACAAGATGACGAGTTGCTCTAGGGGGAATCCATGATTATTCTGCGGCTCGACCGCATGCTCGCCGAACGCAAGATCTCATCCAAGGAGCTTGCGGAACGCGTGGGTATCTCCCAGGTCAATATGTCGCGTATCAAGACGGGCAAGGTTTCTGCCGTGCGCTTTTCAACTCTTGACGCGATATGCCGGGCACTCGACTGCCAACCGGGCGATGTGCTGGAATATATGCCTGACGATGAAGCCGATAACCTCTTTGGACTTAAAGATTAATAGGCATAATGTAGTCACCAGCGCCCAAACGCAAATAGCCCGCTAGAACGACATCCGTTCTAGCGGGCTTATTCAGATTTTTTAGCTACGCGCTCGGTAGCTCAGACAGATCTTTACGCAAACAGGCCGTAGATGCTGATGTTGGCCTTGGCGTACAGGCCGTTGGCATACTCGGTCCACTTGGAGCTGGCGCTCGAAGCCTGCGAAGAATACTGCTGGTAAGCAGTGTAATAGGCGGTCATGGCCTGCTTGTAGGTGGCGCTATCGGCCGTAAAGGCATCATCGGCAAAGGCTTTGGCATAGGTGCCGTCGGCATCCTTCCAAGTGCCCTTTGAGCTATCCCACTCATCGCCGGCAAGGTTGATGATGTAGTCGGCGTAGTCCTTGCTCGCGGTCTCCTCGTTGCCGTCAGAAGGCTCGGTCGGAGCAGTCGGCATGCTTGCGGAGCTGTCGCCCACCTTCTTCTTGTAGAGCTTCTGCAGCGTAGCGGACTGACGGACGATCTGCTTGGCCTGGTCCTTGGCCACGCCGTACTGCGTGGCCATGGTCTTGTAGTCGGAGGTGCCGATGGAATCCTCGGCGTACTTCTTCATCTCCTTAGAAGAGACGGTGATGCCCTCTTCCTCGGCAGCATCGAGCAGAATCTTGTTGCGCACGTAGGACAGGATGACGTCGGCAGAGGGAGCGGTGTAGTTGCCATCGCCATCCTTGACGGTGTCGAGGCTGTACTGGCTCTCGATGGCCTCGCGCGCGGTGATGTCGCTCTTCTTGCCGTTGTAGCTGTAGCTTGCCACGGTCGAATCGAGCTGGTCCTCGGTGAGGGTCGCCGAGCCGACGCCCTTGCTGCCAAAACCACCGTTGCCGATAAAGAAGCCGACCACAGCAGCGATCACGATAGCGACCACAAAGGCGGCAATCATCGTCTTCTTGTGCTTGGATGCATGATCGCCGCCATCGGAGTCGTCGTCCTCGTCCTGCTCCTCGGGCATGAGGTTCTCGTCGGCAGCGTCCGCGGCGATC
>CAUDCB010000028.1 GCA_958447915.1 uncultured Collinsella sp. | reverse complement strand
CTCTTTATCCCGCCCGTCTTATACCTCGGTTAGCTATTAAACCCATTGAACTTGAGATAGCTCATCAGAAACGCCTTCGAAACGAAGGACGATACCGCACTGCGCACGAGCAGCGATTCGCGCGTAACCTGATGTGCGGTATCGGGCACGGGAGTCTGCTCAACAGAAAACGCCGCACGAATCGATGCCTCGAGCTGATCGACAACATAATCGAAAGCCGTCGGAGCGTCGTAGCTCAAGCGCTGAATATTAAAGAGCGCCTGAACCGCAGCGATGGGCAGCACCTGCTTAAAGATACAAATAGCGATGAGACGCGCAATCTGCTCACGGCCATACTGTTTTTTAACCGGAGCAGGAACGAGGCCGACCTTCACGTAGTTATTGATCATCGAAGGCGTAATTACGGGCTGCTCAACGCAAATCGAAAGCGGCTCCATCCACAGCGCGACATATTCAATAACCTGATCGCGATAGAGCGTTACGTTGGGCAGCTGATCATAGCGTGGCAGGCTCAACGCGTTGAGTTTACCCACCATATCGGACTGAATAAATGCATCCGGCAGCACCGTCGGCTGAATATCCTCCGGCTTAATGCTGACCGATGTATCGGACATCGGGATAACATGTTTGACGTGGTTCATAAGAGGCCTCCGTTCATTTTCTATATTGTATTCTAGATTATCTAGTTTTGTATACCACATAACCGCTAAGTAAAAGTGGTTGGACAGCACACTGATGCACCGTCCAACCACTATGTTTTAAGATAGCAACCTTACATAAGATATATTATCGTACTTATCCGCGTAAGAAAGTATATGCGCTGGTTGCCGCTATAGCTCCGTCCGAAACGGCAGTCACAACCTGACGTAAACGCTTGGAACGGATATCGCCGGCTGCGAATAAGCCGGGCGTACGGGTGGCCATCGAATCATCGGTAACAATGCCGCCGTCGGGAGCCAGATCGACTAGATGCTCAACAAGCTCGGAATGAGGTTGCGTGCCAGCAAAGACAAAAATGCCAAACGAGCCAGGTTCAAAGGTCTCGGCATACGTCTTGCCGCTCGCATTGTCCTTGAACATAATTGTCGTGGGCATCGCTCCACCAGAAAGCTCAACAATACTAGTTTGGTACCTAACTGAAATATTGTCCTTAGCAAGAACTTTATTCACAACGCCCTCGGGTACACGGAACTGATCGCGACGCAGCACGATAGTCACGCTGCTGGCAATGTCGGACAGGAACAGTGCCTCCTCGCATGCTGAATTGCCGCCTCCGATAACAAAGACCTGTTTGCCACGGAAGAACATGCCGTCACACGTCGCGCAGTACGAAACGCCACGACCGCGATACGTGTCCTCGCCGACAAAACCCGCAGGACGCGGCGTGGCGCCCATGCACGCAATGACGCTCTTGGCTGCTATGTCGCCTATATCATGATGGATGGTAAATTGAGCCGCATCGGCATCGTAATCGACGCCCGTCACCATACTCCATTCAACCTGAGCCCCCAGGCTTTCAGCATGCTGTTGGAACCGCTCACCAAGTTCGACACCGCTCAGCAGCGGAATGCCAGGATAATTCTCAATCTCGTTGGATGTGGCGATCTGTCCGCCCGACATGCCCTGCTCAAGGACAGTCGTCGTCAGGTTGGCGCGCGCCGCATAAATGGCGGCAGCATAGCCCGCGGGACCGCCACCGATAATCGCAACATCGATCGTCTGGTCGGTAGCCATGAAAAGTCCTCTCGTCGAAACGTTGTCGTTCTTTGCGCTCATACCCAAATTTACGTGAACGTGACACTCATGCACTACAATGATAAATCCGTGTTACAACGTCGAAGGGGAGTTATCGATGGATCAGACGCAGACGAGCGACGACGCTCCCCTGCTCACGCACAGCACTCCCCAATCGGAGCAAACCACGCTCTTGGCACAGCAAAAACCTCTCGTGACCATCGTGCACGCCTCGGTCGGCTCGGGCCACAAGGCTGCCGCAAATGCGATTGCGCAGGCATTCGACCTCGTCCGCGGCACCAATGGCATCCCCGAGGATGTTGAGATTGAAGTGCTCGATATCCTTGATTTTGGACGTATTAAATTCGACGGTAATAAGACCGCGGCTTCTTTTACGGGAGCCACGCGCCCCATTTACGACCTGACCTGGCGATATACGCTTACGGGACATCTGCTCTGGGGTGGCGGCACGGCATGGTCGCGAATTATGTTCCCCGCCTTCAACGAATATATACGTAGCCGCAGGCCCATAGCCGTGGTCGCAACGCACATCACAGCAGCCAATGTTGCCGTGGGCGCCCGCGTAATTACAGGTAGCGATTATCCGGTCATCTGCGTGCCGACCGACTACGAAGTCGAGGGCTGGTGGCCCCACAAGGACACCGATCTATTCTGTGTTGCCAACGAATTTATGGCCGAAACGCTGCGTCCGCGCAAGGTGCCCGAGGCAAAGATTCGCATTACCGGCATTCCTATTCGCGCCGGATTCGACACGGATTACAATCGCGAGGAAGAGCTGGCCAAGTTCAATCTCCCCACCGACAAGACCGTCGTGCTGGTGATGGCCGGCGCCAGCTTGCCACAGCCTTACGTCCGCTTTCGCGCGGCGATGGACCAGACCCTCCCCTTCCTACGCAGCTTTGAGGACATGCATTTTGTCTTTTTGCCCGGCAAAGACGTGGAGTATGCCACCCGGCTGAAGACGCTCTTCGATGCCATGAAACTCGAGAACGTCACGGTGTTGGACTATGTCGACGATATGGCGGCCCTCATGCACGGCTGCGACCTGGCAATCCTCAAATCGGGCGGACTCACGGTCACCGAGTGCCTCTGCGCACATCTGCCGATGATCCTGCTGGGCAAGTCCTATGGCCAGGAAAAGGCCAACACCACCATGCTTACCGGCTTGGGCGCTAGCATGCACGTCACCACGGCACGAGAGCTCATCGTAACCCTGCGCCACCTGCACGACCCTCCCGAATCACTCAAAGCCCTACTCATCAACGGCGAAGTACTACGCCGCCCCCACGCAGCCGAAGACATCGCCATCGCCACCATGGAACTGGTAGGCAAACCCCAAAAGCGAAAACGAGCCTTCTGCCGCTTCTACTGGGGCGGCAAGCCTGCGCATATCCGCTAGGCGAAAGTCCGCTGCTCGGCGGGAGCCGCCCTTATATCATTCCATGCTCAAACATTCTCGCTTCGCTGCGAAACTGCGCGTGGAACGATATAAGGGCGGCTCCCGCCGAGCAGCTGCGTTTACGTACTAGCAGTTACACCAGATTCCCCACCATTAGAATCTGCAAAGGCGAAACCGGAAAATATAAATACAGTAAGCCGATGCGACAAAGGAGGTGTCCCTTTATCGCGTCGGCTTACTAGAAGAGTAAGTATTTTTTCAAGCGAGTAGCCGCCCGCCCGTCTCTCACACATATCGTTCCACGCGCAGTTTCGCAGCGAGCGAAGCGAAGCGAGAATGTTTGAGCACGGGATGATATATAGGCCCCTCCCACTGGTGAGCGGACGATTGAGTTTAAGCGACGCCGCTGGAGCCGAAGCCTCCTTTGCCTCGATCGGTTTCGTCTAGTTCTTCTACTTCTACGAGGTTGACCGTAGGGACTTCTTGGATGACAAGCTGGGCGATGCGGTCGCCTTTGTTGATTTGGATGTTGTTCGTGGGGTCTAGGTTAATGAGGATGACTTTGAGCTCTCCTCGGTAGTGGGCATCGATGAGGCCCGGCGTGTTGACTATAGACAGGCCTTGCTTGATGGCCAGGCCACTGCGGGGCTGGACGAAGCCGGCATAGCCGTCGGGCAGGGCGATAGCTAGGCCCGTGGAGACCAGACGACGCTCAAAGGGCTTCAGAATGCAATCCTCGTTGGAACGCAGGTCCAGGCCGGCATCCGTAGGATGGGCGTATTTGGGAAGCTCGACGGCTGGGTCGAGACGCTTAATGTTAACGGTAATGTTGGACATGAAATCACCTTAGCTTGTCGAGCTCTTGCAAAAACTCATCGACGTCTTTGAAATCGCGATAGACCGAGGCAAAGCGGATGTAGGCAACTTTATCGATCTTGGCCAACCGCTTAAGAACCATATCGCCCAACTCATGAGACGTAACGGCCGTGAGCGTACGGGAGCGAAGCTCGACCTCAATATCGTCAATGATCTCGTTGAGCTTTTTAGCGTCGATATCTCGCTTGATCGTGGCGCGCATCAAACCGACCAGCAGCTTATTGCGATCGAACCGTTGCTTGGTTCCGTCTGACTTAATGACCTCGATAGGGTCTTCACAACGCTCAAATGTCGTAAAGCGATAATTGCATGAGCAGCATTCGCGACGGCGCTTGATGGTGTTATTAGATTCCTGCAAGCGGGAATCAACGACGCGAGTATGTGCCTTGCCGCATTTGGGACAGCGCATGGTACCTCCTCTAAAACGATTACAAGGGTACCATGCGACGGTACATAAATCTTAGGAACGTGCGGGAACTTTAAGATGCGCACCGGCATCGAGCGAGCCATGCTCCAGGTGATTGACGTTGCGGATCATATCAGAGGTTTCCTGTGTGGAAAGGCCCTCAATCGGATGCTCCTGGGCAAGCGACCACAAGGAATCGCCTGGCTGAACACGGACGGTCTCGTAGGTAACGTTGGATACCGACTCGGCATATGCGGCGTGACGTGCGCTGAAGATCGAGGTGGCAAGTACAAAGAAGAGCGTGAGCGCAACGGCAAGAGCGACAATCGTCGAGGCCTTTAGGGCAACAGGAGCCGAAGTCGTGGCGACGCACCGGCTGCGGACGGGCTTACCAGGCAATGTTTGGAAACCAGATCGGCCGCCTTTGACAACCGTGAAAACCGGCGATGTAGGCGTCTCGAGCTTAAGGGCGAGGTTTCCCTGGACCATATCCGTTGCGTTCATCATGTTCTCCTCTCGCGTGTTTTGCTGAGAACAGTTTTATCAAGCCGCGCGGACAAAAAACGTCTAGCGCGAGAACGAATGTTCGGTTATTATTATCTTCGAACAGTTGTTCCTGTCAAGCAAAATCGAACATTTGTTTGACATTGGCAGAGAGGATCCTCTGATGGCTCGCAAAATTACCAAGCGTCAGCAGCAGATTTACGACTTCATCAAGGAATATCAGCAGGAGAAGGGCTATCCGCCCAGTGTGCGCGAGATGGCATCGGCCGTAGGCCTCTCCTCCCCCAGCACGGTGCATGCTCATCTCTCTGCCCTGGAGGCTCGAGGGCTGCTCAAGCGCGATGCCACCAAGCCTCGCGCCCTAGAGCTCTTTGATGAGGACGGATCCTCTGTCTCGATTTCCAAATCCGATGAACCCACAGCGCCTCGCGGAACGGTCTCGCTGCCGCTCGTTGGTCGCGTCGCGGCTGGGATACCCATTCTGGCCGAGCAAAATATCGAGGATACCTTTACCATCCCGACCGAAATCGCCACAGACCAGGGCTCCTTTATCCTTGAAGTGCACGGCAGCTCAATGATCAATGTCGGCATCTACAACGGTGACTACATTATCGTTCGCGAGCAAAAGAGCGCCATGAACGGCGAAATCGTCGTGGCCATGATCGATGGCTCGGCGACCGTCAAGACGTTCTACAAGGAGCAGGGGCGCGTGCGCCTGCAGCCTGAGAACGACACTATGGAGCCCATATATGCGACGAACCCCGTTATTTTGGGTAAAGTTGTCGGTCTAATGCGCCGGTTCTCGTAATGCAAAAACGCATCACCATATTTGATACCGTCCGCGGGTTTACGATGCTGTCGATGGCAGGTTTTCACGCCTGCTACGATTTGGCCTACCTATATGGATGGGATATGCCATGGTTTACCGAAACGGTTTTCCAGGATATCTGGCGCGCAAGTATCAGCTGGGTATTTTTGTTTATCGCCGGTTGGATGTGCACGCTCTCGCGTAATAACGTTAAGCGCGCCCTCAAGTACGCGGCCGCAGCTTTGGTCGTATGGATTGCAACTACACTGGTATCAGTCGACGATTCGGTAAACTTTGGCATCATTTATTGCATGGCGGCGTGCACCGCGGTGGTTGCACTCACCCGTCCGTTACTTCAAAAAATACCGGGCTCGTGGGGCATCGCAGCGTGCCTTGTTCTTTTTACCCTAACCTGGGGCATTCCAAAAGCGGTCTACCCACTCCCCTACCTGGCATGGCTTGGATTCCCGGGCCCGGGTTTTGTTTCGGGAGACTACTATCCGCTCATTCCGTTTGTCTTTATGTACCTTACCGGCTTTTTTGCTGCCCAAGCAGCACAAGCATCAAGCCTTGAAGCGCCAGCATGGGCATACGCCAATCCCATCCCGGACCTCGCAGTCCTCGGTCGGCATGCCTTACCGTTCTACCTGCTCCATCAGCCTGTCATTCTAGGCGTGCTAGAGCTCGTTTATTCCGTACGATAGCGCTCAAGACGCGGCGCGATTCGGGCCGGCATCTTTGCCACAATGCGAACGCCGTCCTCTAGATATTCCTCATGCAGAAGGGTTCCCTGCTCATGCACCAGCGTAATGAGGGCGCCCTCGCGATACGGGATATCAGCGGAGAGCAACACATCGGTGGCAGCTGCCTCACGAGCAATACGGTCGACGAGATCGTCGAGCCCCTCGCCCGTTTGGGCCGAGAACAGCACGGCCTCGGGATAGCGACGACGGAAACTCAATCGATCAACGCTATCGAGTAGGTCAATTTTATTGAACACCGTAAGCGTCAAACGCTCACCGGCACCGATCTCGTCAAGAACGCGATCGACTGCCTCGAGTTGGCGCTCGTAGTCCTCGTCAGAGGCATCCACAACTTTAAGGATCAGGTCGGCACCAAGAACCTCAGACCGGGTGGACTTAAAGGAATCAACGAGACCATGCGGTAGCTTTTGAATAAAGCCAACGGTATCGGTAATGGTCATACCACGACCACCGGGCAAGCGATACGAGCGCGTCTTCGGATCGAGCGTGGCGAACAATTTGTCCTGAGAAAGCACCGTGGACCCGGTCAGGCGATTGAGCAACGTCGACTTACCGGCATTGGTATAACCGGCAAGGGCAACGCGAAACGCCGGCGACTCGATACGACTCTTAGACTGGACATCGCGGCGCTGTTCGACCTGCTTAAGCTCACGACGAAGCGCGGCAATCTTGTTGCGAATCAAACGTCGGTCAACCTCGAGCTGGCTTTCGCCCTGGCCAAAGCGCGAGCCAATGCCACCGCGTGTCTGCTCTTTAGCAAGATGGCTCCACATACCGCGCAAGCGGGGCAACAGATACTGCAATTGGGCTAGCTGCACCTGCAGGCGGCCCTCACGGGTCTGAGCGTGCAGGCCAAAGATATCGAGAATCAACGCCGTGCGATCGATAATCTTAACCGGTTCGCCCACGGCTTTCTCAAGATACGACTGCTGCGAGGGCGTTAAATCGTCGTCGAAGATAACAACATCGGCATCCATACGATGTACGAGCCCGCAAAGCTCCTCAACCTTTCCGGAGCCGATAAACGATTTTGGATACGGCTTAACCAGACGTTGTGACAAACGCGTCACGCACTGGGCGCCAGCCGTATGGGCCAGGCGCTCAAGCTCGTCAAGCGAACGATCAAGCGGCCAGGCGTTATCGCGCCACTCAACTCCGACAAGAACGGCACGTTCGGGCTCAGGCGCCGTGGGAACGAGGGGAAATCGAGCCATTAGGCCGCCTCGATACGGTGAAGGATATCCTCAACGACCTCATCGATCGTAAACTCGTCCATGTCGAACCACACGATGCGGTCATCGCGTTTAAACCACGAAAGCTGACGCTTGGCATAGCGACGCGAACGCATCTTGATGAGTTCGCGAGCCTCATCCATGGAAATAACGCCGTCAAAGGCATCGATAATCTCTTTATAGCCAATCGCCTGCATCGAAGTCAGGGCATCTCTCAGCCCCTGGTCCATAAGACCACGGACCTCATCAACAAGACCCTGCTCAAACATCAGATCGACGCGTAGGTTAATTCGCTCGTAAAGCGCCTCGCGATTACGCATCAATCCAAACCACAGAGCGTGATAATGCTCGCGCGGAACACTAAACTGCGACTTTTGCTGCGCGTAGGAAACGCCATCATCGTGCATTTCCAGCGCGCGAATCACGCGACGAACATTATGGGGGTGGATGACCGCGGCGGACTCGGGGTCACGCTCGGCAAGCAGCGCGTGCAGCGCTTCCTCGCCAATGCGCTCGGCAAGCTCCTGATACCCCGCGCGGCGATCGTCCTCAAGTTCGCCCGAGGGAAAATCCATCTCATCCAGGGCCGCCTTGAGATACAAGCCCGTACCCCCGCAAAACACCGGTAGGCGGTCCTCGCCCAGCAAGCGCTCAACATGTACGCGAGCGTCTGCCTGATACAACGCTGCAGAATATGCAACGCCCGGTTCAACAATATCAACCAGGCGTAGAGGCGCCGTGCATTCCCCTGGTGCCATCTTGGCAGTGCCGATATCCATGCCTCTATAGATTTGCATCGCGTCACACGACAGCACTTCGGACGAAAGACGAGCCGCTAAACGATCTGCGACATCACTTTTACCAACCGCGGTCGGACCGACAATCGCAACGGCAGAAAGGCTTGCCCCGTGAGAAATCATTAGCGCGGCTCGCCCACAACGGATCCGGACAGATACCACGTCTTGGCAACATCGATGTCAACATCGACAATCTTGCCAATCAACTGATTGATGCTGTAGCCCTCAGGAATCGGTGCATGAACGGTCTGATTCTTAGGACTCTTGCCCAACAGCACCGCGTCATTCTTTTTGCTCGTACCCTCAATAAGCGCCGGCACGACGGTGTGGAGCTCACCCTGGTTATACTCGTGCGCAGTGGTCTCGATAACCTTCACCAGACGGTTGAAGCGCTCAAGAATCACCTCATGAGGCGTGGGATCGTCAATCTCGGCTGCCGGAGTACCGGCGCGCTTGGAATAGATAAACGTATAGGCCTGAGCATAACGGACCGTCTCGGCAAGCGAGAGCGTCTGCTCAAAGTCTTCCTCGGTCTCTCCGGGGAAGCCCACGATGATATCGGTCGAAAGCGCGATATCGGGCATGCGATTGCGGATGCGATCGACGAGCCCCAGATAATCCTCGCGCGTATAGCGACGATTCATCTCTTTAAGGATGCGCGTCGAGCCCGACTGAACTGCCAGGTGCAGCTGCGGCATGACGGCAGGCGTCTCGGCCATAGCGTCGATAGTCTCGGGCAGCAGGTCTTTGGGGTGCGAGGAAGTAAAGAAGATACGCTCTACACCCGTATCGCCCACGGCACGCAACAGGTCGGCAAAGCGCGGCTTGCCAAACAGGTCGCGACCATAGGAGTTGACGTTTTGACCCAGCAGCGTGACCTCACGCGCGCCCTGGCGTACTAGACCGGTTACCTCGTCGACAATCTCCTCGAAAGGACGGCTCTTTTCGCGACCGCGCACATACGGCACGATGCAATAGGTGCAGAAGTTATTACAGCCCGTCATAATGGGGACCCAGGCGTGATACTGGGTCTCGCGATGCCACGGCATGCTCATCGCATCCGTGTCCTCGTGCTCGTTGGTGCGAATATGGCGCTTGCCGTCCAAGAATGCCTCGGCAATGAGCTCGGCCACATGCGCGATGGAATGCGTGCCAAAGATGACATTGACGTTATCGACATTCGTGAGCAGGCCCTCGCCGTCGCGCTGCGCGATGCAGCCGCCCACGGCGACCACGCGCTTGCCCGAGGGCGAAGGCGGGAGGCTCTTACAAGAGTTGCACTGACCGTACAGACGGGTGTCAGCGGCCTCTCGAACGCAGCACGTCATGAACACGACAATGTCAGCATGCTCCGGATCGAGCGCCATAAGGCAGCCATACGAGTCGAGCAGGCCACTCACGCGCTCGGAGTCGTGCTGATTCATCTGGCAGCCAAAGGTGCGGATGAAGTAGGTTTTACCGGCAAGAATATCACGTACGGAACCCTGGTCCATGTGTATAAGTCCTAACGAGGTGGAATAGGTGGAATCAAAGAGCGCGGGCAAAGAGTAAACAATCTATGCCACAGGCTTAACGTCATCCATCACAACGTTATCCATAGCGGCTCGATTAATCTGATGAACGTAAATAGAAAGACGGATGGCCGTGCGCGACTCCCCGTTGATGAGGATGTCGGAGAACACCGGCGCGCAGGAAATATCAAACCCGGTCGGAATCAAAAATCCGCGTGCAATGGCCACAGCCTTAATGGCCTGATTGACGGCACCCGCGCCGACACACTGAATATTGACGGGAACACCATCTTTGACCATGCCGGCAATGGCGCCGGCAACGGACGCGGGCGATGATTTGCTTGATACCTTCAGGCAATCCATGAAGAAACTCCTGCGTTTAAAAGTACGTTTTAACTGCAATAACTGTATCGTACCGAACGGACTCGGTAAAGATGCTATTCCTCTTTGGCAAGATCGAACGTCACAGTGATGCGATCACGCGAAACACGAATCTTGGGGTCGCCGCAAAGGTTGAGATAGTACCGTGATGCAAGATCGTTAAAGTCACGCTCCACTGCTCGCGAGAACTGCGCCATGTCGTCCTTGGCGATACGCAGCCCGCGACGATCTATGGCGAGATCAACCGGAGCGGACGCATGTGAGGACGAATCGCGCTCGCGTAGCAGGCGTGCGGTCACACCGCGAACGGGCTTAATCTGGCCCGCCAAGATACGATGCGCCGTACGCTCGGACATCTCAAGGCCCAAACCCGAGCAGATGCGGATAAAGTCTTCCGCATCCGAAGCAAGACCCAGACGATCGACCACGGGAAGCTCCGCTTCGTCATCGATAAACAAAAGACGAGAAGCATCGAGACGGCTGGAGGCCTGCGCATGCAGCGTCGCGGCGATCTCGGACGGAGACCCCAGATAGACATCACAGGCGCGCAGCTCCTCGAGGGCAAACTCGCAGGCGGCGCGAATGATGTTGTGAGGGCCGCGGGCGCAGACATAGTGACCGTCCTCGTCCTTCACGGCCTGAGGCCAGCTGGACTGGTCGGCGCGCTCGCCAAGGCGGTCGGTAGCGACGCTCACCTTAAAGACCGAGCCAAGGTCAACATCCGATGCGACAACGCATGCCTCATCGGTGTTCTGTTTAATCGAGAACAATGCCATGCCTCGACCGTGAACACCCCAACGATCCATCCTCATGCTCTCGAGCTTGGAGGTGACGCGGGCATCGAAGATGCGCTCCTGCATATCCTGCGGAACACCCGAGCCGTTATCCAGAAAGACGAGTGTACGGACGCCATCTTCCTTGGTCGTGGCGAGATAGACCTTGTCGGCGCCGGCATCACGAGCGTTGCGCAGCATTTCGATGACAATATCCTCGACATGCTGGATGTCGTGCTTTGCCTGGCGCCGCTCGGCCTCCGAAACGCGGAGGCGGACATACCCCTCGCCAAGGTTCTCCTCGACGCGAAGGTTGCCCTCCCCCGACATCGACGCGATAAATGAGATGAGCTCGTTCGCGTCGTTCATGTTATTTAGCGATATCGACAGCGCGGCTCTCGCGAATCACGACGACGCGCACCTGACCGGGATACTCCATCTCTTCCTCGATCTGATGGGCGATGTCATGAGCCAAGACCGTGGACTGAGCATCGGAAATCTTGTCCGGCTGAACCATGACATGGACCTCGCGACCAGCCTGCATGGCATAGGTGCGCTCGACGCCGTCATGGGAGTTGGCAATCTCCTCGAGCTTCTCGAGGCGCTTGATGTAGTTCTCGGCCGACTCGCGACGGGCACCGGGGCGAGAGGCAGAAACGGCATCGGCGGCCTGGACCAGAACATCGAGCACCGTGTTGGGGTCAACGTCGGCGTGGTGAGCCTCGATAGCGTGAACGATAACGGGCTTCTCACCATAGCGACGGGCGAGCTCGGCGCCGATAACGGCATGCGGACCCTCGACGTCATGGTCGATAGCCTTGCCAAGATCGTGCAGCAGGCCGGCACGCTTGGCGGTCACAACGTCCAGGCCAAGCTCGGAAGCCATCACGCCGCACAGGTCGGAGACCTCGAGGGAGTGCTGGAGCACGTTCTGACCAAACGAGGTGCGGTAGCGCAGGGCACCCAGGGTCTTAACGATCTCGGGATGCAGATCGTGGATACCGGTATCGAAGGCAGCCTGTTCGCCAGCCTCGCGCACGCGCTGCTGAACCAAGTCGGCGGCTTTGTGATACATCTCCTCGATGCGGGCAGGGTGAATGCGGCCGTCAGCAATAAGGTTCTCGAGGGCGACGCGGGCAGTCTCGCGACGGACCGGATCGAAGCTCGAAAGCACGACGGTCTCGGGCGTATCATCGATCACGAGGTTGACGCCGGAAACCTGCTCGAAGGTGCGGATGTTGCGACCCTCACGGCCGATGATGCGACCCTTGAGGTCATCGGAAGGAATGTGAACGGAGGTAACGGTAACCTCGGCGGTGTGGTCGGCGGCACAGCGTTGAATAGCCAGGGACAAGATCTCCTGAGCGGTCTTGTGGCACTCGGCGCGAACCTGCTGCTCGGACTCGCGAATGATCGTGGCGGCCTCGTGGGTAACCTCGCCACGAACCTTGTCGAGAAGCTCCTTGTGAGCATCCTCGCGGGTCAGGTCGGCGATGCGTTCGAGCTCCGAGGTCTGCTTGGCGCAGAGCTCCTCAAGCTCGCGGGAGCGCTTCTCGACCTGGCCAGCCTGGCTGGACAGCTGATGCTCACGCTTGTCGAGGGCATCGTTGCGGCGATCGAGGGACTCCTCGCGCTGCATCACGCGATTCTCGAGCGTACGAATCTCGCTCTTACGCTGCTTGTCCTCGGCCTCGGCAGCCTGCTTGTTCTTGATAATCTCTTCCTTGGCCTCAAGCAGAGCCTCTTTTTTGAGGGTCTCGGCCTGACGCTTTGCATCACCGATGAGGGACTCAGCCTGAGCGTGTGCCGACTGGATCTTTTCGTCGGCCTCGTGAAGACTACCCTGCTTGGCGGTGCGCATGTAGGCAATGGCGGCGATGGCACCCAAAACAATGCCAACGAGCGCTGCGATGATAGGCATGCTCACTCCTTTTTATGGATTCGTTACACAACAAAGCGAACCGTCCTTACGAACGGCTCGCGACATTTGAGTAATATGGGCGCAGCTTATGCGGGTCGGATACAGATAAACATATAAACAAACTCATCAAAGATGAGCACATATCACAAAGCAAATGACAGTGTTTATCGTACGTTGAACCGCAACAACTGTCAAATAAATGGACCCAGCACGGCGGCTAAAAGGCGGTGAACGGCAGGTGCGCAAAACACATGTGTCTAAACTGCACATTCCTCACGTTCGGCATCGAGACGCGCCTTAACGGCATCGGCGGCGATGTGGTACGAAAAGCCCTTACCCATCAAAAACCGGACGAGTTTTTCGAATCCACGTGTCTCGGGAACGCGACGCTTCGCGAGTAAAGCCGACGCGCGAGCCAAGTCGTCCTCAACGGCAAAATAATCCTCGGGATAGCCGGGGATATCATCGAGTACAACATGGCGGCGCTTGAGCTCGGTCTCAATCTTGCGCTGTCCCCAGCCGCGTCGTTTGCGTTCCTCGATAAAGTACGAACAAAAGCGGTTCTCATCTAAAAAACGATACTCAGTGGCACGCTCAACGGCGAATTCAATCGCGTCCGCGCGAAAACCATAGCGAGACAACTTATCACGGACCTCACCGGTGGCATGATCGCGGCGCGACAGCATCTCAGTCACCATGGTAAGCGCGCATTTACGCTCAATGAGCTGCACCGCCTCGCGAAACTCATCCCAATCGCAGGGAAGTTCGGGGCGATTTTTAAGAAACAGGCGCGCGACACGAACAGGAATCCAACTGGATCGTTCAAAACCGCCCTCGAGTTCACAGTCGATATGTGCGCAAGGCTTTTTTGATGCATACCCACTCGAGAACGAGGAGGCCGCCTTCTTATCGGGAAAGACGACCGTGGCCTCGGTCACCGTATACGACATGAGGGCATCCGCTACTCGTCGTCGTCATCGAGCATCGCAGAGCCATCGATGGCGTAAAGCTCATCGAACTCCTCGGTTTCGGGCTGATCGGTCAGCTCGACCTCGGACGGAGCATCGTCATCGAATTCAAGGCCGCAGGCGAGGCGAACCTTATGTTCGATCTCGTCAGCGCAATCGGGGTGTTCGCGTAGGAAGGCCTTAGCTGCCTCGCGACCATTACCGAGCTTGTCCTCGCCGTAAGCAAACCAAGAGCCCATCTTTTTGCAGATACCGCACTCGACGGCCATATCAAGAATCGAGCCCTCCTTAGAGATGCCCGTGCCGTACATGATGTCGAACTCGGCCGAGCGGAACGGAGCGGCCACCTTGTTCTTAACGACCTTGGCGCGCACACGATTGCCGATGACCTCGTCCTTGAGCTTGATGCTGTCGATGCGGCGAATATCGATGCGCACCGACGAGAAGAACTTGAGGGCGCGGCCGCCCGTCGTAGTCTCGGGGTTGCCGAACATGACGCCGATCTTCTCGCGCAGCTGGTTAATGAAGATGCAGGTCGTTTTAGATTTGGCGAGCGAGCCTGCGAGCTTACGGAGCGCCTGGCTCATCAGACGGGCTTGAAGGCCGACCGTAGTGTCGCCGATCTCGCCCTCGATCTCGGCACGCGGAGTCAAAGCGGCGACAGAGTCGACGACGATGGCGTCGATGGCGCCAGAGCGAACGAGCATGTCGACGATCTCGAGCGCCTGCTCGCCCGTATCGGGCTGGGAAATGAGGACCTCATCGATGTCAACGCCGATACGCGCGGCATACGTGGGATCGAGCGCGTGCTCGGCATCAATAAATGCCACGACGCCGCCCATAGCCTGGGCCTCTGCCAAAATCTCGAGCGAAAGCGTTGTCTTACCGGAGGACTCGGGACCGTAAATCTCGACGATACGGCCGCGAGGCACGCCGCCGATGCCCAGCGCGGCATCGAGGGCCAGGGCGCCCGTGGGAATGGCCTCGACCTCGAGCTCGGGACCACCGTCGCCGTACCTCATGATGGAACCCTGGCCGAATTTCTTCTCGATCTCGGCCTTGGTGGTGGCGATCATCTCATCGCGCTCTTTACCCGTCGTGCGAGCATGAACGGTACGTACGGGACCTGAATTCTTGGCCATGAATAGCCCTCCTCTTAACAACCTGCATCGATAATAAACGAACGGCTGTTCGTGGTCAACCGTTCAGATAAATCATATGCAGCCGACCTTTCCAAAACCCAACCAAACGCCGACCAAACACTGACCAAAAACTTGACCACAGACGAACCAAGCAAGGCATGACGAGCAAGATTACGCCAACTGCCTGCACAAAGAGCGAATTCGGCCGAGGTCCCTATCTCCACAATTAAGGGGCCCGGAGGCCCCTTAAAACACGTCTATTCCATAGAATGGAGCACGCAGACAATGCGACCCAGTGCCTCCGCGACCGCATGGGCACGAACACACGAACGATCGCCCTCATAGTGACAACGAATGGAGTCCACGACCGGCACTCCCCCATCGGCCGAGCGATACGCCCAGCCAATATAAAAGGTTCCAGCCGGATCGTTCTCGGTGCCTCCACCAGGGCCGGCATAGCCCGTCGCGCTCACGGCAATATCGCTCTGGTACAGCTCCAGCGAACCGGCAGCCATCTCGCGCGCCGTCTGATACGACACCGCGGTATAGCTGTCGAGTGTCTCTTGCTCAACGCCGAGCACGCGATGCTTAATCTCGTCGCAGTACGTCACCGCACCGCCGCGCAGCACCGCCGAGGCACCGGGAATATCGGCGATCGTCGAGGCGATCATGCCCGCTGTCAGAGATTCAGCCGTCGAAACCGTCACACCACGAACGCTTGCACGCTCGACAATATCGCGTGCGAGCTCTTCGTTATGCGCGGCAATCTGCTCAAATGATTCCGTCATGCCTACCAGGACCTAGACCGAAAAGACGATCTTGCGGCAGTTCCAGAAGTACTGAGCGCCCGAGATAACGGTCAGGATAACGGCCACGGCGTACAGGAAGCGTGAGACGCCATAGATACCGAGCGTCAGCGCCACCGGGGCCAGGTTAAGGCCAGACAACGCAAAGACGCACAGATAGCCGCAGATGGAAA
>CAUDCB010000027.1 GCA_958447915.1 uncultured Collinsella sp. | reverse complement strand
GTGTATAAGAGACAGCTATTACCATTAATAAGCATCAATTTGAAAACGCAATAACATTTCGGCAGGTAGCAGCTATAGTCGGTGAAGTGAATCTCAACAACCGAAGCCTCCGAATGAGGTATCTTCAGCCCATCTAAGCTAAAGGAGGGGCCATGCCGAGAAAACCTCGTTCAAAGTCACCAACCGGTTATTTCCACGTCACGTTGCGTGGAAACGGAGGGCAATTGCTGTTTGACGATGCTGAGGACCGAATCGCCATGCTTCAGATCCTCGATGCGATCCTCCCCAAACACAATATCGAGCTTATCGCTTGGTGCCTTATGGGAAACCACATTCATCTGCTCATCGACGATCCGGACGACCGCAAGAGCGACGCGATGCACGCGGTAGCCGTATCGTATGCGGGCAGGTACAATGCGCGGACGGGGCATATCGGCCACGTGTTTCAGGAGCGGTTTTGGGATTCGCCGATTAGATCGGAGGAGTATCTGCTCGAAGCAATTCGATATATTCATTTGAATCCTCAAAAAGCAGGACTGGCGACATACGACGACTATCCATGGAGCAGCCATCGTGAGTACCTAATGGGAGCAAGGTCTCGGCCGCATGTCACCGGGGACATTGTCGACGCACTTTTTCCGACGCCGCGCTCATATTTCAAGTTCATGAAAAGTGTACCCACGCTGCCCTATCGTCCGAGCGCAACGGCAAAGGTGCGAGAGGAAGATCTAAGTGAATTTGGTGCGGCAGTCGTGCAAAACGTCGCGGGATGTGCGCCCACAGAACTCAAATCCGTCTCCAAGGCACTTCGCAACGAAGCGATACTGGCCCTTCGAAAAGAAGGGCTGACGATCAAACAGGTTCAGTTATTAACCGGGTTGGGAACGTGGATTATAAAGAATGCCGCATAGTCACCTGCCGGCAACGACTGAATAGTCCCGAGGCGTCACAAGAAAACGGAAACGCCTCCGCAGTTAAGAACTACAACGGAGGCGTTTCCACAGATAAAACATGTCAAAATAAACCTGTCCCTTTTTGGCAGGTTAGGCCTGGAAGGTATCGTGATCGGGCGCGAAGGACTGCATGGCTGCGATGGTGCGGTCGAAGAGCTCGGGAAGCTCCCAGCCCAGCATCTCGGCGCCCTGCGAAATTACATCGCGCGAGCAGCCGGCGGCAAAGCGCTTGTCCTTGAATTTCTTTTTGAGCGACTTGGTCGTAAAGTCCATGACGCTCTTGCTCGGGCGCATGATGACGGCGGCGCCGATCAGGCCGGTGAGCTCATCGCAGGCAAACAGGATCTTTTCCATCTGCAGCTCGGGCTTGGGCAGCGAAGAGTTGAAGTCCGACGTGTGCGTTTGGATGGCGCGGATAAGCTCGGGAGTCGCACCCTCACCCTCGAGAATCTCGGCAGCATAGATGGTGTGGTTCATGGGGTCATCCTCATGCTCCTCCCAATCCAAGTCGTGCAGCAGGCCGACGAGGCCCCAGAACTCCTCGTTCTCGGAGTCGAACTCGCGCGCAAAGTAGCGCATAGTGCCCTCGACCGTTTCGCCGTGGGTGATGTGGAACGGGTCCTTATTGTGCTCGTTGAGCAATTCGAACGCACGGTCGCGGGTGATTCCGGCGGAAAGCGTCTGGGACATGGCAGTACCTCCAGGTGAGTCGGTGCTAGGACACGGTGTCACTATCGTATATCGCCGCGGGCCAAGTCGAAAGGCAGAAAAGGCATGCGGAGAAAAAAGCCGGGCGAACGTGTCGCCCGACAAAACCGCAGATAAAACCTGCCAAAATAAACCTGTCCCTTTTTGGTAGGTTTAGGGACGGACCTGACCGGTGCCGCGGAGCTTGTATTTGTAGGTGGTGAGGGCCTCGGCGGCGAAGGGGCCGCGGGCGTGGAGCTTTTGGGTCGAGATGCCGATCTCGGCACCCAGTCCAAACTCGCCGCCGTCGGTGAAACGCGTGCTGGCGTTGGCGTACACGGCCGAGGCATCGACCGCATCCAGGAAGCGCTCGCAAGCATCCGTGTCCTCGGCAACGATGGCCTCGGAGTGCATCGTGCCGTAGCGGTTGATGTGTGCGATGGCCTCGTCCTCGTCTGCCACGACCTTCACGCTCATCTCGAGAGCCAAGTACTCGCGACCCCAGTCCTCCTCAGTCGCGGCGACGTAGTCATCGCCCTCCACAAAGCCGGCGTCGGCGCACGCGGCGCACGTGGCCTCGTCGCCGTGAATGAGCACGCCGTGGTCGTGCAGCACGGCAACGACCGCAGGCAAAAACGTGTCTGCCACGGCGCGGTCGACCAGCAACGACTCGGCGGCATTGCACACGCCTACACGCTGGGTCTTGGCATTAACGATAATGTTAAGCGCCTTATAAAAGTCGGCGGATTCATGCACGTAGATGTGGCAGTTGCCCGTGCCCGTCTCGATCACCGGCACAAGCGACTCGCGCACGCAGCGCTGGATCAGGCCTGCACCGCCGCGCGGAATGAGTACGTCGACAACGCCGCGGAGCTTCATGAGCTCGCCGGTGGCCTCGCGGTCGGTGGACTCGATCATCGACACGGCCTCGCGCGGGAAGCCCTTGGCCTCGAGCGCATCGGCCAGCAGCTCGGCGATCATGGCACACGAGTGATAGGCCAGCGAGCCGCCGCGTAGAATGCAGGCGTTGCCGGTACGGATGCAGATGCCTGCGGCGTCGGCCGTCACGTTGGGGCGCGCCTCGTAGACCATGGCGACCAGGCCCAACGGCACGCTCACGCGGGTCAGGTCCACACCGCTCGCAAGCACACGGTGGTCGAGCACGCGGCCGACGGGATCGGGCAGCTCGGCGAGCTTCTCCAAACCGGCGGCCATGCCCTCGACGCGCTCAGGCGTCAGCAGCAGACGGTCGAGCAGACCGGCCGAAGTGCCCGCATCGCGCGCGGCGGACATATCGAGCTCGTTAGCGGCGACGATAGAGTCGACACCGTTGCGCAGTGCTGCGGCCATGGCGCGCACGGCCTCCTGACGCTGCTCATCGCTCGCCGTGGCAAGCGAGGCCGACGCTGCCTTGGCGGCAACGGCAAGATCGTGGACATACGTGGCTATATCGACCGACATGGGCGGCCCTTTCTCCTAGAAGTTTGCAACCATGGTAGCCGATTTGCGCATGGCCTCGCCCGCGGCGGTAGAATTGGTCAACCCGAAACACCGCAACGAACGGAAGACTCACATGGCCCTCATCACTTCGTACCACGTCCCCGGCCTTTACGTCGAGGACCACAGCATCGACGTCCCCCTTGACTGGCGCGGCCTGGAGCCGATGCTCCTGGCCGTCGGCAGCACCATGCGCCGCGGCGCTATGCCGGCACCCATCGCCGGCGCGCCCGAGAGCATCAAGCTCTTCTACCGCGTGGTTTGCGCGCCCGACCGCATCAACGACGATCTGCCACTGCTCCTGTTTTTGCAGGGCGGCCCCGGTGGCGAGAGCCCGCGTCCGCTGTCGCCCACAAGCGACGGCTGGATCGAGGAGGCCGTCAAGCACTTCCGCGTGGTCCTTCCCGACCAGCGCGGCACCGGACGCAGCAGCTGCGTGGACGGACGCACGATCAAGGCACTGGGTGATCGCGCAACGGCCGCCGGCGCCGATACAGCACGCTCGCAGGCAGACTTCCTCAAGCGCCACCTCGCCAGTTCCATCGTGCGCGATTTTGAATACCTGCGCCTAGTGGGCTTTGGCGGCAAGCCCTGGGTCACGCTCGGCCAGAGCTACGGCGGCTTTTTGACGTTGAGCTATCTGTCACTCTTCCCCGAGGGCGTGGCGGCAAGCTTTACCTGCGGCGGCATTCCGCACGTGCCGGCGAGCGCCAGCGAGGTCTACGCGCACACCTTCCCGCGCATGGCCGCCAAGACGCAGCAGTATTACGACCGCTACCCCGCCGACGTCGAGCGCGTGGCGGCTCTTGCCGACGCGCTTGAGGAGCAGAAGCCCGTGCTGCCCGACGGCTCGCCAATGACGGTGGAGCGCCTGCAACTTATGGGCAGCGACTTTGGCATGAAGCCGAGCTTTGAGCGCATGCATTGGATTATCGATCACGCTTTTGTTGACGGCGACGGCACGCTGAGCTGCGGAACCTCGGTATCCGATAGCTTTTTGATGCGCGCCCTCGAGCGCACCAACACGCGTACAAACCCGCTGTATTGGACGCTGCAGGAGTTCATCTACGCCGACGGCGACACCATGCCCATTCGCTGGGCCGCGGCAGAAGAGAAAGCCCATCGTGCCGAGTTCGACACACTCGCACGCCCGCTCATGTTTACCGGCGAGGCCATGTTCCCGTGGATGTTTGAGCAGATGCCCGAGCTCAAGCCCTTCAAGCCTGCCATGGACCTGCTGATGGAAGACACCAGCTGGGACAAGATCTACGACCCGCAGCGACTGGCGCGCAACGAGGTGCCCCTGCAGGCCGCGGTGTATTTCGACGACATGTACGTGGATTCGGGCCTGCAGCTTGATACGCTCAGCCGCGTGGGCAACTCGCATGCCTGGGTGACCAACGAGTTCGAGCACGACGGTCTGCACGGCAGCGTGGTGTTCAAGCACCTCTTCGACGAAGCCCTCAACCGCGGAGACCTGCGCCGGATCTTCTAACAAAGGAGTGTCCCCACCTGCCGGCACAAAAGGAACGTCCCCAGGTGCCGGCACGAGAAAGACAGCGCTGCGGGAAACGATCCGCAGCGCTGTCTTTCTTTATGCAAATACGATCAAGTTATCCCTGTGTATCGCCGGCTTCTCGGCCAGGTTAGCGAGCAGGCGGTTGCTGGCGATCTGGTCCTGGCGGCGGCCGGCGGCAAGTTCCAGCACGTCCGAATCGGCCTCGGCGATACCGCGGGCGACAACCATGCCGCTCGGGTCGCACACGTCGAGCACATCGCCCTCGGCAAACTGGCCATCGACCTCGCGAATACCCACCGCAAGCAAGGAAGAGCCACGGCTGACCAGCGCCTTCGCAGCACCATCATCGACCGTCACCGAGCCATGCGCCTTGTCGCCCAGCGCGATCCACAGCTTGCGGGGTGCGATGTCCAGACGCTCCGCCGGCGGATCGAACAGCGTGCCCACGCTCTCGCCACGGGCGAGGCGCACGAGCGCATCGGGCTCCTCGCCCGAGCAAATCACGCTCTGAATGCCCGCCGTCATCAGAATGCGGCTCGCGCGAATCTTGGTGATCATGCCGCCCGTGCCCACCGATGTGGAAGAATCGCCCGCCGAGGCGATAATCTTGGCATCGATCTTATGCACGACCGGGACGAACTCGGCCGTTGGGTCCTCATGCGGATTGGCAGTATAGAGGCCATCGATGTCCGAGAGCGTCACGCACAGATCGGCAGAAACCAGGCAGCTCACAAGCGCCGCCAGTGTGTCGTTGTCGCCAAACTTGATCTCATCGACGGTAACGGTATCGTTCTCGTTGACAACCGGCACCACGCCCAGCTCCACCAGGCGCAGCAGGGCGTCGCGCGCGTGCAGGTAGGACGTGCGGCGGGCCGTATCGTGGCGCGTGAGCAGCACGAGCGAGGTGAGCAGGTCGCGCGCATGGAACTCCTCGTCGTAGGCCGACGAGATGATGCACTGACCAGCCGAGGCGCAGGCCTGCAGGCTCGGAAGGTCGCCGACCGGCTTGCGGTCGAAGCCCAACACGGGATAGCCGCAGGCGATAGCGCCCGAGCTCACCACGACCAGACGCCAGCCGAGCTTGCGCAGCGCTGCGGCCTGATCGGCAAGCCCGCCGATAAAGGAGCGGTTGACCTTGCCGTCGGCGCCCACAACCGTGGACGAACCGATCTTTACCACCATCGTTTTATAAGAAGTCGTCATACGTCAAACCAATCAACTGTTCAGCGAACGGCCAAGCTGGCGGCCAAGGGAGCGTGACTCGCCCCTACCGCCCAAGGAATTAGTGAGCCCAGGGAAAGGCAGAAGCCGCGGCCATGTTCTTGCGCACGAGCTCGTCGCGCACCTGAGCCAGGCCCTGCTCCATGCCCACCACATAGGTCTGCGGGTACAGGAAGCGCTTGAAAGCTGCGTCCAGATGATCGAGCGCCCAAGCACAGCGCTCGCGCGCGTCCTGGATGCTCTCACGCGGAGCCACCGCACTGCCATCGCGCACGATCGGCACCAGCAGCTCGCGATACTCAAGTTCGGACACGTCGGTCACCAGGGCAGCATCATTCACGGCCACGAGGGTATTGCCGCGCGCGGAGCCCTCCCCCGCCAGATGATCCTCGTCGTAGATCATGTCGCAGACCGGGCCGCCAAAGCCGTCGTAATAACGGCGCACGCGTTGCACACCCGGGATCGTGCGCTTGTAGGGCTGCTCGGAGAGCTTGACCACCGGAGTCCATGGATCTGCCTCGCTCGCACGGCGGGCGGAAAGCTTGTACACGCCACCCAGCGCCGGCTGGTCATAGCAGGTCGCGAGCTTGGTACCCACGCCAAAGCTGTCGATGGGCGCGCCCTGGTCGAGCAGCGACTGAATCGTGTACTCATCCAGATCGTTAGAAACCGAGATCCCCACATAGGGCAGGCCCTCGGCATCAAAACGGCCGCGAACATACTTGGAGAGCTTGGCGAGGTCGCCGGAGTCGATGCGAATGGCCGACAGGCGCTCGCCCACCGCCTCCATCTCCTTGGCAACCGTAATGGCATGCTCGCAGCCCTCGCGCACGTCATAGGTGTCGATGAGCAGCGTACAGTTCTTGGGGCTCGACTTGGCAAAGGCGCGGAAGGCCTCGAGCTCGGAATCGAAGCTCATCACCCAGCTGTGCGCATGCGTGCCAAAGACGGGAATACCGTAGCGGCGGCCGGCGAGCACATTGGACGTAGAGGAGCAGCCGGCAACGTAGCTCGCGCGCGCAACGGCCAGGCCGCCATCGGGACCCTGGGCGCGGCGCAGGCCAAACTCGGCCACGGGACGGCCGTCCGCCGCCAACACCACGCGCGCCGTCTTGGTGGCAACAAGTGTCTGGAAGCCGACGATGTTGAGCAGCGCCGTCTCGAGCAGCGGGCACTCCAGCGCGGAGCCGGTGACGCGCACCATGGGCTCGCGCGGAAAGACGAGCTCGCCCTCGGGGACGGCGTCGATGTTTACATGCGCACGAAAATCACGCAGGTAGTCAAGGAATCCAGGCTTGAACATCGCGCCGCCGGCAGGAGCCTGGAGCGCGGCGAGATAGTCGATGTCCTCGGGCGTAAAGCGCAGGTTCTCGACCAGCTCGGGCAGCTCGGCGGTGCCGCACATGACGGCGTAGGCGCTACCAAAGGGATGGTCGCGGTAAAACGCGGTAAAACAACCCTGCTCATTGGCCTTGCCGCCCACCCACAGGCCCTGGGCCATAGTGAGCTCGTAAAGATCGGTGAGCATTGCAATGTCGGTGGGATGCGAGATGTCGGTCAAAGCCATGGGGCGACCTTTCGGATGCGCTGTGCAGAAGTTGAGGGTTGGACGAGGCGGATGTGCGGGCATGAGGCCCGGTGCGAACAGGTTAGTGCAGGCCCATGCTGCCCGTGATCGTGTAGACCATAAAGACGATAAACGCGATGAGAGCGAGCACGATGATGATTTTTTGAGCCGGAGCCATGCCGGGGATCTCATTCTCGCCCGTAGGCTCCTTAGAGGTGACCATGCGCTGGGCAAAGGTCATCTCGTCACGGCTCGGTTTGGGCTCGACGGGCTTGGGGTGAGCGGCTCTTTTGGGCTGAGGTTTGGGCGCGGCGTTCGCGGCGGCCTCCTCGGCCTTCGCGCGCTCGGCACGCAGGGCAGCCAGCTCCTCACGCTCGCGACGGGCCTCTTCCTGAGCTTCGCGGCGGGCCTTCTCGGCGCGGAGCTCTTCCAACTCGGCGCGCTCCTCGTCGGACAATGGTTGGGACTCAAGCTCGGCCATGGTACAGCCCTTTCTTTTTAAAAAAAGCCGCCGACACAGTGTCAGCGGCTTATCAATTCCAAGGGTGGAGACGAAGGGAGTCGAACCCTCGGCCTCTGCCATGCGACGGCAGCGCTCTCCCAACTGAGCTACGTCCCCAGGACAAGTTGATATTTTACCTACGGCTCGCCAACTGTCAACGCCCAATACCCAGTCTTTTTTGGGACGGGGATATTTTGACTACCTTTCGAGCAAGCGATCCTCCCGATGATTTTTCTGGGACGGGGATTAAAAAATCATTTTGTACCGAATGATTTTTTAATCCCCGTCCCAGAAAAATCATCGGCAAACGCGCTACTTTGCACTGGTGAGGACGCCTGTAGTGTCGAAGGCCGGGGTAAAGCTCTCGTCTACTGCGCCGCCCTCTTGCCAGAACATCGTCGTAAAGCCCAGGTCGTCGGCATGATCGAGCACCTGCTCGTACTCCTCGCGCGTCACGGCGCATGCCAGGTCGCCGCCTCGCTCGCGCATGAGCGCATTGGGCGTGTACTGGTTCATGACCGAGATCGGCACATCGCCCACCGTCTGCCACACCAGGTCCAGCACGCGACACGAATCGTCTGCATGTCCCGGCAGTACCAGATGGCGCACGATCATGCCGCGCTTCATGAGCCCGTCCTCGTCCACCAGCTCTCCCCCGCGGCGATTAATCTCGCGCGCCATCTGAGCCAGGCCCAACACGGCCACACGCGGGTAGTCCTGAATATGAGAGAGCGACTGCGCAAGCCCCGCATCGGCATATTTAAAGTCGGTAAGCCACACATCAACCAGATCGCCGAGCGCCGCCACAGCGCTCGCGCGCTCATAACCGCTCGTGTTGTAAACGATCGGGATGACCAGCCCGCGCGCCCGTGCCGCGGCAATCGCAGTCGGCAGCAGGTGCGCGTAGTGCGTCGCCGTCACCAGGTTAATATTGTTCGCACCCTGGTCCTGCAGCTCCAACATAATCTCGACCAGGCGCTCGGGCGAAATCTCAAGCCCAAAATTGCCTGTCGAGATCTCGTGGTTCTGGCAATAGACACATTTGAGCGAGCAGCCGCTAAAGAAGATCGTGCCCGAACCGGCCTCGCCCGAGATAGGCGGCTCCTCCCACATATGAAGCGCCGCGCGGGCCACCTTGAGCGTGTCGGTAGCACCGCATACGCCGCGTGCGCCCTCATCGCGCGCCGCACCGCAACGGCGCGGACACAAATGGCAGGCGGGCGAAAAAAGTTCGGTCAACGACGTCGGCATAAAAACATGCTCCAAAACAACGATTCAGCAGCTCAAACGCAAAAGGACCGACCGCACAGACGGCTCGAGCCCCAAGGCGTCGTAATCGTCCGACACGATTTTTGTAATGTCAAGACTGGAATCCACAAAGTGCCGCTTTATGATGTAGGTATTCCGCCCCCCGCGGAGCAACTGGGTGAACCGTCGCGTTTATTTAGGGAGCCCACACAGTCGTACGTAGTACAGGTATCCTTCGTTGTTAAGGACGCTGGAACGGTCGATGAGGGCACCCACCTGTTTTAGGTGGGTTCATTTTCGTAACGTGGGGGGTGGTTTTCTTTTGCCGAAAATCGCCATTGCAAATCCCGTCAAGATTCCCAAAAGGCACCAGGCAGAACCCCACCATCATTCGAATATCTGGTAAGCGCGTGATTATCGCCCCGTGCAATTCCTCACGCCCCCCTTGGTCGAGTATCATGGGTCAGCTATACCCTTTGCGGCATGGCATCCATTGACCTTTTCCTTCGACGCTTGGCGGTTTATCGATTCATGGCTTCCTCCACGAGCTTCATACCGTACCTTTGCGTGGCAGTCGCGGCTTTTATCACGACCTTCCTTGCGGTGCCCCTGGTCAAGCGCCTGGCAATCAAGCTCGACGCCGTCGACTATCCTTCAAAGCGCCGCATCAACACTAAGCCCATCCCGCGCATGGGCGGCACGGCGGTCTTTTTGGGCCTCGTCGTCGCCTGCATCGTGCAGATTCTAGGCACCTGGTACCTGAGTTGGCCGCCCGTTTTGGTGCCCCACCCCCGTCTGCACATCAGCTACCCCATACTTGCGCTTTCTTTTACCGTCATCTTTGTGACCGGAGCAATCGACGACGTCTTCCAACTCAAGCCCAAGCAAAAGCTGGCCGGCCAGGTCCTCGCCGCGCTCATCGCCTGCGTGGGTGGCCTAAAAATCGGCGTCATCGTCAACCCGCTTGCCCCCGGCGAGATCATGCTCGGCTGGCTCGCCTACCCCATCACCGTGGTCTACCTGGTGGCGTTCACCAACATCATCAACCTTATCGACGGCCTCGACGGCTTGGCCACGGGCATCTGCGGCATCGCGTCGTTCACCATGTTTTCGGTCGCCGTGCTCTCGGGCCGCATCGACGCCGCCGCGCTCTCCATCGCGCTCTTTGGCTCGTGCCTCGCCTTCTTGCGCTATAACTTCAACCCCGCGAGCATCTTCTTGGGCGACTCGGGGTCGCTGCTGCTAGGCTTTGCGCTGGGCTCCATTTCGCTGCTCAACGTGAGCCGCACCGCCGCGCTCACCTCGCTCATCATCCCGCTCATCGTGGCCGGCGTGCCCATCATCGATACGTTTAGCGCCATCGTGCGCCGCAAGCGCGCCCACATTAGCATTGGGCAGGCCGACAAGGGCCACATCCACCACCGCCTCATTCAAGAGGGCTACAACCAAAAGCAGGCCGTACTGCTCATCTATGCCTGGTGCATCATGCTTTCGGCCGGTGCCGCCGCCATCAATCAGGTCGAGGTCCCCATGCGCGTGCTCATCTTTACCGTGCTCGCCGCGGGCTCGGCAGCCTTCGCCAAGCACCTGCACCTGTTTGAGCCCGTGCTGCGCCACCATTACAACAAGCGCACGCACGAGGACGAGCTGGTAACCCCCGACGACCCCGCCTTTAAACAGGAGGAGAAGGCAGCCGAGGAACGTAAAGAAGAGCGCCACCACAAGCTCTAGGGTAAGCTGTCGAGGATACGCGCAGGCGCCGCTGGCCAAGCGCATCCACGCCGCACCCATCGCACAAGCCGCCCCTCTCCCGCCCCTCGCCTACTTATGCCCCGCCCCTCCAATAAACGCGTTATCATCTTGACCCATGAACATACGTTAGGAGCAATCATGCCAAACGAGAACAGCTACGAAGTCGCGCTGCAAAAGAGCAACGCCATTCGCGAGGGCCTGTCCAAGACGCCCGAGAAGTTCACCATGCTTACCGGCGACCGCCCCACCGGCCGCCTGCACCTGGGCCACTACTTTGGCACTCTCAAGGGCCGCGTGGAGCTGCAGAACATGGGCGCCAAGACCAACGTGCTCATCGCCGACTACCAGGTCATCACCGACCGCGACACCACCGAGCACATCCAGGACAACGTGTACAACATGGTCATGGACTACCTTGCCTGCGGTATCGATCCCGACAAGACCATGATCTACGCGCACTCCGCCGTGCCCGCAGCCAACCAGCTCATGCTGCCATTCCTGTCGCTGGTATCCGAGGCCGAGCTGGCGCGCAACCCCACGGTCAAGGCCGAGATGGAGGCCTCGGGCCACGAGCTTACCGGCCTTCTGCTCACCTACCCGGTGCACCAGGCCTGCGACATCCTGTTCTGCAAGGGCAATGTGGTGCCCGTCGGTCGCGACCAGCTGCCGCACATCGAGCTCACCCGCACCATCGCCCGCCGCTTTAACAACCGCTACGGCAAGGTGTTCCCCGAGGTCGACGCACTGCTGTCCGAGACCCCGCTGCTGCCCGGCCTGGATGGTCGCAAGATGAGCAAGAGCTACGGCAACGCCATCAACATCTCGATGACCGCCGAGGAGACGGCCAAGCGCATCAAGAAGAGCCAGACCGACTCCGAGCGCATGATCACGTATGATCCCGAGAACCGTCCCGGCGTGTCTGGCCTGCTTTCGACGGCCGCCATCTGCACCGGCCGTTCCGAGGTCGAGATTGCCGAGGAGATTGGCATGGGCGGCTCCGGCCAGCTCAAGAAGTACGTGACCGAGGCCGTCAACGAGTACTTCGCGCCGATCCGCGAGCGTCGCCAGCGCTACGAGAACGATCTGGACTACGTGAAGGACGTGTTGCACGAGGGCAACCGTCGCGCCAACGAGTTCGCCGAGCAGACCCTGGCCGAGGTTCGGGACGCCATGGGCATGGTGTACTAGACCGATCTGCTGGCTTGGGCTTTCGATTGCTATAGGGCGGACGCTACGGCGTCCGCCTTTTTTGTGCCTGACCGGCTTGGCTCCGCCCATTGCACTCCCCCGACAAACGGGAACGGGCCCGCCGACAGTCAGTTGCCAGCGGGCCCGTTCCCGAAGTACACCGTTGAATCGCACAGAGGGGAGGAATGCGAATCAAACTCAACAGGGCAGGCTTTTTCATCGCCTATGGCCTGCTCCGTTGCTGAATACAATATAGTTCACCTAGGTTTACTTTGCAGCGTCAATAAGCGCCGCCATAGCTTCTCCATAAGTTAGCTCTGGTAAACTAAAACCACCACAAAGGGGACAGCCACCTTTGTGGTGGTTTTGGCCACGGCAGAGCTGTTAGAGTCCGGCAGGCCAGCGACAGGCACCCAGATTGACGTGCATGGGATCGGCAAACGTCACACCCTCCCCTAGCAAAAGCTCACGTTGAGCATCGGAGCCGCCAAACGCAAAGCCCTCGCAAATGCGGCCATCGGCAAACACCACACGATGGCAGGGAATCTGACCAGGGCGCGGATTGCTGTGTAGCGCATAGCCCACATAGCGCGCGCTTCGTGGGCGACCGGCGAGCAGCGCCACCTGACCGTAGGTGGCAACCATCCCCTCGGGAATCTGCTCGACTACCTCGTACACCCGCTCAAAAAAGCCCTCAGACGCCATCGCATGCTCCTTTCAACCGAAACCAGCATAAACCACCACAAAGGTGCTTGTCCCCTTTGTGGTGGATTATGGCTGGTCGGTTAGCTGGCGGACTGGAAGAAGGCTACGGCTACGGCGCCGGGGCCCACGTGGGTGCCGATAGTGGCGCCAATGGTGTGGATGGGCAGCTCGCTCTCGGCATGGCCAGCCCACAGCGCCGCACTGTCCTCGATATACTTCTTGAGCACCGCATCCGAAAGGCCCGTATAGCCGAGCGCCAGCGGCATGGAAAAGTCGACGCCGCCCGCCTTTTCGACTTTCTGGTTCAGTAGGTTGCGACCGTTCTTGGAACCGCGCGCCTTGCCCAGCTGCACGATGAGACCGTCCTCGGCAGCCACGACCGGCTTCACGTTGAGCAGCGTGCCCACGGCGCCGGCCGCAGCAGACAGACGACCGCCGCGTACCAGGTACTCCAGCGTCTCGAGCAGGCCGATGACGACCACGCGGTCGCGCACGGCCTCGACAGCCGCCGCGATCTGGGACGCACTACGGCCCTCGTCCACCAGGCGCAGGGCATACTCAACCAGCACGCGCTCGCCCAAGGTCACGTTATTGCTGTCCACGATAAACACGTCGCCGCCCGGTGCCTCGGCAAGTGCGGTACGGGCACTCTGATTGGTGCCCGAAAGCTTAGCGCCCACGGTAATAATCACCGCCTCATCGCCGGCTTCACGAACCTCGGCGATAGCCTGAGAAAACGCGTACGGGTTGACCTGGCCAGTCTTGGGCAGCTCATCGCGCTCCACGAGCATCTCGTAAAAGCGCTGGTGATCGATGTCGATGCCATCCATGTACACATCGGTGCCAAAGGTGACGGACAGCGGCAAAACACGCAGAGCGGGGTGCTCCGCCGGCGACATATCGCTTGCGGAATCGGTAATAATGCGGACGGACATATCGAATCCTTTCTTGCGCAGGTCTCGCGCAGGGAATTATGACAACAATGTCCCGGCACGGCGTGCGCGCTCAAACGGGACGATGCAGTTGTTGGCTGAACGCTAGCGCCAGCGCGGCTCTAGATCTCGCGCAGGGTGTTGAGGATCGTGCGCAGCGACGCATACATCTGCTCGCGCTGCTCCACGCCCATGGCCTTGCCGGTGGTATCGAGCACCTCGCGAATGATGCGATCGGCCTCGCTCATGCTCTCGCCGCCCAGGGCAGTCAGGCGCACCGGAGCACGGTACTTGACGGCCGCATCACCCGAGTCGTCAACCTCGACGTAGCCGCCCTCCTCCAGATGTGCCAGTGTGCGCGAAACGGCGGCGCGGGTAACGCCGGCCATGCGGGCGAGGTCGGCGCCAGTCAGGCCGTCCTTGCTGCGCTCAAGATAGTACAGGCACATGACATCGGAGCCCTTAAGGCCGAGCCTTGCGCCTTCGGACGTCTTGATGCGCTGAATCTCCTTGTAGAGGCCACTGATCAGTCCGACAAAGTCCTCAAAACGTGTCTCGTCGTTCTGCTGCATGGTGACGACCACCTTTCGCTTACATGATGCTAACGGGTAAACATCTTAGCCGCATGTCCGAACCTCCGTACCCGAATATCCCATTTGTTAACCCATCAACATGAAAACCACCACAAAGGGGACAGGCACCTTTGTGGTGGTTTTGAACCTCAATAAGTTCTAGGCGCCGCTACAGCTCCACACAGGGATTGTCGCGGGTCACAAGCGTCTTAACGACAACCGTCGCTCCCAGATAGCGCTCGAGCAAATCGGCAAGACGGTCGATGGCGGCCTGGCAGTCCTCCATTCGCTCGGGCTCCACGCACTCAATCGCCAGGAACGCGTCGGCCGAATCGTCGGACAGGGCCGTTCGAACGCCGTCGCGCCAGTTCCAGCAGCGGCACACGGCGCCCGCATCATCGATGTAGGCGAGCTCGCCGGGCAGCGTCGGGTCACCTGTCTCCTCGCCAAGCGGCAAGAACGCGTCCCCGCCACCAGTGACCGCCAGGCGCAAATCGCCCTCGATAGCGCGCAGATCCTCGCCTCCCACGGGCAGCGCGTAGGTCAGCGACACCGTGTTGTAAATATCCACCGCGGGCGTAATGTGGCCCACCGGCTTGCCTTTGAGCACGCGTTTGAGCAAGTTCTCGATCGAGCAGCGCGCGCCTTTCTTGGTCTTGAACAGACGATAGGCCTCGCGCCATGCCTTGACCGGTGCGTTCTCGCTGATAGTGTCGCTGGTCAGATGACGCTCCGCATCGATATTGGCGCGGTCGAGCAACGCCGCAATCGCATCCACGTCCTCTTGAGGAATCTGAGCCGTGGGCTTCATGCCCTCCACGACCACAACACCGACCGCTGCCTGCGGAAACAGCTCCCAGAATGAATCCTCGGCAATAAAGCTCTTCATACGCTCTCCCTTCATTGTGCGCGCCCGAGTGAGGGCGCCTAAACAAAAAGCGCCCTTACAACGGCCACCTTCAAAGTCCTACGGTGCCGCCACAAGAGCGCTTACGCTGCCCCCATCCGGAGAAGGGAGCGATATGTCAGGTGTATTCTAACCCGAGTCATCCGCGCGAGTAAAACCACCACAAAGGTACCTGTCCCCTTTGTGGTGGTTTTGGGTCTGAGGCGAAGCTAGTGTCGGAGTCCCAGCAGGCCACGGCCGCGATGACGGGCGTCGGCGGGCACCTGAGCGTGCGGGCCGGCGGCCTTGACGGACTCGGGCAGGTGCGAGTACTTCTTCTCGAAATTCTCCTCGAACATCACGGCCAGATTGTGCGCGGCCTCGTCGTAGCGAGCGGTGCTCTGCCAATACTGGCGCGGCACCAAAATGCCGTCGGGCACGCCATGGCACGTGGTGGGAATGTCGACGTTAAAGATTTCGTCGTGCACGAACTCGCTGTCCTCGATGGTGCCGTCGAGGGCGCGCGCGACCAGGGCGCGCGTGTAAGCCAGCTCAATACGATGACCCACGCCGTAGCCGCCGCCGATCCAGCCGGTGTTGACCAGATACACGCGCGTGCGGCCGTCGGCGATGCGCTCGCCGAGCATCTTGGCGTAGACCATGGGATCGAGCGGCATAAACGGCTCGCCGAACAGCGAAGAGAACGTGGGCGTGGGCTCGGTGACGCCGACCTCGGTGCCGGGGATCTTGGCGGTGAAACCCGTCACAAAGTGATACATGGCGGCGTCCGCCGTCAGGCGCGAGATGGGCGGCAGCACGCCAAAAGCGTCGCAGGTCAAAATCAGCACGACGCTCGGGGTGGTGCCCATGCCCTTGGTCCACGCGTTGGGGATGTGCTCCACCGGGTAGGCCACGCGCGTATTGTGTGTGATCGAGACGTCGTCGTAGTTGGGCTTACGGCTCTCATCGAGCACCACGTTTTCGCAGATGGCGCCAAAGCGAACGGCGTTGAAGATCTCGGGCTCGTGGAACGCGTCCAGGCCCTCGCATTTGGCGTAGCAGCCACCCTCGATGTTGAAGATGCCCATGTCGGACCAACCGTGCTCGTCGTCGCCGATCAGCAGCCGCGTGGGGTTGGCCGAAAGCGTGGTCTTGCCGGTGCCGGACAGGCCAAAGAACACGGCGGTCTCGTGCGTGACAGGATCCATGCTGGCCGAGCAGTGCATGGGCAGCACGTCGTCCTCGACGGGCAGCAGGTAGTTCATGACGCTGAAGATCGACTTTTTGATCTCGCCGGAGTAGCCGGTGCCGGCGACCAGAATCACGCGTTCCTGGAAGTTGATGACCACGGCGGCGCTGGAGTTGAGGCCCTTGATGGCAGGGTCGCACTGATAGCCGGGTGCGGCAAGGACGCAGAAGTCCGGCTCGCCGGTGCGTGCGATTTCGCGGGCAAGCGGGCGGGCGAGCATCTGCTTAATGAAGAGCGCCTGGCTGGCACGCTCGCAGGCAACGAGCAGTCGACGCGTGTGGTTGCGGTCGGCGCCTGCCATGCCGCGGGTGACGAACACGTCGCGCTCGTTGAGATAGTCGACGATGCCGGCCTTGATGGCCTCATAGCTCTCGACGGACAGCGGGCGGTTGACCGCGCCCCAGGCAATCTTGTCGTGAACATCGGGCGTGTCGGCGAGAAATAGAGGCGGCTCGAAAGCGCATCGAGCTCTCCGCTCTTGTGCATGCGTTTCAGTTCGGCGAACATCTCCGTGCCGGAGAAATCGACGGGCACCCACGGCAGACCGGGCAGCAGGTTGTAGATGAG
>CAUDCB010000026.1 GCA_958447915.1 uncultured Collinsella sp. | reverse complement strand
TGGAGCTCGGCACAATGAACAAAAAGCTGATCATCTTTTCGACCAGGCCCACGGCGGCGGCGTCGACGAGCCCTCGGTGGTTGGCGATGACGGTGATAAACATAAACGCCACCTGGATGCAGCCGTCCTGCACGGCCACGGGCACGCCGATCTTTAGGATGCTACCGAGCACCTCGGGCTGGGGGCGCAGGTCGCTGCGCTTGAGGTGAATGTGCGTACGGCGGCTCTTGAGCCACACGAGCGCGAGGGCAACGCTTGCCGTCTGGGCGGTTACCGTGCCGAGCGCCGCACCCGCGGGGCCGAGTCCCATGTGGCCGATAAACAGAAAGTCGAGCGCGATGTTGATGATGCACGCCACGCCGATCACGTACATAGGCGAGCGCGAATCGCCCAGCCCACGAAAGATGGCCGAGAGGATGTTGTATGCGGCGATAAACGGAATGCCGACAAAGCAGATACGCAGGTAGGCGGCGGTGCCTTCGACCGCCTCGGCAGGCGTGCCAATGAGCGCCACAACCTGCGGGCATAGTGCAAACAAGATGACGGCCAGCACCACCGAGACACCCATAAAGAGCGTGATGGTGTTGCCGATGGCGGTCTCGGCGCGGTCAAACCGGCGCGAACCCACGGCATGCCCGACGATAACCGTCGTTCCCATGGCCAGGCCCACGAGCGTCACGGTAATGATATAGAGCGTCTGCGCGCCATTGCCCACGGCGGTGATGCCGGCCGCGCCGCTAAACTGCCCCATCATGTACAGGTCGGCCATGCCGTAGAGCATCTGCAAAAAGTACGAGAGCATATAGGGCAGGGCAAAGACCGCAATGGCCTTGAGGACATTGCCGCGTGTGAGGTCGTGTTCCATGGGCGGGGCACTTTCTGGATTGGTTCGTTTAGCTACCAGTGTAGTGAAAACCCTACAACGATTGTAGAGTCAAGGTTTGTGATGTCGACGGGGCGAAAAAAGTCACGCTCCAAGCACGATGCTTTGACCCCTGCATGCTCCTCACCTCGCCTCGAACCATCACAACATTCGACGTTTTTTGCCAAAAACGGGAAAAGCATCGAATGTTGTGATGGTTTTTCTGCCACTCGATCGGGTGGATTCGCTTTCTTGCGCGCGAAGGTGTGCGGACCCGTGGGCAGGGGAATAAGATTGGTTATCCGACTCCATTGGGGGGCTCATGGACCTGCCGATCGTCCTGTCCCATAAGACCGCCTGGCTGTACCACAACGTGGCGCGTCCGTCCGAGCCGCTCTCGCGAGCAAGCAGCCTATACGATGAGGACTCGCTTGCTAACGAGGCGGAGCCAACTGCGGGCCTGCCCAAATTGGGGCTCGATGCCAAGGGGCTGAGGGCTTCAACGGCAGTCGGAATCGTTACCGACTATCTGGTTTCGCTTGGTATTCCACGAGAAGAACTCAATCATATCGATACGCTCGTTAACTTCGATTTTGAGCGCTCGACGCCGACTGGATTTAGGTGCCACGTGTTTGGAGCGCCGGTACCTCCAGGCCATCTTATCGAGGTGGCAGAGGACCTTCTGGTGGTTGATGAGGTCATGTGCTTTGTCCAAGCGGGTTCGTGGATGAGCGAGCCCGAGCAGCTGGAGTATGGCTACGAAATCTGCGCCCGATACCATTTGAATCACCTGTCGACAGGCGATTATATCGAGATAGGGCAGAGGTATACCGCTGCCGACTTGATTGCCTATTGCAATGAGAACCGGTGTCGACAGGGGACCGCACGCGCGGCCGCCGTGCTCAAGCGCGTGCACGATGGCGCTCGGTCGCCCATGGAGACGGCCACCGCAATCATGGTCGTGGCAAAGCGTTCTCAGGGCGGGCTGGGATACGCCAAGATCGAGCTCAACCATCGGGTCGATGTTCCCAACGAGTTCAAGTATCTCGCAAAGGCCGGGTATTTCGAGATCGACGTATATGCGCCTGCGAGCGGTACGGGGATTGAATATAACGGCTCGGACCATCTTGATAAACAGCGCAGCGCGTTGGATGCGGAGCGTATGACCGTGCTGAGCGCGCTGGGCTTTAAGATGATCGTCCTCACCGGGACTCAGTTTGCCCACCAGCTGCAATTGCACCGGGCGATGAACGCCATCGCGCTCGCTATGGGCCTCAAGTGCGACCGAAGCGAAGCATTCCAAAAGCGGCAGAACGACCTGCGAGAATTCGTGATTCGGCACTGGGACGGCGACATTTAGGGGCGCTTTGGTCCTTCTACGGGGTCCCGCGGGCAGACAAACCATCACAACATTCGACGTTTTTTGCCAAAAACGGGAAAAGCACCGAATGTTGTGATGGTCTGTGCTGAGGATGGGCTTGGAAAGTCCGTTTTGCTCGAAGCGACCTGTCCTGTCGTACGGGTGTCGGCATGATTCCCTCGTGGGGTATTATGTTTTCCGAAGAATAAAACGCCGCGTGAGGGGAGGGCTGCGTGGACGGGTACGTGCAACATGACGGCTTTGGCCGCGATATCAACTACCTGCGCATTGCCGTTACCGACAAGTGCAATTTTCGCTGCATTTACTGCATGCCGGCCGATGGCGTGACGCCCCGCGCGCACGACGAGCTGCTCAGCGCCGAGGAAATCGCCCGCTTTGTGCGCTTGGTGGCGGGGGAGGGCATTCGCCGCGTGCGCCTGACGGGTGGCGAGCCGCTGGTCAGCCGCCGTATCATTCCGCTCATTCGCGACATCCGCGCGATTCCGCAGATCGAGGACATCTCGCTCACCACCAACGGCGCTCTGCTGCCTAAGCTGGCACCGCAGCTCAAAGATGCCGGGCTTAACCGCGTCAACATCTCGCTCGATACGCTCGACCCTACGCTGTTTGGAAAGATCGCGCGCCTGGGTCGGCTCGAGCAGACCATGGCTGGCATCGACGCGGCGCTGGCTTGGGGCTTTGAGCCGGTTAAGGTCAACTGCGTTGTGGTGCGCCGGCTCAACCAGGATGTGGCGGCCCTCGCGCGGCTCACGCTCGACCGCCCCATCCACCTGCGCTTTATCGAATACATGCCCATCGGCGACGAGCACACGAGCTCGCATTGCGCTGTGGACCCGCATGCGCCCGCGCTCAATCCCGAGCTGTGGGACGCGAGCGATACCGTGCCGAGCGACGAGCTGCGGGCGCGCATCAATGCTGGGGCCGCCGCGACGGGACTGGGCGAGCTCGAGCCGCTCGACATCAACGACGCTCCTGCCGGCGCGGGCCCTGCGCGCTATTGGCACTTTCCGGGCGCGGCGGGAACGGTCGGCTTTATCAGCGCCATGTCCAACCATTTTTGTGCGAATTGCAACCGTCTGCGCCTGACGGCCGATGGCAACGTGCGCCCGTGCCTGTTCAGCGATGCCGAGTATTCGGCGCGTGAGGCGCTACGCCGTGGTGATGATATGCGGGTACTTTCGATTTGGCGCGATGCCGTCGCCCACAAACCGCAGGAACACGCGATAATTGAGGGCACGCAACGATTTATGTCCCAAATCGGAGGATGATCATATGGCCAAGAGCAGGTACGCCGATGCCACCAAGGCCGCTCGCAGGGCCGCGATGTCTGCCCATAAAGCTTCAGCCGCGGCGAATGCTGGCGATGCCGACGCGCCCGCGCGGCCGACTGTCAGCGCTGCCACCGACATCGCCCGTGATGCCCGCCGCGACGAGCTGACGCATGTGGATGCCAAGGGCGAGGTGCGTATGGTCGACGTGTCCGACAAGGCCGAGACCCATCGCATCGCCATCGCCGAGGGCACCATCCTTATGCATCCCGAGACGCAGGCCATGGTGCTTGAGGACCGCGCCAAAAAGGGCGACGTGCTTGCCTGCGCGCGCGTGGCGGGCATCATGGCCATCAAGCGCACGAGCGACATCATCCCCATGTGCCATCCGCTGCTCATTACCAAGAGCAAGTGCGATATTGCGCCCATCGCTCCGGCGGGGACGCCGGCCGAGGACGTGCCCGAGGGCTGGACACCGGCACGCGCGGACGGACAGGTCGGCTTTCACGTGCTGGTCACGGCGGGCGTGACGGGTAAGACTGGCATCGAGATGGAGGCCCTGACCGGAGCGAGTGCTGCGTGCCTGACCATCTATGACATGTGCAAGGCGGTCGATCGCGGCATGGAGATCGTCGACGTGCGCCTGCTGCACAAGGAGGGCGGCCGCTCGGGCGTGTGGGATCGCGCCGAGCGTCAGGCCGCTGCTGCTGAGGCCGCGGGCGCCAACGGTAACGCGCCCGCGAGCGCACCCGTCGCCGTTGCGTCCGCAGCTCCGGCACCGGCCGTCCCCGCGATCGCGTTTATCGGCTACCAAAACTCGGGCAAGACCACGCTCGTCGAGAAGGTCATTGCCGAGCTCACCCGCCGCGGCCTGCGCGTGGGTTCGCTCAAGCATCATGGGCATCACGGTTTTGATATCGATGTGCCCGCTAAGGACACCTGGCGCCATCACCAAGCCGGATCCAAGCACGTGGGCCTCATCTGCGCCACGCGCTGGGCGGAGTACGCTGACACGCGCGAAGAGGACGAGATGCCCGCGCGCGAGCTGCTGTCGCGTTACAACGATGTTGACGTGGTGATCATCGAGGGCTACAAGACCGAAGGCTTCGACAATATCGTGGTCGCGCGCTCCGGCGTCGATCGCCTGCGCGGCAAGAGCTCGCTCGACCTAGTCGACGGCCGCACGCTGGCACTCGCCTGCAACGAGGCCCTGGCGCGTCAGGCCTTCGATGCGGGCTTTGCAACCCGAGCCATCAACATCAACGATGCCCGAGCCATCTGCGATCTGATCCAAGACCACCTCGGTAGATCTTAGGGACATGCCTTAAAATCTACCAAGTAGTTCATGCTGGGCGGAAAGACAGAAGGAAGGGGCTCGATGTGTCCTTAGTAAGGCATACGGATAGATTGAGCCAATGGACGGAGGGCCAAATGCTCGCTGCCCACATTCGTATGCAATAAGGAGCCCCATGCCCACATCTGTATTTCCAAAATTCCACTCATCGCTGTCCACGCAGGCTAAACGCCTGGTGGCCATGCGCTTTCTCATTTACACCGGTTTTCAGACCAGCTACTTTATCGGCGTCATCGGAACGCTCACCTATGCGGACGGCGCTTCGGTCATCGCGACATCGCTGGCTGTCCTGTTTATGAATGTATTTGTGATCCTGGGATCCTTTGCGGGTGGCGCGGAGCTCGACGCCTGGGGTCCGCGCCACCATTTCTTGCTGAGCATCATCGGCGCTCTCGCAACTGGCACGGCAATCATCGCTTTTGGTAGCGCGACCGGCGTCGTCCTGCTCGGCGCGGTGTTTCTGGGCTTTACGATGGGATTCGCCCAGCCCATCGCCACATCCTATCCGGCCTACCTCACCGACGATCCTGTCGAGCTCAAAGACATCAACTCCGCCATCGCCATGTTTTCAAACGTGAGCATCATTGTTGGCCCCATGCTGGGCGGCTTTGTCGCGGCGGCTGCGTCGTCGCGCGCGGTCTTCGTGCTCATGATGCTCTCTACTGTGTTGGCGTTCGTCGTCGGTTGGGGCTTTAGGCCGCAGACCAGCCATGTCGCCGGGGATGCGGATGCCGATTCGGCAGAGGAAGGGGAGCGTGCGGGACGAAGATCCAACCCCAGCACGTCCGCCCGCGCCACCTTCGCAGCCAACATCAAGACAGTCTTCACCAACAGCGTCCTCGCGCTACTTTTCTGTATCATTTTTCTTTCGAACTTTGGCTACGGTGCCTTCGATCCGCTGGAGTCGTTCTTCTACCGCGATGTCCTGCACGTCGGTGTCGAATGGATGGGCTGGCTCTCGTCGGCCTCGGGCGTGGGCGCGGTGCTGGGTGCCGTGCTCGCGCTCCGCTTGCCGCCGCACTTGGTAAACCTCAAAACGCTGCTCGTGGCGCTCGTGTCCGTGGGCCTGGGAAGTCTGCTCTATGTGGGGACGTCGTACGTTGGCGTGGCCCTTGTCGGCCAAATCGCCCTGGGCATAGCTTGGGGTGTCGTCAACCCGCTCCACAACACCATCGTGCAAACGACGGCTCCGCTCGAGCAGCTCGGCCGCGTCAACTCGGTCATGGGCTTTGGCAACATGTTCGCCGGCGTGGCCCCTCTGGCGGTTGCACCGTGGCTGGCGGCGACATTTGGCGTACAACAGACGCTCGTGGGGGCTGGCATGGTCGTGACGGCGGTTCCCGCGGCGCTGCTGCTGTTTGGATGCCGGCATTTTGATCGTGCCGCAAGGCGGTAAAACCATCACAACATTCGGTGAAAATCGCGATTTTGGCGAAAAGCGTCGAATGTTGTGATGGTTTACGTTGTGGGCGGGACGGTTTACGTTGTGGGCGACGCGGTTTTCGCTATGGACGGTGCGGTTTCGCTGCAGAACCGTCAGCCCGCTGCCTGTCAACCGCCGCCCTCGTTACGTTTTCGCTGCATTTGGGTAAAGCGCCTGCTCCAAGCCGGCGCTGCCCTGTATACTAGAGCGGTTTATCTGTTATGCGGAAGGGAGCGCCTATGGCACTCAGCGAGAAAGACGTGCGCGGCATTGCCGAGTACGCAAAGATCGCACTGACCGATGACGAGCTCACCCAGATGACGTCCTACATGAACGACGCCGTCCAGATGCTCGAGCCCGTCTTGCAATATGACTTGCCCGACGTGGAGCCCACGTTCCATCCCATCGGAAGCCTGTCCAACGTGATGGGCGACGACCTGCGCGAGCCCGAGCGCGACCTGCCGCTCGACGTCGCGCTCGAAAACGCCGGCAGCGCGCGCGATCGCTACTTCCGCGTGCCGTCCATTTTGGGAGAGGGGGAGAGCGAGTAATGGCGCTAAGCTTCGATTCCCTTACCGCCGCCCAGATTGCCGCGGGCGTTGCCGCCGGCGACTTTACCGCTACCGAGGTGGCCCAGGCCTCCCTTGCCGCCATCGAGGCGCGCGAGGGCGGGGTCCAGGCATTCCTGCAGGTGGCGCCCGAGCTTGCGCTCGAGGCTGCTGCGCTCGTGGATGCCGACCGTGCCGCAGGCAAGCCGCTGCCCCCGCTTGCGGGCGTGCCGCTGGCCATCAAGGACAACATGAACCTCGTGGGCACGCGCACCACCTTCGCTTCCCGCATGCTCGCGGACTACCAGAGCGTTTACACCGCCACCTGCGTCCAGCGCATGCTCGATGCCGGCTGCCTGCCCATGGGCAAGGCCAACATGGACGAGTTTGCCTTTGGCAGCTCCACCGAGAGCTCAGCGTTCCACCGCACCAACAACCCTTGGGATACCGAGCGCGTGCCCGGCGGCTCCTCGGGCGGCTCCGCTGCCGCCGTCGCCGCGGGCGAGGTCGCGCTCTCGCTGGGCTCGGACACCGGCGGCTCCATTCGCCAGCCGGCGTCGCTGTGCGGCGTGGTGGGCTTTAAGCCCACGTATGGCGCCGTGAGCCGTTACGGCGTGGTCGCCTTTGGCTCGTCGCTCGACCAGGTGGGCCCCTTTGGCCGCACGGTCGAGGATGTCGCGCTGGCCATGAACGCGCTTACCGGCGCGGGCCATGATCCGTACGACTGCACCAGCCAGGATTGCGCCGTCGACTTTACCGAGCATCTCAACGACAGCATCGAGGGTAAACGCGTGGGCATCATCCCCGCGTTTATGGAGGCCGAGGGCCTGACGCCCGAGGTCAAGGCCGCTGTTCAGCGCGCCGCCCAGGAGCTGCAGAACCAGGGCGCCGAGCTGGTCGAGGTCGACCTGCCGCACCTGGATGCCGCCATCGCTGCCTACTACGTCATCGGCCCGGCCGAGGCGTTCTCCAACTTGGCCCGCTTCGACGGCATTCGCTACGGCTATCAGGAGGAGGGCTGCGCCAACCTGTCCGACCAGAGCTCGCTTTCGCGCGCCCACGGCTTTGGCGCCGAGGCCAAGCGCCGTCAGATGCTCGGCGCCTACCTGCTGAGCTCGGGCGTGTACGACAAGTACTACTACGCCGCGCAAAAGGCCCGCACGCTCATCACGCAGGACTACGACGCCGCGTATGCCAAGGTGGACACCATCCTCATGCCCGCCTCGCCGCGCACGGCCTTTAAGTTTGGCGAGATCAGCGACCCCACGCAGATGTATCTCTCCGATCTGTACACCATCTCGCTCAACATTTGCGGCAACGGCGGTATCTCGGTGCCGCTGGGCTTGGGCGAGGATACTCGTCTGCCCGTTTCTGCCCAGCTGGTGGGGCCTGCCTTTAAGGACCGTCAGCTGCTCACGTTTGCCCGCGCCCTGGAGCGCGGCTTTGCCGATGCCGCCACGGGAGCGCCCGCGCTTTCCGTCGCGCCCGATTTTGCCGGGAAGGGAGGCGAGCTGTAATGAAGGAGCTTTCCGAGGTCCTGCAGGATTGGGAGGCCGTGATCGGCCTGGAGATCCATACCGAGCTCACCGCACTCGATACCAAGATGTTCTGCAACTGCAAGCTTAGCCACGATGACGAACCCAACGCCAACGTGTGTCCGGTGTGTCTGGGCCTGCCCGGCGCCCTGCCGGTGCCCAATAAGCGCGCCATCGAGAGCATCGTCAAGGCCGGTCTCGCCACCAGCTGCGAGATCCAGCGCCACTCGATGTTCTACCGCAAGCACTACTTCTATCCCGACATGGCCAAGAACTTCCAGACCACGCAGGGTCCGGTCGCTTTTGCCATGTACGGCCACCTGGATCTTGATGTGACCGGTCGCGGTGCCGCCGAGCGCCCCGACTGCGCATTTGGCGAGGCCGAGGCCCAGAGCCTGGCGAGCGCTTCGGCCAACGCAGAGGGCCTGTCCACGTCCATGACGTCGACCATGCGCGAGGGCAACCAGCGTGCCGGCCACCTGGCCAGCTACGATGCCTCCAACCTGCAGATGCCCGAGCGCCGCGAGGACGGTTCCTACACGGTGCCCATCCGCATCCTGCGCATTCACATGGAGGAGGACGCCGCCAAGATGGTGCACGTGGGCGGTGCCGAGGGCCGCATTACCGCCGCGGCCGAGTCGCTCGTCGACTACAATCGCTGCGGTACGCCTTTGATTGAGCTCGTGACTGAGCCCGATCTGCGCACGCCCGAGGAGGCTCGCCTGTTTATGGAGAAGCTCCGTCGCATCTTTGTGACGCTGGGCATTTCGGACTGCTCCATGGAGAAGGGCTCCATGCGCTGCGACGGCAACGTGTCGCTGCGTCGCCGTGGCGAGACCAAGTTGGGCACCAAGACCGAGCTCAAGAACCTCAACTCGTTTAAGAGTCTGCACGACGGCCTTGCCTACGAGATTTGCCGCCAGGCCGAGGTGCTCGAGGAGGGCGGCATCATCTATCAGGAGACCCGCCACTGGGAGCCCAGCCGCAAGCGCACCGTGGTCATGCGTGTGAAGGAAACGGCCGACGACTATCGTCTGTTCCCCGATCCCGATTTGGCGCCGTTCGATCTGGATGACGAGTTCATCGACCGCTGCCGCGGCGAGATCCCCGAGCTGCCCGATGCCAAGCGCGTCCGTTTTGAGGCCGACTTTGGCATTAAGACGGCTGACGCCGAGCAGATTGCCGGCGACCCTGAGTTTGCCGACTTCTTTGAGGCCGCCGCTGCCGGTATGGCCGGCAAGGAGGCCCAGACGGTCGCAAACCTGCTGGTCAACGAGATGATCGCCTACCTTAAGGGCGCAGGCGTGTCGCTCGCCGAGTCCGGCATCGCGCCGGTTCAGGTGGCGGCACTCGCCAAGCTGCTGGCGACCGATGCCATCAGCTCCAACCAGGCGCACGAGGTCTTTGAGGCGATGGCCCAGACCGGCGACGACCCCAACAAGATCGTCGACGAGCGCGGCATGCGTCAGGTGAGCGATGCCGGCGCACTGCAGCCGATCGTGGACGAGGTGCTGGCAAACTGTGCCGATCAGGCGCAGCAGTATCGTGACGGCAACCAGAAGGTCATCGGCTTTTTGGTAGGCCAGTGCATGAAGGCGAGCCGCGGCAAGGGCAACCCGAAGCTCTTCAACGAGTTGCTGAGAACGTCGCTCTCGTAGCTGCGAGGCCGGGGAAGCCCCGAGTCGCCGGGGTATTTCCTCCAAATTTCAAACAGTCCTATGCAAGACGAAGGCCACATTTAGTGGCCTTCTTTGCATGCGGAACTCATTTGGAGCAAACACCCCGGCGACTCGGGGCTTCCACGATCAGACGACTCGGCCGTTCGGGTCAGGTGGGCTGGATTGAATTTGGTGAATGAGGGCGCCGTTGGCGCCTTCATTCTTTATATATGTTGGGAGCGCCAGGCGGTGGGGGTGGTGCCGGTGTGTTGCTTGAAGGCTTGGGCGAAGGCGGCCTGCTGAGGGTAGCCTAAACGCTCTGCCACCTGCGCTATCGTGAGCGCGCTATCGGCCAAAAGGTCCTGTGCTCGCTCTATACGGCGTCTGCGAATGTAGGCGCCCAGGGACTCGCCAGTTTGGGCCTTAAAGGTGGCGCATAGTTTGGAGCGGCTTGTGTAGAGCCTCTCGGCCACCTCGTTGATACCCACACGTCTGCCTTTGTCGAGCGCGCGCTCAATCATTGCCGTTGCTTCTTCGGCAATGGTTATGCTGACGCGTGTGTCTGCCGCCTGCCGCGCCTGCTTGTGGGCCGCGCGCGAACAGGCGAGCTCCGCGACCATGGTCTCCACGATGCCTTGCATATAGACGTGTCCGCCTACGGTACGGGCGCGTTCCTCGTTAATCCGACGCAGCGTGTGGCAGATGGCAGACGTCGCCTCCTCGTGCCATGGCTCGGCAAACGCCTCGAAGATTCCCGCGAACTCGGTGGGATAGCGGTGCTCCAGTTCGTCAAAAAATCCAGGCAAAAAGAGCACCGAGCGCGAGTGATAAAGCTGCCCTGCAAACAGCGGACTTAGCTCCTCGCCGCAGCTATCTTGGATAAAGCTGCACACCGCGCTGTTCGGCCACGGCCCGCGCAGTGGCTTAAGGTTCGCAGGCGTTATGCCAGCCTTGGGCATGCATATGAGCGTGGGCGCGCTGACCTCGCTCACGCAGGCGTACGGCTCGGGTGTGTATTCCGCCAGGTACATATCGTGCGTCGGGGTAATGAAATGCTCTATGACGATGCAGGTGGGGGAGAGGGGCATGATCCATGCGCGTCCGTGCGCCCGATCGTTTGCCACCTCGCCGGTAAAGACGGCGCCCTTGCCGGAAAGCTCCAGGCCAAACTGCTCAAACTGCGGTGCGTAGAGCTCGGTTATGTTGGTCGCGGCCCGATGCATTTTCGAAAGCGTCCCCTTCCTTTGCAGAAACATCCACGTCTGGCTCGATTGTGTGCCTTGGCTAACATATCAATGATAAGTTGATTACGGTTAACTCTCAAGCCGTTAGAAAGGAATCTCATGGCAAAGGGATCAAAAAGGGAAGGCGGCGGTATCGGCGAGCTACTTGCATATGCCGGCGACCGTAAATTCCTAACGTATTTGGGCATGGCGCTCTCGGCGCTCTCGCAACTGCTGAGCTTTGGCCCGTATGTGTGCATCTGGTTTGTCGCGCGAGACCTTATCGCTGTGGCGCCTAACTGGAGCGAAGCCACCGATATCGCGATGTATGGCTGGTGGGCCGTGGGTTTTGCCCTGGCAAGCATCGTAGTGTATTTCGTGGGGCTCATGTGCACGCACCTGTCTGCGTTTCGCTGCGCGTCCAATATCCGCAAGACTGCGAGCGAACACCTGCTTAAGCTGCCGCTTGGCTACTTTGACATGCACGCCACCGGTGAGCTGCGCCGTATTGTAGACGGATGTGCCGCCTCCACCGAGACCCTGCTTGCGCACATGCTGCCCGATATCGCCGGCGCCACCGCCATGGTCGCCGGCCTGCTCGTGCTGCTTTTCGCACTCGATTGGCGTTTGGGCGCGGCATGTCTCATCTCGGTGGCCATTTCGTTTGGCGCCATGGCCGCCATGATGGGCGGCAAGGGCGCCGAGTTTATGAAGGCCTACATGGGAGCGCTGGTCAAGATGAACAAGACCGGCACCGAATACGTACGCGGCATCCCCGTGGTCAAGGTGTTTCAGCAGACGGTCTACTCCTTTAAGGCCTTCCACGATGCGATTGCCGAATACGCCGATATGGCACAAAACTATGCGGGCACGTTCTGTCGAGGTCCGCAGGTGCTCAACCTTACCGCACTCAATGGTCTTGTGGCATTCCTGTTGCCCGTGGCGTTGCTGTTGGCGCCGGGCGAGACGGACTTCGCGCATTTTATGGCCAACTTCACGTTTTACGCGATATTTTCGGCCGTGGTGCCGACGGCCATGACCAAGCTCATGTTTGTGGGCGAGGCCTCTCAGATGAGTGCCGATTCGTTGGCTCGCATCCGAAGCGTCATGGATTCCAAGCAGCTCTCCGTGCCCACCCAACCCAAGCACCCTGCCGGCAACGACGTGCGATTTGAGGATGTGAGCTTTACCTACGAAGGCGCCGAGGCGCCTGCCGTCAACCATGTGAGTTTTAGCGTTTCCGCGGGGAGCACCCTCGCCCTGGTGGGTCCTTCGGGCGGCGGTAAGTCAACCTGCGCAAGCCTGATCCCGCGTTTTTGGGATGTTTCCTCGGGTCGAGTGCTCGTAGGCGGTGTGGACGTTCGCGATATGGATCCACACGAGCTTATGGACCAGGTCGCCTTCGTGTTCCAGACCAACCAGCTGTTCCGGCAAACACTTGCCGATAACGTGCGCGCCTCCAAGCCTACGGCCACTGATGACGAAGTACGTGCGGCCCTCTCCGCAGCTCAGTGCGACGACATTGTGGCCAAGCTCCCACAGGGCATCAACACCATGCTCGGCGCCGGCGGAGCATATCTTTCGGGCGGCGAGGTCCAGCGCGTGGCACTCGCCCGCGCGATCCTTAAAGACGCGCCTATCGTGGTGCTCGATGAGGCCACGGCGTTTGCCGACCCCGAGAACGAGGCGCTCATCCAGCGCGCCTTTAGCAAGCTGGCGACGGGTCGCACGGTCATTATGATTGCGCACCGACTCTCGACTGTAGTGGGCGCAGACCAAATCGTGGTGCTCAACCAGGGCAGCGTGCAGGAGTCGGGCACCCATGCCGAACTGCTGTCCCAAGAGGGTCTATATGCCAAGATGTGGGCCGAATACGAACAGGCCGCGAGCTGGAAAATCACTGCTACGACCGCGGATGCCGCCGTCGCGAAAGGAGGCGAGGCCTAAATGTTCGCCTCATTCCAAAAGAAGTATTTCCTATCCGATAAAGGCATCGCCGGCGTAAAACGCGGTGTCTTCTGGACCGCGCTCACCAATCTTATTACCATGGCCGGCATGGGCTTTTTATTCCTGGTTATGGCCGGCTTTGTCGAGCATCTCGCCAGCGGGGCTGACCTGCCGGATGCCCTGCCGATCGTGGGCGGCCTCCTGGTCTTTTTCGTGTTGCTCTTTGCCTCTAACTGGCAACAGTATTACTACACCTACTGCATCTTTTACGAGGAGTGCGGCAAGCAGCGTATGGAGATCGCCGAGCGCTTGCGCAAACTGCCGCTGTCGTTTTTTGGTCGTCGTGATCTGGCCGATTTAACCGAGACCATCATGGGTGACGTTCAGACTATGGAGCATGCCTACAGCCATGTGCTGGGAGAACTCTGGGGCGCCATCATCGCAAGTGCCATCGTGTTCGTGGCGTCGCTGTTCTTTTGCTGGCAGCTGGCGATCGCGGCGTTTTGGAGCATTCCCGTGGCCTTTGCCGTGCTGTATCTAACACGCGGCCCCATGACCCCGGTGTTCGACCGCGTGCGCGCCGAGAAGGTCAAGGTCACCGAGGCGATCCAGGAGACGCTCGACTGCGTGCGCGAAATTCGCGCCACCAACCAGGAGGCCCATTATCTTGAGGGGCTCAACGCCGTGATCGATGTCGAGGAGCGCGAGACCACCAAGGCCGAGCTCGTCAACGGGCTTCTGGTCAACTCCGCCTTCTCCATTCTGCGTCTGGGCATTGCCACCACGCTGGTCACGGGCGCCACGATGGTCGCCTCCGGGCAGGTCGACTTTTTGGTGATGTTTGCCTTCCTGCTTATGGTGAGCCGTATCTACGCGCCGTTTGATCAGGCCCTTATGCTCGTGTCGGAGCTGTTTGTCGCCGAGTCGTCTGCCAAGCGCATGCGTTCCATCATGGAAGAGCCTGTGGCGCGGGGCAGCGAGAAATTTGAGCCCGTGGGCCACGATGTGGTGTTCGATCACGTGGCATTTGGCTATGGTGCGGGCGAGGACGGCCGCGCCGGCGAGAAAGTTCTTACCGATGTGAGCTTTACCGCCAAGGAAGGCGAAGTTACGGCGCTGGTCGGTCCTTCGGGTTCCGGTAAGTCTACGGTGAGCCGCCTGGCCGCGCGCTTTTGGGACGCCACCGAAGGCACGGTCACCGTGGGTGGCGTGGATGTTGCGAGCGTGGACCCCGAGGTGCTGCTGCGCGACTACGCCATTGTGTTCCAAGACGTGCTGCTCTTTGACGACACGGTGATGGGAAACATCCGTCTTGGTCGTCGCGATGCCACCGATGAGGAAGTGCTTGCTGCCGCGCGTGCCGCCAACTGCGACGAGTTTGTGAGCCGCATGCCGCAGGGCTATGACACCATGATCGGCGAGAACGGCTCCAAGCTGTCCGGCGGCGAGCGCCAGCGCATCTCCATCGCCCGCGCGCTGCTCAAAGATGCGCCGATTGTGTTGCTGGACGAGGCGACGGCGAGTTTGGATGTGGAGAACGAGACCGTGGTGCAGCAGGCGCTCTCCCGCCTGCTCGCAGGAAAGACAGTTATCGTGATCGCCCACCGTATGCGCACGGTAGAAAATGCCGATAAGATCGTTGTACTCAAGGATGGTGTGGTTGCCGAGCAGGGCACTCCGGCGCAGCTCAAGGCGGCAGGTGGAGAATTCGCCCGCATGGTTGCGCTGCAAAAGGAAGCGGCTGTCTGGCAGTTGTAGGAACGGAATGTGACAAAGGGACTGTCCCTTTGTCACATTCAGGGTTTATTTGCGTTTGACTGTGTGCTAGAGGCTCTATATAGAAGTGCTAGCAGTGATAGCAGACAGGAGGAGCGTGATCGATACGAGCGTTGCTGGCAGCATGGTGCAGGTAAATGTCCGTGTGGATCGCTCGGTTAAAGAGCGCGCCGAGGAGGCGCTGCGGCTTTCGGGCGCAACGCTGCCCGAACTTATCAAGAAGGTCGTGGCAAAGGTTGCACAGGGCGGCAGCTCGTGCGAGGAAATCCTTGGGGCTGTTAACGAACGGCAGCGGGGTGTCATGCCAGATGCTCCGTTTGCCGCATCCTGGGCGGCGGCGGATCAGCTTTACGCGGACCTGGGCATCGCTACGTCGCCCGTATCTGACGATCGCGATTGGGACACAATCTATTCCGAAGCCATGGACGAGCGCTATCGCCAAAAGGGGATGATCCTGTGAGCGGGACTTCCCTCAAAATAATGGTGGATGCCAACGTATGGGTTGATTCGTTTTGCGTCGACCATGCCGAGTCGCTTGCCGCGCGTGCGTTTATTGGACAGGCGGCGGAGGCGGGGGCATTGCTGTTCTTTCCGGTGCATATCGCCAAGGACGTGCTGTACGTTGTCCAACACGAGCTGAAGCGTAGCGTACTCGCCAGTGGGGGAGCGCTCGACGAGGCATCTGCCCGTGCAATTGGCGATGCGGCGTTGGCGTTTGTTCGGAACATGACCGAAAACGCCACGGCTGTGGGTGCAGAAGCGTCGGACCTTTGGCTGGCCGACAAATACTTAGCGCTCCATTGCGATTACGAGGACAACTTGGTACTCGCCGCATGCAAACGCGCCCAGGTTGATTACTTGGTAACTAACGATCGCGAGCTGCTCGAACATGCCGATCTTGCAGCAAAGACCCCGCGCCAAATGATGCCGATTCTCGCGCTGGCCGAACGTGGTGGCGCGGCTATCGGTTGACGCGAACTGTTTGCGGGCCTCTTGGACGACGATGCGCCAAGGGGCCCGCGCCTGCTATTTACAAAAGCTCGGCCTTAATGGCGGGACTTTCTGCGAGCTGCTCGGCTGCCTTTTCGTCGGAGCTGTCGAGTGCTGCCAGACTGCGGTAGACCCACTCGTTGACCTGGGTGTTCTTGACGCCTGCGGTCTGCATAAGGGCGCCTACCTCGCGGATTGCTGCGAGCAGATCGGCTTTGGGACCCGCGAGCTCGACCTCGATGCCGTGGTAGGCGGCCACGCCGCGGTTCTCACTCACGTGGTCGATAAAGCCCTCGACGGTCTCAAGCTGCTGGGCGAGAGCCACATCATCGTTGGCGTCCAGCGCGACGAGTGCGTTCGATACCGTGAGGGCGGGATGTCCGCAGGGGACAAAGCCTTCGATGACATCCATAGCTTCGGTAATGGTTGAGCCCAGGCCTGCGAGGGCATTGACGAGTTGCTGCTTGGTATCCATAACGGTCCTTTCGACGGGGCAGTTGTGCTTGGCGAAAATATACGTGACGCGATCGGTAGCAAAAGTGCGAAGTGCGGCGCACATTGGGGTCTTCACAGCTCGTGCATAGAACAGCTGTCCGCTTTCAGAACGTGGTAAGATAACACTCCACAAGCGGGGCTCGTCCCGCATGTTCCTTGAAAAGTCGACGGGCATTGGGTACTCGTGCCCAATGCCATCCAGACTTTCCCGACATTCGGGGGCGACTGGTTTCGACACGATAGCTCTGAGAGAGGAAGCAAGCCGAGGTCTCCTCGCCTCGTTAAACAGGGGTACCGTCAAATTGAATTGACAACAACTCTTCTTTTGAGCCTATGGCTCTCGCTGCCTAATTTATAGCGGCGCGTCAACCCGGTGATTTCCCCGACACCGGCGCGACGTCATTTTAGGGGAATGCTCCTGCGCACGTAATCGGTATGGCGCAGGCTAAGACCGAACCGGTTAGGACGCCGCGAGCGTGTCGCTGCGCGCAAAGCGTCCGAGACAAAACCAGCGACTGAGCTTGGAGATGCCAATCAGGGGGCTTTCGTGGACCGGAGTTCGATTCTCCGCGCCTCCACCAATAGTTACAGGCAGGTAGAGAAGTGTCTCTACCTGCCTTTTTATTTCTAGTCCGTACCGCGGAGAATCGAACTCTATGCAGGGCGCGAGCGTTAAGCAAACGCGAAGCGTTTGTAGCGAGCGGGCGAGGACGCCGGCAGGCGGCCGAAGCCGGTGCGGATTTGCGAAGCAAATACGCGGATTCTCCGCGCAAACTTTCGACTCAAAACGGATGCGATGTTATCGAATCTCAGCCTGCCATACGCCGCATCAACGGAATCCCAAACCCGCGGAGAATCGAACTCTGTGCAGGGCGCGAGCGTTAAGCAAACGCGAAGCGTTTGTAGCGAGCGGGCGAGGAC
>CAUDCB010000025.1 GCA_958447915.1 uncultured Collinsella sp. | reverse complement strand
CGCACGTCAGGTGCTCAAGGATGCCATGCCCATCTCGGTAGTGTACGGCTGCCTGATCACGGTGCTGATGTGGCTGGTGGCGCCGGCGTTTATTGGCTTTTTTGCCAAGGACCCCGCAGTGGTCGCGGCCGGTACCGGCTATATGCACAGTTATATTTTCGACGCGATTTTTGCCGGCATCCACATTTGCTTTAGCGGCTTTTTCGCTGCGTACGGCAAGAGCTACATCGGCTTTGCGCACAACGTGCTGGCCGTGGCGCTCATTCGCGTGCCGGGCGCGTGGCTGCTGTCGAACGCCTATTCCGATACGTTGTTTCCTATGGGCATCGCCTCGCCGTGCGGGTCGATTCTATCGGCGGTCATTTGTGTTGTCGCGTTTACCGTGCTCAACCGCCGCGGAGCTTTTGACAAATTGGCAGCGTAGCGGGGTGACGCGAGATCGCCCTCATCGACGACATCATCAGCGATGATCCGGCAACCTACGTGACACAGATCACGGTGCCGGTTGCCCCGGCAAAGTAAGATCAGCCCGGAAGGCATCATGCTTTCCGGGCGGATCTTCAATTTGGTTATCGATGCGCTAAGCCTGGGGCACCTGACCAGTAGCCAAGATCTGCTCGAGTGTGTCCTCATCCAACACGGGCACACCCAGCTGCTCGGCCTTGGTGAGCTTGGAGCCCGCTTTGGGGCCGGCGATCAGATAGCTCGTCTTCTTTGAAACACTGCCCGAAACCTTGGCGCCGAGCACCTTGAGCGCCGCGCCCGCCTCGTCGCGGGTGCGGTTGACGAGCGTGCCGGTGAGCACGAAGGTCAGACCCGCGAGCGGTTGTGCATCGGCGAGCTCGCCCGCCACGCCCGCGTCGGCTGCGGCTTGTGCATGCGCGGCGCCCAAGTCGACCTCGAGCGACAGGCCCGCCTGGCGCAGGCGCTCCAGCACGGCAAGGTTTTCGGGCACGGCCAGGAACTGCTTGACGCTCGCCGCAATCTTGGGACCGATGCCCTCACACTCGGCGATGTCCTCTTCGCTCGCCAAGATGAGCTTGTCAATCGACAGAAATCGCTCGGCGATGACCTCGCCCACGCTCTTGCCCACGTGGCGGATGCCCAGGGCAAACAGCACGCGACCGAGCGGCTGGCTCTTGGACTTGTTAAGCTCGGCGATGATTTTCTCGGCCGTCTTGAGGCCCACCGGGATGGGGTCGCCCTTCTTGACGCCCTTTTTTCTGTTGGAGCTGGCATAGGTGCGGCCCGTGTCCAGTCCGGCGATGTCGTCCACCGTGAGCTGGTAGAAGTCCGCGACATCATGGATCAGGCCGGCGGCGATCATCTTGTCGACGATCTCGTCACCCAGGCCGTCGACGTCCATGCAGCCACGGCTCACCCAGTGGAGCAGGCGCTCCTTGAGCTGCGCGGGGCAGTCGATGGACACGCAGCGGTAGGCAACCTCACCGTCCTCGTGGACCACGGGGCTACCGCACACGGGGCAGACCTCGGGCATGTGCCAGTCGACCGAATCGGCCGGGCGTTTGTCGAGCACCGGGCCCACGACCTCGGGGATTACGTCGCCCGCCTTGTGCACGATGATGGTATCGCCCTCGCGCACGTTTTTACGACGGATCTCGTCGATGTTGTGCAGCGTGGCGCGCGCGATGGTAGAACCGGCGACCGTCACCGGATCGAACTCGGCGACCGGCGTGAGCACACCGGTGCGGCCCACCTGGATGCGAATTTCGCGCAGGACGGTCTGCTTTTCCTCGGGCGGGTATTTGAAGGCGATGGCCCAGCGCGGTGCGCGAGCGGTAAAGCCCAGGTCGAGCTGCTGCTGGAAGCTGTCGACCTTTACGACCACGCCGTCGATGTCGTAGTCCAAGTCGCCGCGATGCTCGAGGGCCTGGGCACAGAACTCATGGACCTCGGCCGGCGTGGCGCAGCGGGCCACGTTGGGGTTGACGCTAAAACCGGCGCTGCGCAGCCAATCGAGGAACTCACGCTGGCTGTGGACGTGCAGCGGATCGGTATCGGCAATGGCGTAGATAAAGGTGGCCAGGTCGCGTCGCGCCGTGACCTTGGGATCCTTCTGACGCAGGCTGCCGGCGGCAGCGTTGCGCGGGTTAGCGAAGGGGTCGCGGCCCTCGGCATCGGCCTCTTCATTCAGGCGAACAAAGCTGCCCTTAGGCATGTAGACCTCACCACGCACCTCGATGGCACGCTCGCGGTCGGCACCCATGTGGGCGAGCGCCGCTTCGGACAGATGCATGGGCACATCCTTGATGGTACGGACGTTGAGCGACACGTCCTCGCCCGTTGTGCCGTCACCGCGCGTGGCGGCGCGCACAAAGGTGCCGTTTTGGTAGGTAAGCGCCACGCCCAGACCGTCGATCTTGAGCTCGCAGGTATAGGTGACGCTGCCGGCACCGAGCGCATCCTCAGTGCGCTGGAGCCACGCGTCGAGCTCGTCCAGGTCCATGGCATCGTCCATGGAATACATGCGCGCCATATGCGTGACCGGCGTAAACTGCTCGCTCACGTAGCCGCCCACGCGCTGGGTATAGCTGTCGGGCGTCACCAGGTCAGGATAGGCCGCCTCGATCTCCTGCAGCTCAACGAGCATTTTGTCAAAGGCGGCGTCCGTGATCTCGGGCGCATCAAGCATGTAGTAACGGCAGGCGTGGTAATCGAGCTCGTGGCGCAGCTCGGCCGCGCGCGCTGCCGCCTGGGCACGAGCATCGGTCAGTGCGGCGGCATCCGCGCTCGCGGGCGCTTCGGTATCGATATCCACACCGTCACCAAACAGGCTCGATTGCTCCATAGCGGTACTCCTTCGCTCGATTTCAAACGGACACTAGAGTACCACCGGTCGCAACGGGGCCGAATAGCGGTCTCAAACCGCACCGAATCGGCAGCCGCCAGACTGGGGTGGGTCGCGCGATTAAACCATGCTCTTATCAGCTCTAAATGATCCGTTTTCCTCCGTCCCCAACGGATCAATAAGAAAAAAGGGCTGTCCCACGTTGATGGGACAGCCCCCTGGCCTCGATATGTGCGAAACGGCTCGTTAGTAGCCCTGGCCGTGGCCTTGCCCCTGGCCTTGCTGGCCGAGCAGCTCCTCCAGGTACTGGCGCAGCTGCTCGTCGGTAATACCGCCGTTGCCGGTGTCGGTCGAGCTGTCGTCCTGCTGCTGGTTCTGCAGCTCCTCGTCGGAGCCCAGTTCAACCGTGACCTTCTTCTCTTCCTTGCCGCGCATGAGCGTGATCTCGACCTTCTCGCCCACCTCGTGGCTGCGCAGTGCGATGATCAGGCCATCGGCGCTCGTGATCTCGTCGTCGCCCAGCTTGGTGATGACATCGCCCTCCTGAATGCCGGCCTTGGCAGCAGGACCATCCTCAACGACGCTCGCCACATACGCGCCGCTATCGGTGCTCAGCTTGTTGGTGCGGGCGTTGAGCGCGTTGACGCTCGAAAGCGTAGCGCCCATGTACGGATGCACCGGCGTCTTGCCGTCGATAATCTGGTCGGCAATGTTCTTGGCATAGTTGACCGGAATGGCAAAGCCCACGCCCGAGCTGGAGCCCGAGTAGCTCTCGATGAGCGAGTTGATACCCACAAGCTCGCCGTTATCGTTAACGAGCGCGCCGCCGGAGTTGCCCGGGTTGATGGCGGCATCGGTCTGGATCATGTTGGCATAGATGGTGTTACCGTTGGCAGAGCTCATGGCCGTGGAGCGATAGAGCGCCGAGACGATACCCGTGGAGACAGACTGCTCGTTGTCGAACGGCGAGCCAATCGCCATGACCCACTCGCCCACGTTGAGCTTGGAGGAATCACCGATCTCAATCGGCGTGAGCTTGGAGGCGTCTGCGTCCTTGAGCTTGATGACGGCCAGGTCGCTCGAAGCGTCGTTGCCCACGAACTCGGCCTCGTAGGTGGTGCCGTCATCCATGGTCACCACGTACTGGTCATAGCCATCGACCACGTGGTTGTTAGTGAGGATGTGGCCCTCGGTATCGAGCACCACGCCCGAGCCGACGCTGCCCGAGCTGTCCGACTCGTCGGCAGACTGCGAAAGCGAGCCATTCTGGCTGCCGCTCGAAGTGGCGGTAATGGAAACCACGGAGGGCAACGCCTTGGCAGAAACGGCCTCGGCCAGCGTGGTGTCCTCGGAATCAATCGTAATCTTTTGCGTCGATGAACCCGAAGCACCCGCCGTCACGGCATTCTTTCCGCCGCCAATGTTGAGCGTGCCACTCATAATGAGCGCAATGACCAGCAGGGCGCCGCAGGCACAGCCGGCGAGTGCCGTAATAAAGATCGGCAGCTTTTTGGTCTTAGTCTTGACCACTGTGTGCTTGTTTACAACCTGCTGGCTGCCCAGCGGCTTTCCGGTCTGCGTGTCGTAGGCCTGCACGTAGGGAATGTTGTTGCCATCGGCAGGCGTCGACTCCACCTGCACGCGCGGCTGCTGCTGAGTCTCGCCGGCGTTGCCCGCATCCTGGGGACGCTGGGAATCGTTCTCGCTCATAGCTGCGATCCTTTCGTCAAATAACCAAAGGCCCGCCAAACATGTGGCGGGCCATCATTGTTCACGTTGAGTTGTACCCCAAGCTGGGCAGTCCCGAGCACTAGATGCCAAGATTTCAGCTTTGCTTAAGTAATGACATGCTTATAGGCCAATTCGTTTTATGCCGTCATGTCTATTCGATATAGCAGTCGATAGCAAAACTATATGTTGAATCGTTAATAAAGTCTGTAATCGTCGCGCCCATACCCGATCCGCACGTCCACTTATCCTTCTCCGCATCGTATGGCGTTGGCCCCCACCCCGTTTCATATGATGCTTCGCTTTCTGTGAAGTAGTTCATCACATATTTATCTTTCTGCATGAGCGCATACCAAGCGTTTGCGTACATCACAAGCGGATCGGTTTGGACTATCGAGTACTTTCCGGAACGAATCTCAATTTCTGTTTTATCGTTATAATAAGCGACTGTGAGCTCAATCTTGGCAAGCAGCGGCAACGTTTCATCTGATTCCCTCTGGATTGTTATGACATCACCGGCCATAGCGTCGGCAGACACAGTTTTGCTCTCTGGCGTGAAAATAGTCTCTCTGCTTCTTGTTCGCGTTTTTTCATTGCCATTTTCATCTCTGACCACCGTGTCGACCACGAGCGTCAATCGCTTCTGAGCGTCCGGCAACTCCACGGCTTCTGCCATCCCGGCTCGCATCAAAATAGGAGCCCCCGCCATCAGACCTAAGAACTGCTTTCTATCAATCATTCTTTATTCCCCTTGTCTACTTGATTTGACTTTCTCGGCTGAATGGGGATATAGAACAGTCCCGTCAAGTTCCTTATCTTCCACAAAAACTAGAATCCATTTATCACCTGCTTTCAACCCTGAGACATATCCGGAACTTGACTTACGGCGCATATCGATTCTCTTACGGCAACCACTTGGCATAAGCGCCTCAAATTGCCCGTTATGAACATCCGATAGAGCGCGCACCTCGACTGCAACAACCGTGTCGTTTTCTCCCCCATTAGTCGCCCTTAACAGAAAGAAGTTCGCTGCGGTGAGCAAAGCAAAGGAAAGCACCAATAGGAGCATTGCCCTTCGAATGAACTTGTCGCCGTTCACGAGTACAATCAACCCTTGCAATATGTGCCATCGTGAGACGTGTAAATTGATACGTCATATGGAAGAAACTGTAGCTGGTTTGTCCATCCATTCCAAACAACAAGCAGGTACTTCTTGGCATTCGAGTATGTGTTATGCATTGCCACGTAGCCCACAACTGCCATTGCGTGCCCGCTGCCATTTGACCGGAGCCTTCCAGAGAAAATACTCAGATTCCCCGAGTCGGTATTCACCCTAAAGGAATCCCATGACGGATACCAAACGAATGACGTCTCAAGCTCCTTGCCTCGTCTTGCACAAAACTCCTTTAAGGCCGGAGCGGGTTTGTCAGGAGAAGTCTTGCCTTGAGTAAAGTACAGACCAGTCGCTTGATCATATTTCTTTTCTTCTTCTTCCCATGTCCCCGACAGCCTCCAAAGCTCCGAGTATAAATCGGACAATTTAAGGCGGTTCAAAGTCACATAGTGACTGCTAACTGCAAACATTGCCGAAACAGCGCAAGCATAAGTCCCCGTTTCTTTGATAACTTCTGTTTGCGTTGGCGTTATTATTCCCGAAACCGTTTTGCTCGCATCAACAACATATCCCTGTTTATACAAATCCTTGGCAGATACAAAAACGTCATCGAAATGTTCCGGCGATCCGCTGCGATTGCCTCCCGAGGACAATTTATTTGGTACTTTTTTTCCACTTGCGTCTAAAACAATGTTTTTATCTAAGTCGGCAACGCCAACAGTTAGCTCGTCAATCTTTAACGCAACGACGTTATCCGAGGATGCGAGGAGTGCAATTTCTTCGCTTGCACTCTCGATAGGTAAAAGAGCGTTCGGAGCCAAGCAGTATTCGCTGATCCACCAAGATCGCTCTGAATCAAATACGACGTAGCCATAGTTAACGTCATCCCGCTTCGCACGAACGATATACCCGATTGATTCCCCATCGGAATTCACCATTTTTACTGGGTCACAAGCGGTCACCGGCTCATCCGATACGTCATCAAAGAAAGCTTGCGCTTGCTCCACAGCTATTTGCGGTGTGACACGAACCAAGTCGTCGTCTCCAAAAACCAACCTTGGAGACATCAGGGCGGCAAGCAATACTATGAATCCGACAATCACCTTTCTCGAATAACGCATTTCCTCCTCCATCCGTGCAGTAGGGAGATACGGTAACTAGATGATATTTGCTAGATAGTGTTATACGTTTGATATTGTTTTTACTGACACACTTTTAATCGGTGAAAGGTCTTCTTTTCGCCCTAAACGAGAAAAGGGTACTGGTGAAATCTCCGGTACCCTCACATTGCCCTCTATTTACTTGCTAGTCCTTAAACAGATAGCCCACGCCGCGGACGGTGGTGATGTGTGCCGCGATCTGCGGGCCCACCTTGGAGCGGATGCGTCGGATGTGCACGTCGACGGTGCGCGTGCCGCCGCAGTACTCAAAGCCCCACACGCGGTGCAGCAGCACTTCGCGGCTGTAGGCGCGGTTGGGATGCGTCGCCAAAAAGCTCAGCAGCGAGTACTCCATCAGCGTCAGGTCGATGGGCTCATCGTCGAGTGTCACCTGGTAGGTGGCCAGGTTAATCTCGAGGTTGTCGATGTTGAGCACATCGTCGGCGGTGACGGTCTCCTCCTCGCCCATCAGGCGCTGCGCGCGAGCCTTGAGCTCGTTGGGCGTCGCCGTGGGGCACACAAAGTCGGCATGCGTATGATTGGGCAGACGCAGGGTACCGAGCGCCTCGTCGTCAACGATCACCAACATGGGAACGCCGCCGCGATCGTCAAGCCACTTGGCAATCTGATCGATGCGGTCGCTGCGGATGCCGTCGGAATCGAGGATCAGCAGGTCAAAGTCGTGCGCCGCAGTCGGCGAATCGGGGGTTGCCAAGCTCACCTCGACACCCAGGGTGGTCGTCAAGCTGCGGGCAAACTCGTGGAAGCGCGTCGTGCGCGCCATGAACAGGGCACTCTTTTCGGACATATCGGCCTCCAAAGAAATGAGCTCAATCGTACTGGAACAAGCCAGCGCGATTAGGAGTTCGCCAGGTAGTGCTTGATCTCCCACTCGGTGATCGTAGACTCAAACTTATGCCACTCGTCGCGCTTCTTTTTGAGGAAGAAGCTGTGGATGTGCTCACCGAGGGCATCCTTCATAAACTGCGAGTCCTCAAACACGTCGAGCGCCTCTTTGAGCGAGCGCGGCAGCGGCGTGTAGCCAGCCTCGAGCATCTGGCGGTCGGTAAGCTTGAGCGTCTCGGCCGTTGCCTCGGGCGGGAGCTCCAGCTTGCGCTCGATGCCGTCCAGACCAGCTGCCAGCGTAACGGCGTTGACCAGGTACGGATTGGCCATGGGATCGGGACTGCGCAGCTCGATGCGCGTGGACAGCTGCTTGCCGGGCTTGTAGACCGGGATGCGGACCATACTCGCGCGGTTGCGCAGGCCCCACGTGGCGTACTGCGGTACGGAGTCGCCGCCCGTGGTGATGCGCTTGTACGAGTTGACCGTGGGGTTGGTGATAGCGCTGATCTCGCGCGCGTGCGCCAGGATGCCGGCCATGTAGTGCTTGGCGACGTCGGAGAGATGGTACTTCTCGTCGTCCTCGCCCCAAAACACGTTGTTGCCGTCGTGGTCGAATAGCGACTGGCACAGGAACATAGCGCTGCCGTCCTCGCCCGCCAACGGCTTGGGCATAAAGGAGGCGTGGCAACCGCTCTCGTAGGCCTGTTGCTTAATGATGAGCTTTGCCGTGGTGATGGCGTCGGACATGCTCAGGGCCTCGGCGTGACGCAGGCTCATGCCGTGCTGCGAGCGGCCGGCGGCGTGGAAGGTGTACTCCACGGGCACGGACATCTTCTCGAGCGTGAGGACCGTGTTGCGGCGCAGGTCGCGAGCGGCATCGCTCACCGAAAGATCGAAGTAGCCCACGTTGTCGAGCGGCTCGGGGGTGTGCTCGTCGGGGAAGTAGTAATACTCCAGCTCGGCACCCACGTTGAGCAGATAGCCAGCCTTCTCGGCCTTGCGGAACATGCGGCGCAGGGCATCGCGCGGGTCGCCGGCAAACGGCTTGCGATCGGGAGTGCACACGTCGCAGAACACGCGGGCGACGCCGTTGTGGCTCGGGCGCCACGGCAGGATCTGGAAGGTCGAAGCATCGGGGAACGCCAGCATGTCGGCTTCCTCGGGCGTGGCAAAGCCCTCGATGGCGGAGCCGTCAAAGCCAATACCCTCCTCAAAAGCGACCTCGAGGTCCTCGGGGCTAATGGCAAAGTTCTTGAGGCGGCCGAGAATGTCGACAAACCACAGACGCACAAAGCGGATATCACGCTGCTCTACGGAGCGGAGTACGTAATCGATGTTCTGCTGGTTCATGTCGCTCCCCTTTCTTTCGGGCGGGTTTCGACTGGTCTATATCGCAGATACTATCGCAGAAAAATGTTTCCGCAGGGTTAAAGCGTATCAAGCGCTCAAAAAACGTGTGCGAACAGGCCGTCTGACTTACGCGCGATCATAAATGATCACTCCTTCGCGCTCGATTACCGCGGCAAGATCGTCATCAAGATCGTCACTCGAAACGAGGTCGACCTGCCTCCCGGTTTCTTTGCGCACCGCCTCACCAAACGCCGACAACGCGAAAAGACCAAAGCCCTGCTCGCGATCAACTTCGAGACGTAAGTCGATATCGCTATCGGCACGCGCTTCGCCACGGGCATACGAACCAAAAAGAATCACGGTTTTGATGGCGGGAATCGAGCTGGCCGCCTCACGGACAGCTGACTCAATCTGAGCAGTATCCAAAATGCCCGCCGCGGCGCTTTCGCTCGCAGAGTTTTTGCCAAGTGAAGGAACAAACGGCAGCGAGCGCTCGCGCAGCATTTGCCTCATAAACATATTGACCGCTACAGACGAAGTCATGCCGAGTTCTTCGCATAGCTCGGCAAATGAATCTTTAATTGACGAGTCCACTCGTACACTCAGTACAGACGCAGCCATGGATACCTCCTGTATGACATTGTCTATATATTATCACACAGACTAGCGCGAGGTCGAAGCGCGGTGTTCGATGTGGCCGGGGACCTCGATGCGCTTGGGGGCGAGCTTTGCGGCATCGCCCACCGTAGTGGTAACGATGTCGATGCGTTCGGACAGACGCTCGACTACGCGCTCGGCAATGGTGAGGGTGTCCTGCGCGGCCGTGGTCACACCGCCAAAGAGCACGTGGTTCCAGGGGTAATCGTCAAACGTCGCAATCTTGAGGCCAGCCGGCAACGAGGGTCCCAACTGTGCCAGTGCCTCGGTCAGACGCAGAAAGACCAGGCCGTTGACGGCAATGAGGCCGAGCTTTTTACCCGCATAGCCGCGGATGGTCTCGTCCAGGCGGCTGACACCCGTGGCGCCACCGTCGGCCAGGGTGACGACCTCGCCCGCAAGGCCGCGGCGCGAAAGCTCGTCGGCAAAGGACTCGGCGCGCTCGCGACGCACGGGGCTGTCATCGCTTGCCTCGGTGAGCAGGCACAGGCGCTCGCTGCCCGCGACAGCCAAGGCGTCTACCAGGCCGGCGACCAGCTCACGGTTGTTGGAGGTCACCAGATCGACACCGCCGGCGGCAATATCGCGGTCGAGCAGCACGACGGGCAGGCGCCCCGCTGCCGCGGCGATCGCCTCGTCATTGCCGCCGCAGGTGTTGACGACCAGGCCGTCCACGCCGGCATCGATAAGTCTGGTGAGCGACTCTGCTTCCTTGGCGGAATCATTGCCGCTAATGGCCGTCATGAGTGAGCAGCCGCGCGCGGCGGCGCTGGCGGAAAGCCCTTCGAGCATGGCGCTCGAGAACGGGTTAGCAATGTCGGCCAAGATCACGCCGATGAGGTTGGTACGCGAGCTGCGCAGATTGCGCGCGGCGGCACGCGGGCGATAGCCGGTGCGCTCGATGACCGCCGCGATGCGGGCACGGGTTTCCTCGGTCATCTGCCCGGGGCGGTTATTGAGATAGCGCGAAACCGTGGCCGGGCTCACGCCCGCCTCGGCGGCAATGTCCTTGATTCTCATCTGCGCCATAGCGCACCCCGTTTCCCAATTGTCGGCAGTCTGAGCCATTTTAGGCATTTTTTTAAAAATCTCGCTTGCAAAACGCTGTAGGTGAGCAGCATCGTTTTGCGTCTCGAGCAGATGCGATGATGGGCTAGATAGACGAGTCTTTGGACAGCTCGAAATAGTCGGGATACAAGGCGATAACCGGGCCCTGTTCCTCGGGCATCAGGTGCAGGTGTATCTCTGCCAGATAGCTCGCCGCGTCGGTATCGCCCCTCTTAATGGCCTCGAGAATCCGGCGATGCTGTCGACGAATCGGCTCCCAATCCAAATCCTGCGACACCATACGCAACCAGTTGTATCGCTCAAAATGCGTGTTGATGCTCTTCATCCAATCCCACAACATGTGACGACCGGCAATCACAAAACACGTCTCATGGAACAGGTTGTCCAGATCGAAAAAGCGACGCGTTTCGCTATGGTCGAGCGACTCAGACTCGGCAAGAATCTGCCCGAGCCGATGCTTTTGCTCGGGCGTGGCGGCAGAGCAGCATTTAATGAGCACACTTCTCTCGAGTTTCTCGCGCAAGAAACAAGCGTTCTCGGCGCGCTCCATGCTGATCTTAGAGACGTAGGTGCCGCTCTTGGGACGCGTTTCCACCAGCTCCTGCTCGCGCAGACGCACAAAGGACTCGCGAATGGGCGTTCGCCCGATTCCCGTCTCTTTTTCCAGGCCAATCGCCGAAAGACGCGTGCCGGGCTTGAGCTCGGCATAGATAATCTTGGAGCGCAATGCGCTGTATGCCTGATCTTGCAGGCTCTGATAATGCTGGTGTTGTTCCATAAAGCTAAAGCCCTCGGATGAAGCTCACGGTTTGTCGAATACCACGTAATACTATCGCATCCCCCATCCCCTCAATTGCGGTGAAAGAGGCGGTGCTCACGTCGCCAGCACCGCAAGAGCGAGCGGCGGCATCCCGAAACCCGGGACACCACCGCTGTTTTGCTATCGGATGGCGCAGAGACGCCTCTCCTCGTGCACCAAGGGGCTGACTAGAGTTCGCAGGCCACCTTGTATCCGTCGCCGATGGCGTCGCGAATGTTGCCGCACTTGTTGGCATCGCCCAGCACGTGGGTGGCAACACCGGCTGCAGCCAGGTCGTCGGCCAGCTTGGTATTGGAACGATAGCCCATGGCAAGCACCAACGTATCGGCACCGGTGATGGTGTGGACCTCGCCGTCCTTCTCGTAGCTGATGGCGTCCTCGGTAATCTCGGTCACCTTGGCCTCGGTCAGCACGTGAACGCCCTTGGAGAGCATGCGCGTGATGAGCACCGCGCGACCGGCACCGCCCTCGTTGGCGGCAAGCGTCTTGGTCATCTCGATAACGGTGACATCGCGGTTGGCCGGCGAAAGGTCGTTGACCAACGGGGCCAGGTAATCGGCCGTCTCGCAGCCAACGGTGCCGCCGCCCACGATGACGATCTTCTTGCCCGGGAAAGCCTTGCCGCCCAGCAGGTCGTCGGCCGTCATAACCTGCTTAAAACCCTGCATAAAGGCCGGAGCGATGGGCTCGGCACCATAAGCCAGGACAACCTCGTAGCCCGCGTAGTCGCGCTGAATGTCCTCGGCCGAAAGCTCGGTACCAAAGACGCACGTGACGCCTGCCTCGGCTAGGCGACGGTACTGATACTTGATCACGCGGGTGAGCTCCTGTTTTGCCGGCGGAACGGCCGCGATACGCATCTCGCCGCCCGGCTCGTCCTGCTTATCCACGAGCACCACGTTGTGACCGCGCTTGGCGGCAATGTAGGCTGCCTCCATGCCCGCAGGACCAGCGCCCACAACAAGCACGTTCTTGGCCTCAGCGGCAGGCTCGTAGCCAGCCTCGTCGCGCTCCACGTCCGGATTGACGGTGCAGGAGATGCGCTTGCCAAACATAATGCCGTTCAGGCAGCGCAGACAACCGATGCAGGGACGGATCTCGTCGGCGTTGCCGGCAGCCGCTTTGTTGCAGAACTCGGCATCGCACAGATTGGCACGGCCCATCATGCAGATGTCGGCGGCGCCGTCCTCGATCAGCTCCTCGGCAATCCATGCCTCGTTGATGCGGCCGACCGTGGCAACGGGAATGTTCACATGCTTTTTGATCTCGCGCGAGCAGGCGGCGTGCGAGGCCTGCTGCGTGCCGGCAGCGGGAATTGCAGAGCCGCGCTTGATGGTGGTACCGCCCGACACGTGAATCATGTCCACGCCGGCCTTCTCCAGGCGGCGCGAGACGTAGATCATGTCGTTGAGGGTCAAGCCGCCATCGGTGTACTCATCGCCCGAGATGCGGACGTCGATGATGAAATCCTTGCCGCAGCGCTCGCGAATCTCGGCGATAACCTCGAGCAAAAAGCGCATGCGGGCGTCGAGCGAGCCACCGTACTCATCGGTACGCTTGTTGTAGAGCGGAGTCAAAACGCCGCCGAGCATACCGTGGGCGTGTGCCGCATGGACCTCGACGCCATCGACGCCGGCCTTCTGCATACGCACGGCAGCGTCGCCAAACTGATGCGTGAGCTCGTGGATCTCGTCGATGGTGATAGGACGCGGAGCCTCGCGGGCATAAGACGGGCCCACGAAGGACGGAGCAATGAGGCGCGGGGTGCCCGGAATGTTAAAGGCCATGTAGGCGGGGTGGAAGAGCTGCGGCATGATCTTGCAGCCGTACTCGTGGACGGCGGCGGCGAGCTTTTCCCAGCCGGGGATAAACGTGTCGTCGTAGCAGCACATGTCACCCGGCAGATAGGTATAGGTGGGCTCGACCGTCACGACCTCGGTGATGATCAGGCCCACGCCGCCCTTGGCACGGGCGCGGTAATGGTCGACCAAATCGTCGGTCACATAGCCGTGATCGGCCAGGTTGGTAGACACCGGCGGCATAAAGACGCGGTTCTTGACCTCGGTCGTACCGACCTTGATCGGACTAAAGAGCATCGGATAGGCGGAGGACTCCATACAGGGTTCCTTTCGTTTGAGCCGCTCGGCGGCAGTTGCTAACGACCCTATCGTATCAGCAACTGCCGTATCCGCAGTCATATACGCTCAAACGCCAGTCGGCTAATGAATACCGCGGCCCAAGTCTTCGGTGATTTTATCTACGCCCTTAAGTGCGGCGCAGGTCTTTTTGTTGGAGCAATGTCCCGTGCAAACGCCACCTTGAGCGCAGTCGGCGCAGGTGCCCTTGCGAAAAATGCGCACGCACACGGCGACAAACGCAATACCGATAACAGCCAGTACAACAATATCGATAGGTGCCATAGCAAGCCTCCTCTAGTTAACCATCACTTACTTTACCCCATTCTCAACCTACCAAAAAGGGACAGGTTTATTTTGGTCGGTTTTATCTGCGGAAACGTCACATCTCCCCCACCAAAAAGCCCGAGTGTCACTGGGACACCCGGGCTCGTGGAAAGGGGCTAATCCTTATTTGGACTTAAGCGGAAACTGCGGCGGAAGCAGTGTTGGTCTCGTCCTCGTCGGTCCATGCATGCTTGGGCATGGGACGGAAGATCTGGAAGAGCATCGCAGCCAGCAGCACGATGGCCACAACCGTCCAGATACCAAACTGCCCAAGAACAAGCAGGTTATAGAACTGGTTGATGAACAGGCCGATGACCCAAGCAAAGGCACACTCGTAGCCGATGGCAATCGCGGTCCACTTACCGGAGTTCATCTGGTTACGGATGGTGCCGATAGCGGCAAAGCACGGAGCGCACAGCAGGTTGAAGGCACCAAAGGCGACGCAAGCGCCCATGGTCGGGAACATAGCCGCAAACGCGGTCCACAGGCTCGGGTCGGTCTCGCCGGCGTCGGCAACGGACAGCAGCGAGCCGGCGGTGGCGACAACGTTCTCCTTGGCAACGAGACCCGAGACGGTCAGTGCGGTGGCCTGCCAGGTGCTAAAGCCGAGCGGGGCGAAGATCCAAGCGACCAGGTTGCCGAACATGGCAAGCACGGAGTAATCCATGAACTCCTCGGGGATGCCCTCCATGGAAGGCAGGTAGCCAAAGGCGCCGTTGTAGCTACCAAAGTTGGAGAGGAACCAAACGACGACGGTGGACGCAAAGATGACCGTGCCGGCCTTCTTGATAAAGGCGAAGCAGCGCTCCCACACGTGCAGCGCCCAAGAGCGGATCGCCGGGAAGTGGTAGGCAGGAAGCTCCATAACAAACGGCGTCGGGCGGCCGGCGAAGAGCTTGGTCTTCTTGAGCATGAGGCCCGAGGCAATGACGGCAAAGACGCCCAGGAAGTAGAAGAGCGGGCTGATCCACGCAGCGGTGGTAGAAGAGTCGCCAATGATGGAACCCATAAGCAGGGCGATGATCGGCAGCTTGGCGCCGCAAGGGATGAACGTGGTGGTCATGACCGTCATGCGGCGGTCCTTCTCGTTCTCGATGGTCTTGGTAGCCATGACGCCGGGGACGCCGCAGCCCGAGGACACGAGCATGGGGATAAAGGACTTACCGGACAGGCCAAAGCGGCGGAACACGCGATCCATGATGAAGGCGACGCGGGCCATGTAACCGCAGTCCTCCAAGAAAGACAGCATCACAAAGAGCAGGAACATCTGCGGGACGAAGCCCATGATGGCGCCGATGCCAGCCACGATGCCGTCGCAGACCAGCGAATCGACGAGGCCACCGTCCTCGGTACCGCCCGCCACGAGAGCGTCATGCACCGCGGTGGTGATACCCGGGACATAGGGGCCGTACTGTGCTGGGTCGACCGAGTCGGCGTTGTCGCCCGCAGCCTCAACAGCTGCGTCATAGGCGTCGCGACCCTGACCGAGCACGTACCAGCCGTCGGTGCCGAAGAGCTGGTCGTTGGTGAAGTCGGTCACCGTGCCGCCCAGGGTGGAAACGGCGATGTAGTACACGCAGAACATGATGACCACAAAGATCGGCAGGCCCAGGATACGGTTGGTAACCACGCGGTCGATCTTCTCGGAGGTGCTCATCTTGGCCGGAGCCTTGGTCATGCACTCGTCGATAATGTGGGCAATCACGCCATAGCGCTCGCCGGTGATGATGGACTCGGCGTCGTCGTCGCAATCCTGCTCGCACTGGGCGACCAGCTGCTCGACGCGAGCGGCCTTCTCCTTGGTGAGGTTGATGAGCTTGCAGGCGTCCGCGTCGCGCTCAAACAGCTTGACAGCGTAGTAGCGACGCTTGTTGGCGGGAACGCTCGCCGGCAGGTTGTTCTCGATGTGGTCCAGAACGTCCTCGATGGAGGAATCGAACTTGTGCTCCGGCACCTGGCCCTTGGAAGCAGCAGACTTCTTGACCTGCTCAAAGAGCTCGGTAATGCCCTTGTTCTTAAGAGCCGAGATCATCATGACCGGGCAGCCAAGCTTCTTGGAAAGCTTGTCCGTGTCGATCTTGTCGCCGTTCTTCTCCACGAGGTCGGCCATGTTGAGGGCGACGACCACGGGCAGGCCGGTCTCGATAACCTGAAGCGCCAGGTACAGGTTGCGCTCGAGGTTGGTGGCATCGACCACCTGGACGACGACATCGGGCTCGCCGCTCATGAGGTAGTCGCGCGAGCACTGCTCCTCGGGGCTGTAGGGGGAAAGCGAGTAGATGCCGGGGAGGTCCGTAATCGTGACGTTCTTGTCGCTTAGGAGCTTGGCTTCCTTTTTCTCAACCGTGACGCCGGGCCAGTTGCCAACGTAGCCGTTGGCGCCGGTGATCAGGTTGAAAAGCGTGGTCTTGCCGCAGTTGGGGTTACCCGCCAGCGCGACATGGATCTGAGAATCCGCCATTCAATCCTTCTTCCTTGTGTGCCCGCGCTGCTTTCTCCGCACGGGCTGGATAATGTGCTTCAACATTGCAAATTAAAGTTAGAAAAACCTAACTTTATCTGCATAAATAGTTGCCGCGGGCCCTTACTGGACCTCGACGACGGCAGCCTCCTCCTTGCGGATGGAAAGCTCGTAGCCGCGCACGTTGATCTCGACCGGATCTCCGAGCGGTGCAACCTTAACGACCTTGAACGAAGTGCCCTTGATGAGGCCCAGGTCCATAAGGTGACGGCGAAGCGCGCCCTCGCCGTGAAGCTTGACGATGGTAGAGCTCTCGCCCACCTTAACGTCACCCAATGTCTTCATATTCTTTTCCCCCTTTCAGCTTTTATGAAATGCTGCGAACTAACCGACGGTCATGATGTGCATGGCGACCTTGGTGTCGATACCAAAGCGTGCGCCCAGCACGGTGACGATGATATTGGCGCCACTCGAGCTCACCACGTGAACCTCACTGCCCTCGACAAAGCCGAGGTCCTTGAGGTGGTGCTTCATATCCTCATTGCCCTTTACGCGAGACACGCGCACGGTTTCACCCGCTTTTACCATCGAAAGCGGCATGGCCGGCATCTGCGGTCCGCAAGACATGAGTGTGCTCCTAACGTCAGTTCGTCCTCAACATCGACGCAGCAAAAGTTAACCACGTCTATGTTCGCTACAGTAAACTAGCACGTGGTTAACTTTTTGGAAAGGGTTCCTATTCAGTTTTCGAAAAAGTTTCCCATATGAAACAGGTGTGACAAGGGGACAGCCCCTTTGTCACATTGTTGCGTTTAGAGGGAGAGGTTTCTGATCGACGTGACGCACGAGGCCTCGTCTACGCCCGAAATGCGGAAGATGATGTCCTCGCCGCACTCGCCGTAGAGAGCCATGAGCCCCATTACATCGCGGCCGTCGGTATGGCGATCGCCGATGCTGACCGATACGTTGCTACGATGCTTGGCAATAATGTCGTAGAGCAGCGCAACCGGGCGGGCATGCAGTCCCAACGGATCTTTAATCGTCTTTGTAAACTCGACCATGTCCCCTCCCACGGCATCGCACATTCGGCCGGCAAACCCAGCCACGTGGTAGTTATTGTAGCGTTAGATGCTTGTCGAGAGCTCCTCTGAACACCTCGTGGGCAAAAAGTGGCAAATATGAGTACTGTCACCAATTTAGTAGCAGCAAAATCGAGAGCAAGTTACCTCCTTTGAGCGATTCGAAGAGGTTGAAAGCCGTCAAACGCCCTTTAAAGGGGGTTATATAAATTGATTTTGAGCCCGTTTTTGCTCAGAACAGGCCGAAAAATATGACACCTCTTTTGCAACAGTACTCATATTTGGCATTTTTTGACCACGGGGTCCAAAACCATGCCCCAAAACACAAAAGGAGGGGCCTCGTAAGGCCCCTCCTTAGGAAAGGGAATCGATTTATTCCACAGCCGTAGATTAATCC
>CAUDCB010000024.1 GCA_958447915.1 uncultured Collinsella sp. | reverse complement strand
TTATGGTGGCCACAGCGTTCTGCTTGAGTTGGTTTTCAACCGATGTGCTGACTGCATTTTTACCGCCAACAATTACGGCGTTAGTGTAACCTCCGTTACGGATCTTGGTCAGTGCGTCTTCCGATAAGCCGGTTGAAGGATCGCACAGAATTACCGGTGATCCCGTTGCATATGAGTAGGGGCTGATGGACAGAGCGTCAGCGAAATTGGTCCCCGTTGCAACAATGACTGTGTTAGAACGACCGCATAGTTCACCCATGATATTGAGTGACGTTTCATAACGCGTTTGGCCCCAGATGCGCTTGATTTCTGCGTTCGGTGCAGCATTTTTAGCGGATGAAAGTACACTCTCGTTGATGGCGTTGGGACCGCCGACAGCTACAACCTTACTTGGGGCGAGACGAGTGATCTCTGCTTTTGCCTGGTCGCTGAGCTGTCCTGAGTCCGTCAATAAGATGGGGGCATCGGCATCGCCTGCTAGCGCCGCTGCTGCTAATGCATCCGGGTAGTTGGCGCCGTAGGCGAGGACTACTGTGCCGCCTTGGCCCCAGTTGCCTTTCTGGCACAGTGACGCCATGGTGTCGTAGCGGGTATTGCCCGAGACGCGGTTGATACCAGGTTCTGCCTTTTTCACAATCTGGAACGTTCCTAATGCCGTGCCGGTGTAGTTTCCGCATCCTTCTACAGTTGCGTATCCTTCACCCGTGTTTATGTTGTTGACGTAGCTCACGGTAAAGTCGACGTCGGGACTCAGTTCCTTATCACCAATTTTAACGGATGGAACTGGGGTGAGCGGGCTTCCTGTGTATGCCTGCTCGGGAATGGTTACTTGTGCGGAGCTAATATCGGCAGGAGCAATGTTGTACGTAGCGGTGACTGTGCCGCTGTAGTTTCCCTTTCCCGTTACAGTTGCGATTGCATTTCCAGCGTTAGTGTTGTCAGCGTATGTGAGTTCATATTCGGTTTCTGAACTTAATGACTTTCCGTTAAGCGTTACTGCCGCCTTGGGCTCATGGGCAGATCCGTCATAGGTGTAGCTCGAAGAATCAAGTTCTACCGTCGCATCTGAAATGCTTGCAGGTGTGATCTTAAAGTTTCCAGAGAGCGTTCCGGTGTAGTCGCCCTTGCCATACAGTGTGTACGCCGCTTTACCAGCGTTGACATTGTCTGAATAAGAGACTTCGTAGTCAGTCCCCTGTTTGAGGGCCTTGTCTTTATAGCTTACCTTGAGTGCGGGCTCGATGGGTTCGCCCGCGAAGGTGACATCGTCAATCTTGTTAACGGTTGCCTTAGAGATATCAATGACTTCTTTGCAAATCTCGAACTTACCCGTGGCGGTTCCAGAATAATTGCCCTTGCCCTTGATGGTGACGGTTGCGGTTCCTATCTTTACGTTGTCAGAGTAGGAAGCCGTGTAGTCTTTCCCGGCTTTTAGAGCTTTGCCGTTCAGCGTCACGTTGGCATCGGGCTTGAGCTCGCTGCCGGTGTAGCTCTGGCTTGGTATGAGCACGGAAGCATTTGAGATGTCCGCGGTGGCAATCTCGAACGTCGTTTCGATTGAGCCGCCGTACCGTCCTGCTCCCGTTACTACGGCAGTAGCCTTTCCTGCATCTATGTTGTTCTTATAGGAGACGGTGTAGTCCTTGTTCTCCTCAAGCTCTGCATTATCGATGGATACTTTAAGTTTCGGTTTTTGTTCAGAGCCGTTATAGGTCGAACCACTATTGACGGCGACCTTTGCTCCTTCAATCGAGAGGGGTGATATGGTGAACTGTTTAGTTGCCGTTCCTGTGAAGCCAGCATATAAACCGTTACCGGTGAACGTAATCGTTGCTTGGCCTGGTTCAACGTTGTTGTCGTAGGAGACCGAGTAGGCATCGCCGGGCAACAATGTGTAACCGTTTAGTTTGAGCTTGGGGAGAGGGCGCTTTTAATGCCGTCGTACGGTTGAGGGCCAACATCTTCGATACTGAGATTTGGGTCGCTCAGATCGGCACAGATATACATCATGTAGCCTCGGCTACCTGTATAGTTCCCCTTGCCCTCAATTTGCAGATAGGCTGAACCCGGGTTCTTTTGGTTGTTCATCTTGACGGTGTAGTCTTGGTTTTCTTTGAGCTTGGTGGAGCCGTTCTTGATTACAAGGCCGGTGTCAACGTTGGAACCTGTATATGGAATTCTATAGTACGTTTGGCCCCATTCGTCTACCTCTGACGTGACTTTGCTGTCGAAGGAGATATTCATTTGCCGTATATTATTTTGCCCCATGTAAACAATGGGGAAGACATTGCCGGTTACTCCGCAGTAGGAGGAGCCTTTCGGAGCTTTTAGGCGTGAATAGTAAGTGCCTTCGGTTTTCGGTAGTTCGGTCGACCAGTATTTGTCATTGTTTAGATAGTCATCCCACGTTAGTTTGCTATCTTCTTTGGCGTATTCAATCGCATAGTCTTTGCCCTCTATCAGTTCGTTGCCCTGTTTGTTGACGACTTTGATCTCGGGACGTTTTCCAATTGGAAGGTAGAGCGGTTCCATGTTGACATGAACTCCGGGATCAAGAAACTTCATGCTGCACAGTGCCAGATCATTTTTGGCATAGACGGTTACTTGCTCCGTGTGCGTTCCGTAGTGGTTTCCCTTGCCCTTAAGCGTGAATGTATATTCACCAGGCTCAGATGGAATAGACGTTCCGACATCTTTGCCGTTTTTATCGATGACTTTAACAATTTCGTATTCAGAGCTGGAACCTAAGCTCATTTGCTGTGGTGTGTCATTCGAGTCGATGTAGGACACTCGGAGGTCGATGCTGTTCTCGTCGCCGATAATCGGGTTACTAAAGAAGTGGTAATTGGATATGTCGGCGGGATCAATGGCGTCGAAATTGCGGCTTTCCGATTTTCCATAAAGCCCCGATCCCTCCGTTGCGCTGGCGACGCATTGGTAGTTTCCAGGCTCTGATATGGAATCACATTCTCTGCCATTTTTATAGTAAGTGAGGGTATAGTCATCAGGGTTGTTGAACACCTCTCCAGTTATACCAGTTAATTTGAGGGGCGGTTCAGTTCCAGTGAGGATTACTCCCTGATAGAAATTGGAATAATCTGCATAGGTGCCCTCAAGGGAGAGGGGGTCTCTGAGGGTAAATGACAAGCTCTGGGTGCCATGCAGTTTGCTTCCCTTTGCTGGGACTATAATTGCGTTGTAGAAACCCGCCTCATTTGGGCAATTTTTGCCGAGATTTACACCACTCTGGGATTCGTAATGATCAATTACGAAGTCTTGATTCTGCTCATAAAAAGTTTCGCCTCTGTAAGTTATCGTGAATGAAGGCTCATAACCAACAATCAGATTGTTCGATCCGCTTGAATAAAGGAACGAGAGGTCTAATGGATCGGCGATTTGGAAGCCGTATTCTGTTGTCTCTCCAATTTTTCTCGACCCTTCGACGGCAACTGCTTTTACGTTATACCATCCGGCCTCCGATGGAAATCCAGGGATCTCTTCCCCGTTTTGTGTAAAAACCAATCTGTATTCAGCGGGGTCCAGTCTGCTACCGTCAGAATTGTAGACTGGGAAATTGGCGCTGCTAAGCTTATCTCCGACTTTAAAACCGCCGTTAAAATTGAAATGGCACAATGCCATGTCGTTGGCGGCCTTTACACTAAAGCGAACCTTCTTAGTGCCTTTATAGGATCCCATTCCTTGCAAAACTGCATAGTAATCGCCGGGCTCCGCTGGAGGTTCAGGCTGGTAGGCGGTTGACTCGGCATCTGAGCAATAGCCTAAGACGGTATAGTCGGTTCCTTGTTTTAGGTCGATTGATACTGATTCACCGTTTTCATTGAGGAAATAGAGTGACGAGTTGAATGTCGGCTCTGTCCCTCCGACTACAACGTTTTGGTTGATGTAGAAATTAAAGTACGAAATGTCTGTTGTGTCGACAATATTGACACGGTAATAACTATTCGCCTGACCGACATAGCCTGAACCCGCAATTGCTCTGGCGTTAACGTAATACTCGCCACATTCTACCGGAACGCCGTCAAGTTTATTCAAATGTTTGTCACTATAGCAAAGTGTATAGCAGGATTTGTCAACTTCATTCCCGTCATAATCGACTAGTGTCGCATCTAATGCAATAGGTTTTCCTTTATATGCGACACTGCTATTGGTGACCTGAAGGCTCTTGCCTTCGAGATTATTTTTTTCAAGTATTCTAAAACCGTAATAACTGGTAATTCCGGTTGCGCCGGAATCTTTATTAGCTTTTGCGTAAACATAGTATTCACCGGCAGCCGTGGGAACCTTGCTGGTTTCTTTTCTTTCGCCTTGGTCGGTATAGGTAAAGAACACAAGGGAATAGAGCTTCGAATCTACTTTTTCTCCAGAAACGCTCTTGTGTACTTCAAAGTCACTCGATTTTGGCCCTTTTCCTTCTATGTATTGATTTCCATAGTTCACGCTATTGCTAAAGGAAATCCAACAATTTGACAGGTTAGTTTGTTCGCTGTTGCTTTGGGCTGCTTTGGCTTTTGCGTCTTGGGTTTGGGCTGTTGATACAGCCGGGGTGCCCAAGATGGATGTAGCCAAGACGGTGCTAAGCACAATCGGTACGGTTTTTCGCATTGCTCCTCCTTACTTTAAGGTTGAGTTAACTTATACCGTAGAAATGAAGTCTGATTAGCTAGTTTTTTGTTAGCGTTGCCTATCACACTGTAGGCGGTCCTATTTACAAATGGTCACAGTATTATTTTGTTGTTTGTAAGGGATGCAATGGGCGGCTTTCTGTTTCCTCATACACCCTGAGCTCCCACTGTTTCCGCTCCACTTTCGCCACGGAATCTAGGATAAAACCCGTGGCGAGTGAGAGTCCGCATAGGAACATGAAAGCGGCAGCGAGCATGGCGGTAGGGAAGCGAGGCACGAGACCGGTGGCAAAGTACTCCGTAACGATGGGGATGCCTAAAGCGAGACCAATAACTGCAAAGGCGAGTGCTACAAGCGAGAAAAACTTGAGCGGGCGGTAGTCCTTAAAGAGGGTTCCAATCATAGCAATGACTCTAATGCCGTCGCTTACGGTATTGAGCTTGGATTCCGAACCGACTGGACGGTCGCGATACTCGATGGGGACATCTTTAATGCGCCAACGATGATCGACGGCGTGGATGGATAGCTCCGTCTCAATCTGAAACCCTTCAGATAGAACGGGGAACGTCTTGACGAAAGGCTTGCTCATGGCGCGATAGCCGGTCATGACATCATCGAAACTGTATCCGTATATCCACTTAATCATGCTGCGTACCAGGTTGTTTCCGAAGCCGTGGAAGGCGCGCTTGTTCTCCTCGGCATATGTGCCGTTTGAGAGCCGATCGCCTACGGTCATATCCGCTTCGCCGGCAAGGATGGGCTCGCACAGTGCGCGCGCTGATTCCGCCGGATAGGTGTCGTCTCCATCGACCATGAGATAACAATCGGCCTCGATATCACGGAACATTTGACGGCAGACGCTGCCTTTACCTTGACGCGGTTCGAATTTAACGGTTGCCCCGTGTTCGCGTGCGATTTGAGCAGTGCCGTCAGTCGAGTTGTTGTCGTAGACGTAGACCGTTGCTTCGGGAAGCTCTCGGTGACAATCATCTACTACCTTTGCAATGGTTAGTGCTTCGTTGTAGCAGGGGATGATAACGGCAATGTTGTTTGAGTTCACGATGGTCTCCATGGATGTGTTCGTTGCCGATAGAAGTATAACGTTGCATTTAAGCGTTGGTTTTAAAGGCCGGAAAACCAGATGGGGCACATGTGCCTGTCGTGCTATTGCTTCAGATTGGCTGTAAGACATGGGGGTGATTTGCAGCCTTGGGAGCATCTCTCTTGTGCTCATCCCGTCCTCTAAAAAAGTACTTAACACAGCCTTAAAGGCGCCTCGGCTTGCGTTGACAGCGTACAATACGCATGTTTGACTATGGCAAAAGTGGACTTTAAGGAAGGGGCGCGTCATGGAGGTGCTGGTTGTTGGCAACACCGCATATGTTGACAACGACTTTTGTGCCAAGGCGTTCCCCGGGGACCACGTTCAGGTTGTAGCTGCCGACGATGCGCAGCGCGAGTCATCGTCCCACGGCTCGTGGAAAGAGCTGCTGCGCCACCTGGATCAGGCTTACGAGTTCGACCGCGTGGTCTACCTCTCTACTTATCTCACTCCGCATACCGAGACCTTTGGCGACATTGAGCTGCTGCGCTCGGTGTTTCGTGCCTGTATGGGCCGCCGTGTGCAGCTGCTGTTTGTGTCGGGGCCTGCGGGCGCGGAACGTACCGGCGGCGCGGCGAGCGTCGACGATGCCGCTAATGCAGCAGATGCTGCCGCCCAAACGGGCAAGGGCATTATTGCCCGCGCGGCCAACGACCTCTGTCGCTACTATGCTTCGCAAGACGACATCCAGGTCAAGATCCTGTGCACGCCCTATCTCTATACAGCCTCCGCGGCGCTCGACGACCCCTTCTTGGTGCCGCTGTTCGAGGCGTGCTCGACCGGGTCGGTCGCGCTCCAAGGTGCCGCGGACGCGCCGTTTCCCCTGCTGTGCGCGGAGGAGCTAGCGGTGCTGGTACATCGCGTCTTTGATAGTTGGGATGCGACCTTTGAGACGCTCGACGTTGCAGATGCTTTCCATCGCACAGCGGGCGACTTGGGCGGCGCGCTCCAGGGTCTGTTCCCCGGGCTGTCCGTTGCCTATGGCGAGTCGACCGGCTATGCGTTGCCCGCAGGCGATGTCGCTCGCAAACGCTATGGCTGGTTTCAGCGTTACGACCTGCTGCGCGACCTTTCGACCATCCACACCCGCTGGGCTAACACCCGCACCAAAAAGGCCAATCCCTTGCGTGCGGCCATCGATCGCATTCAGCTGCGCGCGCTGCCTATTAAATGCCTGGAGACGGGCGTTGCCTGGGTGCTGTTCGAGGTGCTGGAGCATCTGTTCTCCCAATCGGCCCAGCTCAACGTGCTTGACTATCGTCTGCTCTATGTGGTCCTGATTGGCACGCTCTACGGGCTCGACTTTGGCCTGGTCGCCGCACTGCTGGCGTCGATTGGTCTGGCCGTGAGCTATTTTGCCCTGTACGGCTATACCTTTCAGGGTTTGTTCTATGAGCCTTCCAACTGGCTGCCGTTTATCGCGTACTTTGTGGTGGGCGCCGTGTGCGGCTATGTGCAGCTGCGCAACAGCGAGGCCGTTAAGGCGGAACGTGACGAGAACGAGCTTGTGCGAAACCGCAATACGTTCCTAACGCGGCTCTATCACGACGCGATTGAGGACAAGCGTGCCTACAAGCGCCAGATTGTGGGGCGCCACGACAGCTTTGGCAAGATCTTTGCCGTGACGCAGGAGCTCGACGTACTCAACCCGCGTGATATATACCGCAAGTGCTGCGAGCTGCTGGGTGAGATTCTCGAGAACGATTCGGTGACAATCTACCATGTTTCGGGCGGGGCATTTGCGCGCTTGGTAGCGGCGAGCCCGGCGATTTCCAACAATGTGCCGCGCTCGCTCTCGCTCGACGACCTTGCGCCCGTGCTCCAAGGTTCGATCTCTGGTTTGTGGGTGAACCGCGCACTGACGCCGGGGCTTCCGATGTTTGGCTATGCGATCGAGCGCGATGGAGCCCCCGCCGTGTTGATCTTCGTGCGTCACGTGGCCGAAAGCCAAATGACCCTGTACTACCAAAACCTGTTCCGCATCCTGTGCGGCCTGGTGGAAAGCGCGTTGGGACGCGCCTTCGATTACGAGGCCGTGGCGCAGGATAAGCGCTGCGTTGCCGGCACGTGCGTGCTCAACCACGATGCCTTTGGCCAGGAGCTTGCCGCCGAGCAAGCGCTTGCGTACAACAAGATGGGGAGCTTCTTGCTCCTGCGCGTGGTGCCGGGCATGGAGCCCGTTGGCGAGCTGGTCGGCGCCATTGGGCCGGCGATTCGCGAGAGTGACGCTGCGGGCCTGGTCGATGGAGACACGCTTTACCTGCTCATGCGTCAGGCGACCGAGGCCGACCTGCCCGTTATTTGTGCGCGCTTGGGCGCCAAGCACATTACGGTGGAACCCGTCGGCAGCGAGGACGTAGTGGCCCTGCTGCAGCGCATCGCGCCCGCTGGCAACGGTGAGGGGGAGGCCGCTTGATCTCGCTTGTCGTTGCTGCCGTACTGCTATTAATTCATGCGCTGGCCTGTCTGGTGCTGTGGACGCTTATGAAACTGGGCTTGCTGCCGGTTCGAGGGCACATGCTTGCCGTGATGGTTCTCGTACCGTTGTGGGGCCCGTTGCTCGTGGCACTGCTCTCGGTGCGTAGCGCGGTGTTCGGTGACGACCTTAAGGACGCCACGCTGGAGACGCTGCGCATTAACGATGACATGCATCGCAGTATGCTGGTGCAGGGACGCGAGGGCGATGATGGCGTGGTGCCGCTCGAGGAAGCGCTGATCGTCAACGACCCGGGCGACCGCCGCCGTCTGATGCTCTCCATGCTTACCGAGGATCCGGATGCGTATCTGGCACAGTTGCAGGCAGCAAAACTCAACGACGATGTTGAGGTCGCGCACTATGCCGCGACGGCGGTGGCGCAGATTTCCAAGGAGTCCGATCTTAAGCTGCAGCAGTTGGAACGCGCGTTTAAGACCGATCCCAGCTCGCATAACCTGGATGCGTATTGCGACTTTTTGGGCGCCTATCTGGACTCGGGTCTGGCAGAGGGCCGCGTGGCACAGATTCAGCGTCAGCAGTATGCACGCTTGCTTGCGCGTCGTTGCGAACGCGAGGACGGGCCGGCGCTGCGCATTCGCTATGCCACGGCGCTGGCCGATGCCGGCGAGATTGATAAGGCGGAGGACGTCGCTAGCCAGTTGGCGATCGATGCGTCAGACGAGCAGGACGTGTGGATGCTCTGCTTGCGCTTGGCTGTGATTCGTCGCGATGGGCAGGCGGTACGGCGTGTAATCGACGCGATCGATAAGCAGCATGTGTATTTGAATGCCGAAAATCGTGAGAGGCTGGCATTTTGGCGTGAAGGAGAGGAGGCCCGATGAGCGTGGTGCAACATATCCGCGAGCGTGCGGGCCATTTTCGCTGGATGGGGCTGCTCGTGGTATGGGCTGTCTTTATCGCCATGGCCGCCGTGCTACTTGTGGAGCGAGCCGGCGTGCAGTACAGCGCCGGACAGCACAAGCTGGGCATGCTCGCCGCCAATGACGCGGTACCGGCAAGCTCGGCGATGTTTGGCAAAAAGCCCACGTGCTTGGTTATTACCGACTCGGACCAGGACGGTGTCGAGGACGTCAAAGAGCAGTTTGACCAGATTCTGCTCGACATGAAAATTGCCCACCGCGATGTGGATATTGCCACCGATGGTGTTGATGCGATTCCTTCCCTCACATCCTTCGACCGCGTGATTTTACTGATGCCTTCGATCGATGGGCTCGGTACGCACCTCTCCGACATCATGAGCTGGGTGAGCTCCGGCGGTTCGCTGATGCTCGCCATGACGCCGGACAATTCGAGCTATCTGCAGGCAATCGGTCCCAAACTGGGCATCGATTCTGCCGGCTATGAATATGCGACGGCAGAGAGCATCGTGCCGAGCGAGGACTTTATGATCGGCGGCGGCCAGCGTTATGAGTTATCGGATCCCTTCGATTCGTCGCTTTCGGTTTCGCTGCGTGAGACGGCCCATGTGTGGGCTAAAACCGGCGACACGGGTACTCCGCTTATTTGGTCGAGCGATTGCGGCACCGGGCGTACCGTGGTGTGCAATATCGGTATCTACGACAAGGTTATGCGTGGTTTCTATGCCGCGGCCGTGAGCCTGTTGGGCGATGCCACGGCCTATCCGGTCATCAATAGCGCGGTGTTTTACCTGGACGATTTCCCGAGCCCCGTTCCCTCGGGCGACGGCACGTACGTCAAACGCGACTACGGCCTTTCTATCACCGATTTTTATGCCAAGGTGTGGTGGCCCGACCTGCAAAAACTCGCGCAGCAATACGGCATTCGCTATACCGGCGTGATGATCGAAAACTACGAGGATGTGGTCAACCAAACCGAGCCCACGCGCCAGGCCGATACCACGCAGTTCCGCTACTTTGGCGGCATGCTGCTGCAGATGGGCGGAGAGCTGGGCTTCCACGGCTACAACCATCAGCCGCTGGCACTCTGGGACACCGACTATGGCACGCTGTACGACTACAAGACATGGAAGAACAAAGAGACGCTTGTTGCATCGCTCAACGAGCTTATCGCCTTCCAAGACGACGTACTGCCCAATGCGCACGGCTCGGTCTACGTGCCGCCGTCGAATATCCTTTCGGCCTGCGCCCGCAAGATTATCGGTACCGACGTGCCGCGCATTAAGACCATTTCCAGTACGTATTTTGAGGATGGCACTGATCTGCCGTATGTGCAGGAGTTTGGCGTGGCGAGCGATGGCATTGTGGAGCAGCCGCGTATCGTCTCGGGCGGCATGGTCGATGACACCTATATGCGTCTGGCCGCGGTGTCCGAGCTCAACATGCACTACGTGAGTACTCACTTTATGCATCCCGATGACCTGCTGGATCCCGATCGCGGCGCTAAGGAGGGCTGGGAGGTCTACAAGGGCGGCCTGACCGACTACCTGGACTGGCTTACCAAGTCTGCGCCCGACCTGCGCCACCAGACGGGTTCGGAGTGCTCGGGTGCCATCCAGCGTTTTTCGTCCGTGACGGTGAGCGTGGATACGAGCGACGATGCCTGGACGCTCAACCTGGGCAACTTCCACGACGAGGCTTGGCTTATGTTCCGTGCCAATAACGGCGAGCCGGGTACGGCGTCCGGTGGCGAGATTAAACACCTGACGGGCGACCTGTACCTAGTCAAAGCGACGGATAAGACCGTGACGATTGAGCGCAAGGAGGGTGGCGACCGATGAGAATCTGCTTGGTGCTCGAGGGCTGCTATCCCTACGTGCACGGCGGTGTGTCCACCTGGATGCACGGCTACATCACGGCCATGCCCGAGCACGAGTTTGTGCTGTGGGTGATTGGCGCCCACGCCGAAGACCGCGGCAAGTTTGTCTACGATCTGCCCGGCAACGTCGTCGAGGTGCACGAGGTGTTCCTGGACGATGCCCTGCGTCTTTCGGGCGAGCAGGAGGAAGTCGACTTCGACGAGCGCGAGCGCGAGGCGCTGCGCCGTCTGGTTTCGCTCTCCAATCCGGACTGGGACGTGCTGTTCGACATTTTCCAGCGCCGCCACGTGCATCCGCTCTCATTTTTGCAGAGCCGCGCGTTTATGGACATCTTCCGCGACGTGTGCCTGGCCGAGTACCCGTATACGCCTTTCGCCGACGCCTTCCATACCATGCGCTCGATGTTGCTGCCCGTGCTCTATCTGCTGGGCAGCGAGGTTCCGGTGGCCGACGTGTATCACGCCATCTCGACCGGCTATGGCGGTCTGCTTGCGAGTCTTGGCTCGAGTGTTCATAACGCGCCGGCATTGCTGACCGAGCACGGCATCTACACGCGCGAGCGCGAGGAGGAGATCATTCGCGCCGACTGGGTTGTGCCCTCGTTTAAGGACCGCTGGATCCGCTTTTTCTACCTGCTTTCGGAGGAGATCTACCGCCGCGCCTTCCGCGTGACGAGCCTGTTTCACAACGCCCGCAAGACGCAGATCGATATGGGCTGCGATGCGGACAAATGCCTGGTCATCCCCAACGGCATCCAGTTCGACCGCTTTAAGGACATTCCCTTAAAGCCCGATGACGGCTGGGTGGACATTGGCGCGGTGGTGCGCCTGGCGCCCATCAAGGACGTCAAGACCATGATCTATGCCTTCTTTGAGCTGCACGAGCGCCTGCCCAAGGTGCGCCTGCACATTATGGGCGGCGTGGACGACGAGGAGTATGGTGCCGAGTGCTATGCGCTGGTGGAGACATTGGGCGTGCGCGACCTGATCTTTACCGGCCGCGTCAACGTGGTCGAGTACATGGAAAAGCTCGACTTTACCATTTTGACGAGCATCTCGGAGGGCCAGCCGTTGAGCGTGTTGGAATCGCTGGGCGCGCGTCGCCCCTGCGTGACGACCGAGGTTGGCTGCTGCCGTGAGCTGCTCGAGGGCGCCCCCGGCGACAACTTTGGCGTGGCTGGATTCGTGAGCCCGCCCATGTATCGCAAGGGTCTGGCTGATGCCATGGAGCGCATGTGCGCGAGCCGTGCCCGCCGGCTGGAAATGGGGGAGCGCGGTCAGCGTCGCGTGGCGACCTACTACCTACACGAGCAGATGCTCGCCATCTATCGCGCGCTGTACGACGAGACGGCGCGTGCGTTTGACCTGCCCAGAGAGGGGGAGTAGCCGATGGCCGGAATTGGTTTTGAGCTCAAGCGCTTGTTTAGACGCAAGGGCCTGTTTGCCACGATGCGCGCCTACGGCTACGCCGGCATTGTGTGCACGGGCCCCATGCTGCTGGGCGTGCTGCTCCAGGTGGGTATCTTGGTGCTGTGCAGTCTGTGGGGTGTGGGCCGTGCCAACCAGGACCTGCTGGTGTGCATGGTGACCTATACGCTGCTTGCCTCGCTCACGCTCACGAGCTTTTTCTCTATGCCAGTCACGCGCTTTTTGGCCGACATGCTCTTTGCCGAGCGCGAAGAAGAGGTCTTGCCCTCGTTTTGGGGTTCCAACGCCATCATGCTCGTTGCGGGCACGGTGCTCTACGGCGTCTTTTTGCTGTTCTCGGGCGCTACGCTTATGCAGGGGCTGCTGTGCCTATGGCTGTTCAACATTATGATCGTCAACTGGAACGGCATGAGCTATCTCACGGCCATCAAGGATTACCGCGGTATTCTGTGCAGCTTTGCCGCGGCTATTGGCGTGGCATGCCTGTGCGCCCTGGCCGCGCTGGCGCTGGGGTTGCCGCCGGTCGAGGGCCTGCTGGCCTCGATCGCCCTGGGCTACGGTGTGATGCTCGCCTGGGACGTGGTGCTGCTGTACCGGTATTTTCCTCAGAGCGATCGCAGCCCCTGGCTCTTTTTGCGCTGGCTCGACCAATTTATGCCGCTGGCGCTCACGGGCCTGTTTACCAACTTGGGACTCTTTGCGCACCTGGTGATTATTTGGGCAGGGCCTATTGGTGTACAGGTCAAAGGCCTGTTTTACGGAGCGCCCTATCATGATGTGCCGGCGTTGCTTGCGTTTTTGACCATTCTGGTCACGACCGTCAACTTTGTAGTGTCGGTCGAGGTCAACTTCTATCCGCGCTACCGCGACTACTACAGCCTGTTTAACGACGGTGGCGTGGTTGGCGACATCGTGGTGGCCGAGGAGGAAATGCTCGCCACGCTCAACCGGGAGCTTCGGTTTTGCGCGCTCAAGCAACTGTTTGTGACGGCAGCAGTCATCTCGCTTGAGACCACGGTGCTCTCGGCCCTGCCACTGGGCTTCAACAACCTGATGCATGGGTATTTCCGTACGCTGTGCGTGGGCTATGGCCTGTATGCCGTGGGCAATACGATTCTACTGATCTTGCTGTACTTTACCGACTACAAGGGCGCCGTGCTTGCCTCTGGGCTGTTCGCGGGCGTGGCGGGGCTGGCGACCATCGTCTCGCTGTTCTTTCCGCAGCAGTTTTATGGCTTTGGCTTTTTGCTCGGCGCGGCGGTGTTTTTTGTTGTGGCGCTCATGCGGCTCGATACCTATGCCGCCAACTTGCCGTATCGTATCCTGAGTCAGCAGCCCATCGTGGCGACCGACAAGACGGGTCGCTTTACGGAGTTGGGCTGCTTGCTCGACCGTGCCGAACAGCGCTATGAGGAGCTGCGTCTAGAGGGCGAGCCGCATGGTGCGTTTGAGCGCACGGTGGTCCGTGTGTATCGCAATCGTTGGGGAGGCCCTGATGACCGATAGGATGATATCGCGTCGCCGCTTGATTGAGGCGGCTGCCGGCACATTGCTGCTTTCGGGCTGCTCTTCGCAGGACGAATCCTCGACAAAAAAGACCAAGAAGCAAGGCAAGATTAAAAAGGCCGATGCGTCTAGCGAGACCAAGCACCTTCGCGACAAGGATGAGCTGTACGAGGTCTACGACGACTCGGGCATCGTATGCATGTACCTGACGGTCTCTCGCGGCAACAGCTCCGAGAATACCGATCATAGCTGGGCCGAGATCAATACGTACTCAGTCTACGACTATGCCGACATGGGCGTGACGCGCTATCAGGTTATGGGCCTGCTGCAGCCTGGCGATGATAAGGGTCCCGTTGCTGGCGAGGTCGGCTATGGCGAGGAGGCACCCAACGCCACGGTGCAGGTGCGCGGCCAGACGTCGAGTACTTATACGCAAAAGAACTACAAGGTGGAGCTCAAAAAAGGAAAGGGTACCTGGCGCCAGCAGCGCGCGATTGCGCTTAACAAGCACATGGGCGAGGGCATGCGCTTTCGTAACAAGATGGCCTACGATTTGATCCGCGGCATTCCCCAGATGATGGGCCTGCGCACGCAGTTTGTGCACTTATGGGTGTGCGACCAGACCGAAAAATCTAACGACACCTTTGAGGACTACGGACTGTTTACGCAGGTCGAGCAGCTCAACAAAACGGCGCTCAAGGCCCACGGACTGGATAAGAACGGGCAACTGTATAAGGTGAACAGCTTCGATTTCCATCGCTTCGAAGACACCATTAAGCTGGCTGATGACCCCGACTACAACCAGACGGCGTTTGAGGGCATGCTCGAGATTAAGGGCGATTCGGACCATACCAAGTTAATCGAGATGCTCGATGCGCTCAACGACGATACGCAAAAAATCGATGATGTGCTCGACACCTACTTCGATACCGAGAACCTGGTCTATTGGATGGCGTTTCAGATCTTGACGGGCAATTGCGATACGCAGAACCGTAACTGCTATCTGTACAGCCCGCTTAACTCCAAGGTCTGGTACATCCTGGATTGGGACAACGACGGCATGCTGCGCAAACTCGAGTTGAGCCTGACGGGGTTCTCGGATTATGCGAGCTGGGAGCGCGGCGTGAGCAACTACTGGGGCAACGTTCTGTTTAACCGCGCGTTGCGCAGCAAGTCGTTCCGCGGTGAACTCGATAGCGCCGTCAAGGACCTGCGCTCGTATTTGACCGAAGAGCGTCTGAGCAAGATGGTCGAGCATTATCGCGAGGTCACGGAGCCGCTCGTCTTTGCTGCGCCCGACCTGGAGAATCTGCCCGTGACGAAGGACGAATACGAGCAGATTGCCGCGGCGATTCCTTCCGAGATTGAGGAGAACTATAAGAGCTTTCGCGAGAGCTATAAAAAGCCCATGCCGTTCTACATTGGCGTGCCGCAGATCGATAACGGTAAGCTGCGCGTGAATTGGGACGCGTCGTACGACTTTAAGGCGCGTGACATTCGCTATACCGTGGAGCTTGCGCGCGACTATGCCATCAACGACGTGCTTTTTAAGGCCGAGGACGTGCTGCTGCCCGAGGTGACCTGCGATGCGCCCGATGCCGGCCAGTATTTTGTGCGCGTGCGTGCTGCCAACTCCGACGGCTATACGCAAGATGCGTTTGACTACTATGTGACCGACGATGGCAAACAGTACGGCATGAAGTGTTTTTACGTGCAAGACGGCGGTAAGGTCGTGGAGGACACGTATGAGGAGGGCTAGCGCGCTGCTTGAGCGCTTGGCGGCCCCGCCTGCGCGTACCACGCAGGAGCGTTATCGCCACGAGCTCAAGTACCTCATTAACGAGGGCGAGCACGCCGCGCTTGCCTGTCGCATGGCGCCGGCGTTTAAGCTGGACAAGCATGCGCAGGCGGGCGGTTACACCATTCGCAGCCTGTACTTTGACGACTACTGTAACTCGGCCTACGAGGAAAAAGACGCCGGTATTCTCATGCGCAAAAAGTATCGCGTGCGCATCTATAACGGTGGCGACAAGGTGATTAAGCTCGAGCGCAAAAAGAAGTACGGTAGCTGGATCTATAAGGAGGACGCGCCGCTCACGCGTGGCGAGTTTGAGCAGATTCTGGCCGGAGACTATGACTTTTTGCTGAGGAGCCCCTATCCACTCTGTCGCGAGTTCTACATCGAGTGCATCTGCAACGTGATGCGCCCGCGGACCATCGTGGATTACGAACGCGAGCCGTGGGTGATGGACGAGGGCACCGTGCGCATCACCTTTGACATGAACGTGCGTGCCGCGGTGGGAAGCTTCGATATCTTTGACGCGACGCTGCCCGCGCTGCCGGTCCTGGAGCCCGGCAAGCTGGTGATGGAGGTCAAGTTTACGGAGTTTTGCCCGCAGCTCGTGCGCGATATGGTGCCGCCGGGCGCGGCCGAGCTTACGGCGGTCTCCAAGTACTGCCTGTGTTACGAAAAGACCGCCTACCTGCGCGGTTTTAACTACTGGGAATCGGATTTTGAGAACCGAGGGGATATTTAGACCATGAGCACCAGGGACTTTTTTAAGAACTCCGTCTTGGAGGCGTTTGGTCAGGTCGAACCTGCCAAGATTGGCCTGTCACTGCTCGTGGCGCTCGCCATGGGCATCCTGATCTATTGCGTGTACAAGCGCTTTTTTACCGGCGTGGTGTATTCACGCAGTTTTGCCGTGACACTCGTGGGCATGTGCGTGCTCACCTGCATGGTCACGCTCGCGATCTCGACGAACGTGGTCATCTCGCTCGGTATGGTCGGTGCTTTGTCCATCGTCCGCTATCGTACGGCGGTCAAGGACCCGCTCGACCTGCTGTATCTGTTTTGGGCCATTACCACGGGCATTACGGCGGGTGCCGGCATGTACGCGCTCGTGGGGCTCACGGCAGTGGTGATCGTGGTGATGATTGCCGGCTTTGCGAGTCACCAGGACAAGGCGCGCGTGTACATGATGGTCATTCACTACACGGGCCAGACTACCGGCGATGATATCGTGCGCGCGTTTGGGCGTGCCAAGTTTTCCGTCAAGTCCAAGACCATGCGCGGCGACAAGGTCGAGATGGCCGTCGAGGTGTTCTCGGACGGTGTGGATATGCCCTATGCCGATGCGATTCGCGCGCTCGACGGCGTTGAGGACCTGACGCTCATCCAGTACAACGGCGAATACCACGGCTAATTTTGTTCCGGCGTTTTAACAAACGCCGGACCGCTTGACGCTGCGCGGGCATCTGCCGGGCGATCTGCCGCTCAAACCGTCGCTCGCGTACATGAAGTACGCGTCGCTCCTCTTTCACGGCACCTCGCCACGACAGCTGCCCGCTCGCTGGCGCGTGCTCTTCCAGGATGGCTAATTTGGTTCAGTTTTATTATTTAAGGGACGGTGTCGCGTGGACGTGCAACAGTTAGAAGAGGACTGGGCTGCGAGGGCTGGTGCGCGTGAGGCACGTCTTGTTGCGGCCTCGCATGTGCCGGCGGCGCTGTCGATGTTGGGGATTGCGCAGCCCGGCGATCGCTTGGTGGCCTTTGCGGATGACTTTGCCGAAGCGTTTGCGCGCGGCTTTGATGCCTGCGACGTGGCTATGGTGGGGGAGCCATCGGTTGCGGCGTTTGCTGGCGCGTCCGAGGGCTTTGATGCTTCGTTTGATGTCGAGGGGCCGCACCTGTGGTGGTTCGTCAACTCCATCGGCGGGTTTGGTCTGCGTGTAGCCGATCTGCGCGCCCTGGGACGCACGGCTCGTGAGGCCCGCGCGCTGCTGGTTGTGGACAACACCGTGGCGTCGGCATTTGGCTGCGATCCACTGCGGCTGGGCGCTGCGCTGTCGCTCGAGGCGCTCGACCGCGTGTGCTCCGGTAAGGCTCCGCGCAAGCTCGTTGCCGCTTCGGTGGCGCGCTCACAGCTCAAGCGCCATCGTGTGGATGCTGCTGCCGAGTGCGCGCACGCGTTGCTCGAAGGGTGTGGATTGGCCGCGCTCGACTTGTCCTCCGTTGAGTCCGAGGTTCTAGAGCACGGGCTCGAAACGCTCGACACCCGCATGCAGGCGCACTTCGACCGCGCCCGTGCGCTGGCCGAGTATCTTGCTGCCAACGAGATGGTGCGCAACGTGCGCTATCCCGGGCTGACCTCGCATTCCGACCATGCCATCGCGACCGGCATCCTAGAGCATGGTTTTGGCCCGGCAGTAGAGTTTG
>CAUDCB010000023.1 GCA_958447915.1 uncultured Collinsella sp. | reverse complement strand
CAATTGGACAATCTGAGCGGCACCTATCATTTGACCGGAAATACCGAGTACGCAACTACGCTCAATAAATTCCTCAACAAGGATCTCGATTTGGACCTTGACCTCGCGAACGCCAAGAAGGAAGTTTCGGGTGATTTTGCGAAAACGTTCAGCGATCAAGCGACTGGCGTGAAGCTCGATGTAAAGGCCGATGCGAGCTCGTCGGCGATAAATGAGCTGTCCGAGGCGACCCTTTCCGTCGCGTCGGTTACCAGCGGTCACGCATATGAAGCACTGAAGGTCTCTCTCGGTCAGAAGTATAAGACGGTTCCCGATTATGCGTTCTATACCATCGATTTGATGGCACAGGGGGCCGCCATCGTACCAGATGACGCTATGGCCTTGACGTTGAAGCTGTCCAAGCAGCCTGCCGGATCCAAGGTGTTCCGTTTCGCCGGAAACAAATTGGAGGAAGTTGGCTCCGTTGCCGCTGACGGCACCCTGAGCGCCCCGGTTTCCGGTCTGGGTTCCTTTGTGATTGCGACTCCCAAGGACGAGGCAAATACGGGTGAGTGGGCCTGGACTTGGGATAGCCTGGACGCGGCCTCGGGTATCGGCATCTCGTACGAGACCGATGGAACGCTTGATGGTCCTTTTACGGATCTGGGTACGTCCGAAGATAGCGTTGAGATTATGAAGTGGTACTCAGGATATTTCAAGTTGAACACAAAGATATTGAACGACAGGGGATATACCGATCAGGTGCAATCTCTGGTGTCGAGTGAGTCTTCGTTTTCCTCGCCACAGGTGAAGGGTCTGTATAGTGCAGGGCTAACGATACCCGACTTTGTTCCCAATGCTAATCTCTTCGATCCCGCGGGCAAATTCACTTTCTCTGATGAGCACATTGTGTTTGCCATGACGGTGCCCGCCTCCCAGGGAAGCGAGTTCTACCTGATAACGGGCACCAAAGGCTCGGGTGCCACCAAAGCAATCAAGCTCAAGGCATCGGTGGCGGACGGCAAGGCGTACGTTCGCCTGACAAAGGAGAATACCGGCACTGGCAACGTAACGAACTACCTGTTCAACTCCGCGTTGGATCTTGACGGAGGGACGATGCAGCCTGCCAGTGACGATACCCCCTGGGGCTACATTGCCGTGGTCAACGACGCTCCCAAACAGGTTGTCCAGCCGACGGCGGTGAAGGATCTCGTCTACACCGGAAAGGCCCAGATCGGCGTGACCGCGGGCGAGGGCTATACCGTTGGTGGCGTGGCTTCGTCAACCAACGCGGGAAGCTACAAAGCTATCGTTACCCTCAAGGACGGCTACGTCTGGAAGGATGGCACGAACAACCCCGTGATTATCGACTGGTCCATTGCTAAAGCCCCGCTTACGGCAGCCTTCAAGAACACGACGCTCAATGTGGGTGATGAGCTCAGTACCGGCCTTATGGATATTACGGGGTTTGTGAACGGCGAATCAATTATCTCGGTGAAACTGGCAGATACAACGTTCACCTTGCCAACGATGTCGGGTGGCGATACGTCGCAGGTTGGTACGTATACCGTGACCCCGACGGGCGGTACTGCTAAGAACTATGAGTTTGTGGGCGTACCGGGAGTGTTGACGGTCAAGAAGCCCGAAGCTTCCAAGGAACTCACCCCCGGCACTTACCGGATTACCGCCAACCTCTCCATGCCGGGCAAGTACAACCCGTTGTTGCCGGGCACCACGGTGTATCCGACGAATCCGAATAACCCATTTGGACCCGTGATCGATTACAACGATCAAGCCGAGGTGTCGAACGCTATTCCAACGACCCCTGTTTCCATGAATGCGACGCTCGTGGTGGCGAAAGATGGGACGCGCACGCTTGTCCTACCTGTTAAGAATCCCGTGTTCACGCTGCAGGAACTTGGTACGTCAAGCGAGCTCAAGGATATTTCGGTCACGCGCGTGCCGCCCAAGGATCCAGCAAACTGGAAATACGGGAAGTACGAAACGCGGATCAGTCAGCTGACGATTAAGCTGACTGACGACTTGACAAGTGGGACGAAGGCATACTTCTTCAAAGGCTCTAAGATGTACGCAGTGCCCCTAGACCAGGATATTCAGCCGGCGGGTGATGTCGCCCTGCAGCTTGATGTTGCCTATAGCTCCGCCAAGAAGGTTTCTGACACCACGACGGTTCCCGGCGGTAACGGCGGTTCCACGAAACCCGGAGGCAACGGGGGAGGGTCGGATCATAACAACTCCGGCAACGCCGGTGGTAACCAGAACAACAATCAAGGCAACCAGGGCAACTCGAACAACGGGGGCTCCACGGGCGGTGGCGGCACGGCGACCGGGCACCTTAAGGAGGGTACCTACACCGTGACGGCGAACATCTACGTGAGCCGTGCGAGCTCGGGCCTGCCGCTCTCGCCGCACATCACGAGCGGCGTGTTCCCGCCCAAGGACCCGGTCACCAACAACGCCACGCTCAAGGTGGACGCCAACGGCCGCGCCGTGCTCTACCTGCCCATTAAGATCCAGTCGCGCATCATGACGGTGCAGAGCGTGAACGGGTTGAACGTCATCTCGAGCACAGGTGGCAACGCGCTCACCGGCGTGACCATCGACCTCGGCGTGCTTGAGAACCCCGGCTCCACCATCAAGAAGGGCTGCTCGGTGACCATCACCATGGGCTCACTCGCCTCGACCATCTCGGGCATCACCGGCCAGCACACCTGGGACGCCACCTTCGAGCTGAACCTCTCGGGGCTGCCGAGCTCCGGTGGCGGCTCGGTCCCGGCCGGCCTGCTCTCCAAGCTGCAGAACGCCGATTCCAACGTGACGGGCGTCACGACCAAGGAGGCCGAGCAGGCCGCCCTCGAGGCGCTCGAAGCCGAGGCGGCGGCTGCCGGCGAGGACGGCAAGAACAGTCCCGTGCAGAAACTTGCGGGCAAGAGCAGTGGCGAGAAGGCGCTCGAGACCAACCCGATTGCCTTTGCGGCCGGCGTGGTGTTTGCCGGCGCGCTGGTTGGCGGTGGCTGCGTGTGCGGCGTGAACGCCTATCGCCGCCACAAGCGCGAGGCAGAGCGGAGCAGTCGCACGGCCGAGAAGACCGAGGCTTAGTCGCCGCAAGGCATGCAGGCAGGGCGGACGGGATGCTGGTCCCGTTCGCCCTTTTCAAACGTACTGGGAGACGCATCCATGAATATCACCACCGATCTTTCGCGCCGTAGCTTTCTGGCGCTTGGCGGTTCTGTCCTCACGGTTCTGACTGGCCTAGGCCTCGCCGGCTGCTCGGGCGGCTCATCTACCGGCTCCGGTTCCGCTGCTGCCGACTCGTCGCCCGCGGGCGTGACCTTCAAGTCTAAGACCGAGGATCGCGAGCTCAAGGGCTCGGCCGACGCCACCAAGGTGCGCGTGGGCCTCATCATGGGCCCGCCCTCCATGGGACTCTCGCAGTTCCTGCTGGCGGCTAAGAACAACAAGACCTTCAACGACTTCTCCTTCGAGCTGAACGGCGTGGACTACGTGGGCCTCTCGGCTAAGTTCAACCAAGGGGACTACGACATCTGCACCCTGCCCAGCAACATCGGCCCCATCCTTTTCAACAACGACGAGCTCAAGAACGACTATCAAGTCATTTCCATTGACAACCTGGGCGTGCTCTACGTGATGACCACCGATCCCTCCATCAAGACGCTCGACGACCTCAAGGGCAAGCAGGTGCTCGCCTACGGCCAGGGCGGCACGCCGGAGTACACCATCGAGGCGCTGCTCAAGAAGACAGGGCATGCTGGCGACTTCAACATCGTGTTCAAGAGCACACCATTCGAGATCCTGAACCTCATTCAAGATCAGCCGAACGCCATCGCCATTCTGCCGCAGCCCTTCGTGGCGCTCGCCGAGACCATGGTGGACAAGCTCTACGTGCCCATCTCCATCACGGACGAGTGGAACAAGGCGTTCAAGAAGGAGGGATCGATGGCTGTTACCGCCACGACCATCGTGAATAAGAAGTTCGCCGAGGAGCACGAGCAGGCCGTGGTGGAGTACCTGCAGATGGCGGGCAAGAGCGTGGAGTGGTCACTCAAGAACATGAAGGCCGCCTCGCAGCTGCAGGAGGAGTTGGGGACCTTCCTCAACAACCAGGTATCGCTTGCGGCTATGCCGCACATCGAGATGGTGAACCTCACGGGCGAGCGTATGCGCACGGCGCTCTCCGGGTTCGTGAAGTGCCTCTACGACGCCAACCCCGATAGCGTGGGCGGCAAGATTCCCGGTGACGGCTTCTACTACCTGCCGCCCCAGGGGTATCTGGACGATTCGAACACGAGCGTCTCGGGCGAGGACGTGCCCACCGACGGCAGCGCGAGCGGGGATCTGCAGTGAGTGCCCAGGAGAGGGGTGCCGGCAAGGCAGGTGCCGTGGACGCGGGCATACCGGCGTCTGCGGCGGACGAGGCCGCGCGCGGCGAGGCTTGGGCCGAGGCGGCGGGCGCTCCCGGGCGCGTGCTCACCCCGGCGCAGATCCACGACATGATGGGCGTGGACGAGGCACGCGCCGCGCAGATGATCCAGATGGTGCGTCAGAACGGCTTGCCCGACGACCAGATGGCGTTCATGGTGCGCACCGCCGCGGGCAAGGGCGCCACGCCGGACAGAATCCTCGCGGTGATGCGGACCTTCGGGGCCGCGGACGAACGGGCTATCGGCGTGATGCGCACCTCCGGCGTGCTGGGTGACGAGGAGGCCGACGCCTTTCTTGTGGGTGTGCGTGCGCTTGCCGTGGCGGCCACGGGCGCCGCGGATGACGAGGACGCCGCTGCCGTCGCGCGGCGCGAGAAGTGCCTCGGCCTCCTCAAGCGGGCGGGCATCATCCTGTTCTGGTTCGCGGTGTGGGAGGTCGCCGACCGCCTCATCGGCAACCGCCTGGTGCTCGCCGGGCCCATCCGCACGCTCGAGGCGCTGGCCGCCCAAGTGGTGAAGCCCAACTTCTGGGTGATCAGCCTGGCGTCCACGGAGCGCATCGCCGTCGGCTTCCTCATGAGCTTCACGGCGGGCGTGCTGCTGGCGCTCGTGGCGTACCGCATGCGCATCGTGCGCGACTTCGTGGACCCCATTATCTCGCTGCTGCGGACGCTGCCCATCGTGAGCTTCATCATCATGCTACTCATCTGGGTGGGGCCGCAGAACCTCACCATGTTCCTGGCGTTCTTCATCGTGCTGCCGCTCATCTACACCAACGTGCTCTCGGGCTTTGAGAGCGTGGATCCCCAGATGCTCGAGATGGCGCGGGTGTTCCGCCTCTCGCCATGGCACACGTTCATGTACGTGTACCGGCCCGCGGTGATGCCGTTTCTGGCTTCGAGCTGCAAGATCAGCCTGGGCATGAGCTGGAAGAGCGGCATCATGGCCGAGGTGCTCGCCATGCCCGATCCGTCGATCGGCAAGCAGATGAACACGGCGCGCACCTTCTTGAACACGCCGGACCTCTTTGCCTGGACCGTGGTGGTGATGATCCTCTCGCTCGCGTTCGAGAAGCTGTTCATGCAGCTGGTGAAGCTCGCGGCGCGGCCGTGGGGCGGACCGTTGGGACGCGGCGGCACCGCGAAGGGCGGTGAGTGACGTGGGGTCGGTGGAAGACGTTCGCATCGAGGGGCTCCGTAAGAGCTTCGGCGATCTGGACGTGCTGCACGGCGTGACCTTCACCCTAATCGCGGGTGGCGTCTACTGCCTCATGGCGCCCTCGGGCAGCGGTAAGACAACGCTCTTCAAGGTGCTGCTGGGGCTCGATGCGGCAGATGCCGGCGTCGTGACGGGTATCGCGCCCGGGCAGATCGCGGCGATGTTTCAGGAGGAGCGCCTCTGCGAGGCGTTGACGCCCGTGGAGAACGTGCTGCTCGTGTGCCCGCGCGGAACGCGTCGGGCGCGGGTGCGCTCGCTGCTTTCGCGGATCCTGCCCGAGGACTCGCTCGACCGGCCCGTTTCGCAGCTCTCGGGTGGCATGCGGCGACGCGTGTCGCTCGCCCGCGCGGTGGCGTATCCCTCGCGGATGCTGCTGCTCGACGAGCCCTTCACCGGCCTCGACGCCGTGACCAAGGGACGCGTCATCGATTTTTTGCTGTCGGAGCGGCGCGGGCGCACGATGCTCGTCTCGACCCATGCCGAGGGCGATGTGGCGCTGCTGGGCGGGGAGAAGATCGAGCTCGACCGCGTGCAGGACTAGAGGATTGATCGCGGCGCCGCTGCGGGACCACTCCCGCCTGCGCCGAACCGATACCGAGATGAGGAGACAACTATGTTCGATAGCACCAAGACCATGCGTGAAATCGCGACCGAGGACCCCCTGTTCGCCGAATTCCTGGTGAGCAAGGGCTTCCCCTTCACCGTGGACAACCCCATCACTGAGCTCGTCACCTTCGACGACGTGGTGAACGTACGGCAGCTCGACCGTGACGCCTTTCTGGCCGAGTACGAGGAGTATCGCGCGGCGCGCGCGTAGAGCTTCGTGCACAGGAGGGGCGCCGAGAGGGGACAGAGGGGTCTTCATATGGCTATGACGCAGCACTACACGCTGGGAATCGATATGGGCGCGAGCTCGGTCAAGGTGGTCGCGCTCGGGACGGGCGCAGCCGCGGCGGAGGGCGCGGGTGCGGGGAGCGCGCCGGCCGTGCTTTGGAGCACGCGGCGGCCGCACTACGGCGATCCCGTCGCCTGCCTGCGCGACCTGCTCGCGGGCATGCCCGCGGCGCTGGCGCCCGAGGGCTGCGGCGGCATCGCGGCGACGGGCTCGGGGGCGGGTGCGCTCGCCGAGGCGGGTGCCGCGCTGCCCGTGCTCGAGGACGTGCCGGCCATTGCCTCCGGTGCAAAGATCATGGCTCCGGAGGCCCGCTCGGTCATCGAGATCGGCGGTCAGAACGCCTACTTCGTCTGCCGGCTCGCGGCGGCGGTGCCCGAGTTCGCCATGAACGAGAGCTGCGCTTCGGGTACCGGCTCGTTCTTCGAGGACCAGATGACCCGCCTGGGGCTTAGGATCGAGGACTTCTCCGCACTCGTGGGGCGCGCCGAGGGACATGAGGTTCCACGCATCTCGGGACGCTGCGCCGTCTTCGCCAAGACGGACATCATCCACCGCCAGCAGGAGGGCGTCCCCGTGGAGGACATTCTGCTCGGCCTCTGCTACGCCATGGTGAAGAGCTACAAGGCGCTCATCGTGCGCGGCCTGCCCGTGGAGGCGCCCGTGGCACTCTCGGGCGGGGTGCTGCTGAACGCCGGCGTGGTGCGAGCCGTGCGCGAGGTCTTCAAGCTGGGTGAAGATGGGCTCATCGCACGCGAGGAGAGCCTCTTCTTCCAGGCGGCGGGCGCGGCGCTCCATGCCTCTAAGCTCGCGGCGGCGGGCGGCGGGGCGGCGACCCTCAATGCCCTGCGCGGTGTGCTCGACCACCCGCGCTCCCAGGCGGGCGAGCTGCCCCGTTTGGCACCGTTGCCGAACAGCGGGTACCGTCCCGGCGAGGGCTTCGCCGTGCTGCCGCGCGAGGATTGGGAGCGCGACCCCCTGACCGGCCGCATTCCGGTGTTTTTGGGAATCGACGTGGGGTCGACCTCGACGGACCTGGTCCTCCTCGACCCCCGTGGCCGCGTGCTCAATGCCCAGTACCTGCGCACCGGCGGCGACGCGCGCCGTGCCGTGCACGAGGGGCTGGCAACGCTGGCCGCCCGCCTGGGTTCCGAGGTGCAGGTTCGCGCCGTGGCCACGACGGGCTCCGGCCGCAGCCTCATCGGCAAGTTCGTGGGCGCCGACGCCGTGGTGGACGAGATCACCTGCCAGGCTGCCGGCGCGGCGCATGCCGACCCGAAGGTGGACACCGTCTTCGAGATCGGCGGACAGGATTCCAAGTTCATCTCGCTCGCCGGCGGGCAGGTTTCCGACTTTCAGATGAATAAGGTTTGCGCTGCCGGAACGGGCAGCTTCATCGAGGAGCAGGCCGCTCGCCTCGCCATACCGCTCGCCGAGTACGGACTGCTCGCGCTTTCGAGCGAAGCACCGGTCGATCTGGGCGAGCGTTGCACGGTCTTCGTGGAGAGTGCTATCAGCGCGGCCCTCTCCGCCGGTGCCGCCAAGCGCGACGTGGCCGCCGGCCTCGCCCTCTCCATCGTGCGCAATTACCTGCACCGCGTGGTGGGCGGCAAGCGCGTGGGGTCGCATATCGTGCTGCAGGGCGGCGTCGCCTACAACCCCGCAATCGTGGAGGCGTTCCGCTCGTTTTACCCCGACGCACTCACGGTGTCGCCCAACTTCGCCATCTCGGGTGCGGTGGGGGCGGCCCTCATGGCCGCCGATGCCGCCGCGAAGCCGGGTTTCGAGCTCACGGCGTTCAAGGGGTTCGATCTTTCCGGCACGGCAGCCGCGGCGCGCGGCGTGGACGAGCGCGCGGTCGCGCTCAACCGTGCGTTCTACAAAAAGACCGAGGAGCTCTTTCTCGAGGGCTACACGGGCAAAATCGACCCGGCCAAGAAGACCGTGGGCATCCCGCGCTGCCTCATGTTGCACCGCCTATTCCCGCTTGCCAACGCCTACTTCTCCCGTTTGGGCTACAACGTGCTGCTCTCGCCCGACACCACCGAGGAGCAGGTCCGCCTGGCACAGGAGAACGCGCGCGGTGAGACCTGCTATCCCGTGAAGCTCATCTACGGGCACATGGCGTGGCTCGCGGAGCGCGAACCCGACTACATCTTCATGCCGAGCCTGCACACCATCCGGCACGCGAGCTCGCGTGTGGCGCACAACTACGCATGCCCTTATATGCAGACGGCGCCGCGCTTGGTGGCGGACGCCCTCGGTCTGGAGCGGCGCGGCATCGAGCTACTGAACCCCCTGCTCGACATGGATTTTGGCCAGGAGGCCATGGCGCAGGCGCTGCTGGGGCTGGGCGAGCGGCTGGGCCATACGTGCCAGGAGGCGGCCGTGGCCATGATGGCGGGCGGCTTTGCCGTCACGTCCTTTGGTGAGAAGACCGAGGCGCTGGGCGACGAGCTTTTGGGTTCGCTCGCGCCGGGGGAGCGCGTGCTTGTGCTCATCACGCGCAACTACGGTATCTCCGATGGCGCCCTCAACATGGGAATCCCCGAGATTCTGCTGGACCGTGGACAGAAGGTTATCACGCTCGGGCACCTGCACGCGCATGATATCGATGTCTCGGCTGACCACCCCGGCATCTGCTGGCCGTTTGGGCAGCACATCCTTTCGGGCGCTAAGATGGTGCGGCGCGATTCGCGGCTCTTCGCGGTGTACCTCACCAACCACGGCTGCGGTCCCGACACCATGCTCGACAAGCTCTTCGCCGAGGAGATGGGTGAGAAGCCCTACCTCACGATCGAGTGCGATGAGCACTTCAGCCGCGTGGGCGTGATCACGCGCGTGGAAGCGTTCCTGAACGCGCTGGCACATCTCTCTGAGGAGGACGCGGAGCGGGTGAGCTCGCCTGCGGGTGTTGGCGCGGATGCGGCCACGGCCGACGTCGTGTCCGGGCCGTCGTGCGTGCACCGGGATGCGGCTAGCGGGGTCGCGCGCGCGGCGAGTGCGGCCGGTGCCGACTGTGCCGCTCCCTCGATGGCGCTCTCCGTCATACCCGAGGGCGGCGAGGCACTCGATCCCGCGGTGCCCGTGGCGGTGCCCGGGGTGGGCGCGTACGGCGACCTCGCGGCCGCATGGCTGCGCACGCGGGGCTTCGACGCCCGTGCGATCCCACTCGACGCCGTGGCACTCGAGGCCGGGCGTACGGCGACGTCCACCAAGGAGTACGGCTCGTTCACGGCGTTCCTGGGCGCGGCGCTCGTGGCGGCGCAGGCCTCTGTTCCGGGGCCGCTCTCGCTGGCATTGCCTGCCACCTGCGGCGCCGAGGCCGATAACCAATATGACCGCGTGGTCCGCGCGGTGCTGCGCCAGCGTGGCTGCGGTGACGTGGCAATCGCCGCGCCGCGTTTTGAGGTCCTTCCCTGGGAGCTCAACCGCCGGCTGGGCGCAGGGGCGGTTTCCGAGCTCTTCGGCGTGCTGCTCGCGGGCGATGCCGCCTATGCGCTGCCGGTGTCGACACGGGCGGGTTTCGTGCGCGCCTGCGTGGAGCAGCTTGTCGCCGGGGGAGCTTCCTCGCTGGACGTGCCGCGGATCGCGCGGCTCGTCGCGGAGTTCGCAGGGGGCGATGCCCCCGATGTTGTCAAGCGGCTCGCCTTGGTGGGGGAGTGGCCCTGGGTCTATGCCGACGAGCTTACGGGCGAGCTGTGGGACGAGGTCGCGCAACGCGGCTATCGGCTCGCGCGCATGCCGCTCTCGGAGTTCTTCTGGATGATGTGGCAAGACGAGTGGGAGCAGGACTCCTCGCAGGGGTCTCGCAGCGGGGTGAAGGGCATGCCCTGGGGGCCGGGAACGCAGACGGGGGTCGCCGCGGCTCCTGCCGCTGCGCCGTCCGATGCCGTGTCCGCCGTCGAAGTGCCGGCCGATCCCTTTGCCGTCCCGGCGGACGAGTTGGCGGACCGCGCGGCCTTGCTTGATGCCTTCCGCTGCCAGATGGCTGCGCTCTCGGCTGCCCTTGAGAATGTGCTCGGCGCGGGTTCGAGCTCGTTCGCCGTGAATCCGGGCGAGCTCATCGCCGCGGCGGATGCAGGCATCCCGCGCTTCCGCGGAGCCGGTGCGCGGTATCGCTTCGCTAAGGTCGCGCTTGAACGTCTGCGTTCGGCGGGCGTGGTGACGGTGGCGTCGATGTACGAGAACGTCGACACCATCCTGCGGCTCAAGGCCGATAACGATGAGGCGCGGGAGGACATCGAGCGCGGTGGGGCCGCCGGCGCGCCGGTGCTGCGCCTCGCGTTCGACGGCACGCTCGACACCTCGAACATCGAGAAGCTTCGTTCGTACCTTTACTATATATAGGTGTCATCTTAGAAGGGAGGCCCCATGGGGCTACGAAACCTGCCGACCGACGTCGCGCGCCCGCTGACGTCGCTCATTGACGACGCCGAGCCCGGTCGCGTCTCGAGCTGCTCGCTCACACGGCTCTCGGACGCATGCCAGATCATGCTGCTGTCCTTTGCGGCGGGAGAGAGCGTCTCGGACGAGGAGTACCCGGCGGACACCATGTACTACCTGCTCGAAGGCTGCGCGTGCATCACCTTCGCGCGGGAGGGACGCGTGCCCGTGCCGCTTGCCGCCGGCGAGGTGCTCCTTGTGCCCGCAGGTGTGCGGCACGCCGTGGAGCCTGCGGGTGCCATCAAACTGCTGCAGCTATCCTTGTAAGGGGACGTCTATCCAAAGAAGGCCATCGCAGAAAGGAACAACCATGGCAGAGCTCATCAAGAACATCGAGAAGGAGACCGTCTTCAAGCTGGCCGAGCAGGTGAAGCTCGAAGGCGGCAAGGTCAACAGCCTCACCCTCGCGCAGACGCCGGCCACCAAGATCACCGTTTTTGCTATCGACGCCGACGAGGGCATGTCCAGCCATGCGGCGCCCGGCGACGCGCTCATCACGGTACTCGAGGGTACCGGCGAAATCACGGTCAACGGCGTCCCGCATCAGCTGGGGGCGGGCGAGAGCACCGTCATGCCCGCCGGCGCGCCGCATGCGGTGCGTGGCATCACCCCGTTCAAAATGCTGCTCGTGGTGGTATTTGCTGCGTAGGACGGCCGACGGGAAACGAAAAGGCGGCGCGACCACGCTCGACGAGATGGAGAAGGCTCACTTTGAGCCGAACGTCAAGGGCGGCGGATCCAATGGGGTCCGCCGCCCTTTTTCGTGCGACAATCAATGGCGTTGAACGTGAGCACATGGCAAGGAGCTATGCAGATGAAAGACGAGAACGAGACGAATGCACCGGTAGCCGACGCCGCGCCTGCCGTACCCAAGCCTGCACCAAAGCCTGCGCCCAAGCCGCGCGACCCCTACATTCGCGCCGAGAACGAGGACGATGACGGCTACGATCCCTACAGCGATCGCCGCCCCGAGCGCGAGCCGATGTTCGAAGCCGACCCGTGGCGTTAAAGTAGCTAAAAGACCCCCGTCCCAAAAAGACTGCCCTCGCTGCGGCCGGCTAGTCCTGAGCCTTGATGCTGGACAGCAGAAAAACTTGATTATCTATTAATCAAGTTGCACGCAATCTTGCTCTCTTGCTAATCAAGAATCAGTATAATCTTGATTAGCAAAAGAGCAAGATTGGAGAATTATGGCATTCAACGACTTGGTGGCTCAAAAAATAAAGGACTTTGAGCAACAGGGGATTCCGCAGGTCTTTGAGCGCGACCTTGATCTGGGCAACCCGCAGGAGCCAAAGCGCGACAACATCGTATATGTGATTGTGGGCGCCCGTCGTTGTGGAAAGACGTATCGCCTGTATCAGGAGATGCGGCGGCTTCAGGGCCAAGGCGTCGAGCTTGACCGGATGCTATATTTCAATTTTGAGGATGAGCGCTTGCGTCCGTATGAGCCATCGCTACTGGCGGACGTGCTCGATACATTCTATGCACTATATCCTGCTGCTCGAGGCGAGGGCGCCTACCTTTTCTTTGACGAGATCCAGGAAATACCCGAATGGGGTGCGTTTCTGCGACGCGTGGTCGATACGGAGAAGGCGACCGTTTACGTGACGGGATCTTCTTCTAAGATGCTGTCCTCAGAACTTAAGAGCGAGTTCAGGGGCCGTTCTCTTGTGCGAGAGCTTTTTCCGTTGAGTTTTTCGGAATACGTCCGATATAAGACGGGGGGCGTTCCTGAGTCGAACGCGCCCTTCTCCTCGAGCGATGCAGCGTTGCTCAGACACCATCTGGTCGGATATCTCGAGCGAGGGGGATTCATCGCGACACTTGAGCAGACGCCCGCAGACGCGATTCAGCTGCTACAGGAATATGCGTCGCGAACGGTCGCCATGGACGTCGTTGAACGTTACGACGTCAAGAACCCCCGTTTGGCCTCGCTGTTTCTGGCGCGGTGCATGGCATCTTCGGGACGAGAGCTGTCAGTGAACAAAGTGTACAACGAGTTCAAGAGCAGACAGATATCCGTCAGTCGAAATACGCTCAGCGACTTACTTGAGTATTACGAGGACGCCTACCTGCTGTTTTCGGTGCCGGAATTCACGCGTTCGCTTGCCAATAATACGCGGTCTGCGTCTAAGGTCTACGCCGTCGATCCTGCGATGTTCGGAGCGTTCTCCCCCGCATCGGCACTGGATCAGGGCCAGAGGCTCGAGACCGCGGTGTTCAATGCGCTCAGAAGAAGGACCCCCGCCGTGCGGCCCGGTTCGGTTTGCCGCCTGCTGATTAAAGATAAGAATAAAAGCCATGAGGTGGACTTTGTGGCTGGGGATGCACTGCTCATGCAGGCTTACGGCCTGATTCAGGTAAGTGTGGATATGACAAGCGAGAAAACGCGCGAGCGCGAAATTGCCGCGCTCGATGCCGCGATGGCCCAGTTTGATCTTGGCGAGTCGGCAATCGTTACCATGGATGAGCAGGCCGATATTCCATGCAAACACGGCGTGGTACATGCTGTGCCCGCATGGAAGTGGCTCCTTTCCTAATCGTCTATGGATTTGCGAGGCCAGGACTCAGGTGTCATGGTCCGCTAGTCCTGGGCCTTGATGCTCGGCAGGAGAATCTGGGCGAGGTAGTCGGTCTCGAGTTTGGTCGCGGCGTCGGCTTTGCCGTCTTTGCCGACCAGTACGTTCTTGATCTGGCTATAGGTGTAGCGGTTGCCGGTCGTAAGCTCGACAAGCTCAATGGCCGTGTCCATGGGGTAGGTCGACACGGGATTCTGCGTCCGTCCGTTGATGGTCTGGGGCACCACGTACGGATAGACGGGGCCGCTGGCGTAGACGGTATAACCGTTGCCTAGATTGGCCGCACCCAAAACCGTATCGCCCTCATCGGGCGTAAAGCTCTCGCCCTCGCGCACCGCGACGAGCGTCACAATCGGCGTATCGCTGTCGCCGGCAAGATAGATGCATAGCGTGCTGCCATTTTGCCAAGTCTCGACCTTGCCGTACCATTCGACGGGGATATCGAGCTGGTAGAGGTCGGTTGCCTTGTGACGGGCGTCGGCATCACGGGCCGCCTGTGCCTTTTGCGCGCTCACGGCATTGACGGCGGCGTCGCGCCGCGCGGTTGCCGCCTGCTGGAGCACCTTGGCGGTGGCGGCGGAGCTCGCGCCTCCCTCCTCGGCATATTTGGCGGCGGCATCGATCTGGTCGTCGGTTACCGTGTCGGCCGAAGGCACCTTAAGCTCAAAGGCGGCCTGGCTGCTTAGGTCCTGTCCGTCGCTCTTGATCGTGACCTGCGCCTTGGTGGTCGGCACGGTATAGACGGTGCCGTTGGACGCGATGGGGGAGGCGGCAATGGAGAGCGTGTAGTCACCGGGTAGCAGTTTGATGCCACGGCCGTGCTCGTCAACATAGAGTGTTTCGCTCACAGAGGAGCCGTCAGAATCCTGGCCGCTCACCTGTACGGGAATCTTGGAGCCGGTGGAACAGTCGAGCCCCGCGGCATGTACACCAATCTGCACCGACATCATCGTGTGGGCATTGGCGGCGGCGATGGCAGCCTGCTCTTGCCGGTATCCGTTCCAGGCTGCGTAGCCTGCGCCGCCGGCGACGAGCGCAACGACCACAGCGCCGGCGACCATCAGATTGCGGCGCTTGGGCGACATCTTGCGATGGCGGACCTCGGCCTCATGTGCCGAAGGAACGGACGGTAGGGGAATATCGCCCATGGCGATGGTCTCGTCCACGGCAGGCGCGGAGCCTAAGCCAGGGAGCTCGCGGGTCAGCGAATCTTCGGCCGGCAAGCTGTCGAGCAAGATGGTTTCCTCGCTCGTGTCGGATTCGGGCTGGTCGTCGGCCTCGCATTCGGATTCCTCGTGCCCAGCCTCATCTTCGGTGGGCGCGGCGCCATCGTCTTTTGCATCCTGATCATCGGGCTGCGCCTCGATTTCCGGCTCATCCTGCACATCAACGCTCGAATCGTCAAACGCAATCTCGGCCAGCGCGATCTGGTCTAGGCTCTCCAGGGCCTCAGCGCACGCTTCTGCATCTTGGGCCGCATCCTCTTGGCCCATCGTCTCATCTTTCATATATCCCCCAAGCTCGATATCGGGACAACACTGTACCCAAAAACGGGGCTCCATAGAGCCGCCGCATGATTTGAAATCCGATTTTATATATGCGCGTTTTTTTTGAATAGATGAATAGAGGCGCAACGACAAAAAGCCCCCGGAAAGCGAGCGAATCGCTTTCCGGGGGCTCTGTGAGACATTGGATTGAAAGGCCTGGTGAGCGGGCCTATGCCCAAGTGCCAACAGCGGCCAACACGTTACTCGGCGTGCGCGTAATCAACCTTGGCGCGGCGAGCGGTAGCCTTCTCCCAATCGCTGGTGCCCTCAAAGACATCCTGCTTGTAGGGATTGCGGCCGAGCTTCTTGGCGCGGTAGGCGATGTAGATGATCGCGGCGACGTTGGCGACCAGTGCGGCGATCGAGACCGCGGTAGCGGCGCCGGGGTCGAGCGTGGAGTGGGTCACAAAGATGGACTCCTCCTGGAAGTACGGGAATACCTGGGCAAACATGCACCAAATAGCCAGCGTAAAGGCGCGGTTCTGGATCCAGCCGCCCTTGTTCCAGATAAAGGCGGCGACGGTGGGCGCCAGCAGCAGCGCAAAGCCGCAGAACCAGGAGTGGGTGGGCAGGCAGTTGTAGGTGTAGCAGAAGTTCCAGATGTCGTAGGCGATGATGTAGACCCAGGTCATGTCGGGCCACAGCATGTCAGTCTGATCCTCGGAGGCGTAGACGCTCCACCAACCGGTCATGCAGAAGATGTTGATGATACCGGCGATGCCGTTGAACACGTTGTTCCAGCCGGCCAGCTGCGTAGCACCTTCGGAGGTGACCCAGGTGGACTCGCCCAGGACAAAGAAGTGATAGGCGCTCTCAAAGTCGGATACGACGGCGATCATGATGTTGATGGCAACGATCACAAACGGCCACGCGCGGAACCAATGCGCCTTGCCGATCTTGCCCCACTGGTACTTAATGGCAATGAAGCCCCAGCAACCGGCCAGCGCCGCGTATACCTTGGCGTAGTGGAACCAGCTGTTCTGGTACACATGGGTGGGGTTGGTGAGCGCCCACTCGGCACCCTGCGAAACACCGACGGCGATGGCGACACAGTAGATGGTCATGGCCAGCGGAGCCACGCCAAAGATGATTGCCGCGCCCAGCTTGGTGCGGCGGCCGACCTCGTTGAGCACGATCAGGCCAATAAAGACCATGGCCCAGCCGACCCAGTGGATAAGGGTATCGCTACCCCAGACATCGAACAGCATGCTGCTCTCCTTTCATGCGCCCGCGTCCCCTCTTCCGATCGCGGGCAGTTTGGCCAAATGCCGTCAGTTCTGGGGCTTGCGCTCCGGATACTTGGCGGTATAGCCCTCGATGTGGAGCGTCGAGGCGATAATCTCCTTGACCGTCTCGACGGGCACATCGGGGTGCGTGCGGATATACATCAACAGTCCCATGATGAGGGTGTAGAACGTCTCGTAAACATGGTCGATGCGCAGGTCGTGATGGGCGACAAAGTCCACCACGGTGGTGTCGCAAATGTATTGCGCCACGCGCTGGACCACGTTGTGCAGAAAGCCGCCGTAGAGCGCGCCGCTGCTCGAGGTGAGCGTGCTCGGCAGCTCGTGGCCGCTCACGACCAGGCGCTTAAAGAGCGGAGCGACGGTGTCGAGCGCGCCTTCGATGTCGCCAACCGTGCGGCTGGCGTTCCACTGCTCGAGCTCGGAGATAAAGCCGTCGATCGCCTCGTCCATAACGGCGGTGACGGCGGCGTCCATATCGGCAAAGTAGTGGTAGAACAGCGAGCGCGTGCAGCCGGCTCGCTTGGTCACGGCCGAGACGGATAGATGTGACACGCCCAGCTCGGAGCTCACGTCGCGCACGGCGGCGAGAATCTCGCGACGGCGCTCGTCGCCCGTCAGGCGCTTTGCCGCGCTGTCGGGTGCGGGGACGGTGTCGGCAACAGAGATATTCGCCGTGTTATCGCCCATGCGTTTGCCGCCTTTCATCCTCTTTTGTCTGACCGTTCGCCTAACAGTCTTGAATATTGTTGACGGTTCGTCAATACTATTTTTGACACAATGTCAACAATGGTGGGTGAACGGCATGGGGGCATGCCCGGCCTGCAAAAAAAGAGGGGTGCCGCGGCCTCGCCGGGCTGTGGCAAGAGAAGGGACAACCATGATTCTCAACGGACCGGGAATTAGCTATACCGAGCCCGATATCGGTTCGGAGTTCGTGCCGCCGCTGCCGGAGCATCCGCGCGAGGCAATCGTCAAGCTGTGCGAGCACTGCACCAACCGCCTGCTGCATCGCGATGAGCTGCTGGGCTACGAGTACTGGTCGTTTGCCGAGGCCGCGACCGACGAGCAGGCCGAAGTGCTCTGCAAGATGAAGATGCGCCGTCCCTATACGCTGCCCGAGATGGTCAAGCTCACCGGCATGCCCGAAGCCGATATCGAGAAGATGCTCGACGACATGAGCTACACGGGTCTGCTCGAGTACAACTGGGAAAACCCCGAGCGCGCCAAGCAGTGGGTGCTGCCCATGCTGGTGCCGGGTTCCGCCGAGTTCCTCAACATGCGCGTGAGCCAGCTCGAGGAACACCCGGTCTACGCCAAGTTCTTTGAGCAGGCGTCCAAGGGACCGCTGTCCAAGGCCACGCCGATGGTGCCGCCCGGCGGTGCCGGCATCGGCATGCATGTCATTCCGGTCGAGAAGGCCATCGATGCCGCGAGCACCTCGGTGCCGATCGAGCATATCGAGCACTGGCTCGACAAATACGAGGGTAAGTATGCCGCCAGCACCTGCAGCTGCCGCGCGAGCCGTCGCGTGATGGGTGAGGGCTGCGCCGACGACCCGGCCGATTGGTGCATCGCCGTGGGCGATATGGCCGACTACGTGGTCGAGACCGACCGTGGCCACTATGTGACGCGCGAGGAGGTCTACGACATTTTGCGCCAGGCCGAGGACAACGGCTTTGTGCACCAGATCACCAACATCGATGGCGAGAACAAGATCTTCGCCATCTGCAACTGCAACGTCAACGTGTGCTACGCCCTGCGCACCTCGCAGCTGTTCAACACGCCCAACCTGTCGCGCTCGGCCTATGTCGCCAAGGTCGAGAAGGACAAGTGCGTGGCCTGCGGTCGCTGCGTTGAGGTGTGCCCGGCCGGCGCCGCCAAGCTGGGCCAGAAGCTCTGCAGCAAAAAGGCCGGCGGAAAGGTGCCCAAGTATCCGCGTCAGGAGCTGCCCGATGCCACCAAGTGGGACCACACCAAGTGGTCGCCCAACTACCGCAACGATAACCGTATCGAGACGCATGAGTCCGGCACCGCGCCCTGCAAGACCTGTCTCTTATAC